>JBKCOM010000001.1:0-21545 GCA_046309775.1 Flavobacteriales bacterium
GAAAAAGGGGTCACGCTTTTGGAGAGAAACTTTGCGCTTTTTAACGTTTTGTGTCGTATCGCTAAAAACAAAAAAGCCGTGAAAGTCAACTACTTTCACGGCTTTTCGCATTTGAGTATTCTCTCGAAGCGGAGAGTTAGGATAGTGAACCATCCACTCCAACGTCTTTATTTTCAATAATTTATTCCAACTTTTTCACCCTAGAAACCCTGGTAGAAACCAAGCAACCCAATTGGGGGGCTTGACTGAACTCCTTGTGTCTCATTCAGGTATTGCAAATATAAGAGTTTCTTTTTGAAAATCAATTCAGAATGAACCCAAAAATGTATTCAACGATTTTCTAGTGTGCCATAAAACTTTCCTGATGGCTCAATCACTCGATTTGCTCAAATATGACCAGGTGAACAATTGAACAATGAACAAATGAACATTTGCTCATGAGGAGATTCCCCCATTTCCACTCCTTTTTTCATTAGTACAAGTACTAAATGTTAGATTTTTTTTGGCAGCGAAAAGTTGCATTTTTTGAAATCATATCTAGGGTGGCAGATGGCAAGGTATATATATATATCCTTGCCATTTGCCACATGGTGATTTCACCCGATTTCGAGGAGGAAAACACCATGGTTTTTTCGGTAACATCTCGCAATTTTATCAGTTATGCTTAATATCAACTATTCAAACTATTTTAAAAATGAAAGAAAACTTAACCGTTGTCCTAGAACAACTAAAAACAGCGAAGATCCAGGTGAGTCGAAGAACTCTCCGAAAACAGATCAATCTTTTTGAATTTGATGATTCACATGAAATTGAATTCAATGGGCATCATTCAACGAACAGTCTCGAAGATTACCTCTACAACCTCTATTCCCCTATAAAGAGGCAGGTAGATGATCTAGTGAATAACCTGCCTAAAGAGCCACAGGAGCTCCAAAAGGACTTTGACCTAGCCAGTTTCGAGGTCAAGGAATTTCGACAACGGTATTTCCCAAAGGAAAATATCGAGGTTTTACTTCATCGCGTTGAGCTGCATAAATCCGCTCCCCAGGAGCTTAAACAGGATGATGCAATAAAAAAAAATCCTGAACTATTTTTCTGTACAGTATAAGATTCTCGAAATGCTGGAGGAATTGTTCAGGCATCGCATCGTGCACATCAACAAATTCTGCATTTCTAGAAATACTCCAACCATTCATGATCCAGATTCAATCCTTCCTACCAAGCAAGAATTATCTGCCTATCTATCCGGTCAACTTTCTCTATTCCCAAAAGGTAGTGGATCAACCCTTATTCAATGGAAACGCGACAAGGTCGAGTTTATCGAGCTTTTTATTGCCGTCTATGAAAGCAATTCAGTAATATCTACCTCTAAGAGTAAATTAACCAGGAAGGAATTTTTCGGTCTTTTAATGTGGTTTTTCAATATTCGAATTGGCAACCTGGATTCTTCACTTACAGCAGCAAAAAATCGTAAAATCGAGAACCGTCCTTTTCTTAAAGAGTTATTGGACGCATTTGAATCGTATTGCAACCGGAAGGGCTAAAAAAATCTTATTGTAGTACAATTGTAGTACAATAATCAACTGAAATCTTCTCGCTAGTCTTGCAGCCGAAATAAATCGGCAGCTATGTGGAATACCCAACAAAATAACGAGAATGCAGTCATCAAGTCTTTGGTTGAAAGGCTGGAAAAGGTTGAAAGAAAGCTCAACGAAATCAGTAAGGAAGTTAAAGAGCCAAAATCGGAATTCAAGTACCTGGATGTTATCAATGCTTCCAAATTCTTGGGGATGTCAAGAGCTAAGCTCTACATCCTTATGCGTGATGGTGTAGTCCCATACACCTATGTCGGAAATCAGCGCAGACTGATTATGGCCGACCTGGTGAAGTATGTCGAAAAGAATTACATCCCGGCAAAGAAATCCATTTTATAACTCTTAAACTAAGTAACTACATGTCATTGAACAAAGATGCTATTCTAAACCTTACCAATGGTGGTATAGATGTTTTCAAACACTTCCTGGGAAGCAAGTTTACCAAGATTGAAAAATCATTCAAGAGCCCATTTTACAACGATACTAAGGCATCTTGCTACATCTACCTGGACAAGAAATCCAGGACTTTTAAATTCAAAGATTTTGGAGATGCCGAATACAGTGGTGATTGCTTCTTCTTTGTGAGTAAGGTTTTTGGATTGAGCTGTGATGACAAAGAAGATTTTATAAGGATTCTTGAAATCATTGACCAGGAGCTGCATCTCAACCTGGAGGACAAAGACCAAAAGCTCGATCGCATTCTTCGAGAAAATAAAGGCGAAGTAAAAGTGGCTGCACAACTGCCTTCCATTCATGATGGATTTGAAACAGCCCAGACTAAAATGCCCTTGCAGGCAAAGGAATTTACGCCCAAAGAAATTGCCTTTTGGGCGCAGTATGGAATCAGCAAGGAAATACTCGACAAGTACCATGTAATTTCCATTCAAAGTTTTTCAGGAGTTGGGAAAGAGGGAAAAGAATACATCCTTGAAACCAACGACACAGAGCCGATTTTCGGCTACCAGGGCCGCAGGTACACGAAGTTGTACCGTCCTAATTCAAAACTTCGGTTCTTATATACCGGTGAAGTCACCGAGAACTATGTATTCGGATTTGACCAGCTGCCGATTCGCGGTGATGTGTTGTTTATCACTGGTGGCGAAAAAGATGTTCTTAGTCTCGTTTCACATGGATTGACTGCTATTTGCTTCAACAGTGAAACGGCAAATATCCCAAAGAACATGATCCGTGGATTGAGCTACCGATTTAAGCACATTACACTGCTCTACGATGTAGATGATACTGGCCTTGCAGCCATGGAAAAACTCATAGGATCACTGAAAGAATATCAACTCAAAAGTTTGCGCCTGCCTCTATCCGGTGAAAAAAACGAAAAGGACATTTCCGACTTTTTCAAAATGGGACACAGCCAGGATGACCTGATGATGTTGTTTCGTGAAATGCTAGACCAGCTTTATGAAGATACCATTGCTGTTATGCGTTCCTGTGAAATTGATTTTGACAATCCGCCCAAAGCACCGGAGCCATTGCTCACGATCAATGATGTAACTATTGGGACACCTGGAAACTTAGTCTGTATTGCAGGTTCAGAAGGCAGCGGAAAAACCAACTTTTTGGGAGGTATTCTTTCCGGAGCAATCAAGCCGGAAGGAATTGATATCGATACCTTGGGTACAACTATCCGAGAAAACATTAATGAGCAGTCTGTAATCCTCTATGATACTGAGCAATCGGAATTTCAGCTGTACAAAAACCTCACTTACATTTTGAAGCGAACCAGTTTGAGCAAGCCACCAGCTTGGTTTAAGGCCTACTGCCTGGTTGGAATCTCCAGGAACGAACGGATGAACTTAATCCTGGAATCCATGGATAGGTTCTTTTACGAAAATGGTGGAATACACATGGTAGTGATTGATGGAATTGCTGACTTACTGGGAGCTGTAAACGATGAGGAAAGCTCCGTGAAGCTTGTTGAGGAACTATTCCGGATGGCTGCAATCTATAACACGGTAATCATTTGCGTTCTGCACATGGCTCCTTCCGGAATGAAGCTCCGAGGACACCTTGGTTCGGAGGTACAACGCAAAGCTGCCGGAATTCTTCTAATCGAAAAAGACGAGAATAATAATTCAAGTGTCATCAAGGCGCTGAAAGTAAGAGATGGATCTCCTTTAGATGTACCAATGATTCAATTCGGCTGGAGCAAAGAAGAAGGACGACATGTTTACCTGGGCGAAAAGAGCAAGGAGGATTCTGAAATGCGCAAAGCGAGCGAATTGAAAGATGCAGCAGCAAACATTTTTAAGGATAAGCACCTAATCACGAACCAAAATCTGATCAAGTCAGTCATGGAGCACCTGGATGTGAAGGAACGCACCGCCAGAGCCTACATCAAGTACATGAGAGAACATGAAATCATTGAAAGAAGCTCCGGAAATCCGCAGGAATACCAGCTTTTTGCCATGCCTTTCTAAGAATATTCCCATGGTATTACCATGAGATTACCGGTCTTGCCCCCCATTTCCGGTGAGAGTCCTCGGTTTTTACCGGGGACTTTGTTTTATGACCTTAGTTGTCACGAATTATGGCAGATTTGACACGATTGAAAATTAAAACCTTATGCATTTTGTTAAGATGTTTTTTTCTGCTACTTTTGACAGCACTGTCAAGTAAAAAAAATATGGGTTCAGGAAGAATTGATTTCGGAGAATATCTCCATGAGTTGAGGATAACTAATGGCTACTCGCAAAAAAAGGTAGCTGATAAGCTTGGTATTGATATCAGTTTGTTAAGCAAAATCGAGCATGGCGAAAGACATGTCCAAGGACATATGCTTAAGCCTATCGCTGATTTATTTAAATTAAATTATAAAGAGATTCAAATTCAGTTTTTGAATCAAAAAATTGAAGATGAATATGGTGATAATCCATATTTTATAGAAACGATCAATTTAATATCAAATAAGAATAAGAGTAAATGAAGAGTATAACAAAATATACATTTTCATTCACTGGTGCATCTGCATTAATTTCAGAGACATTGGTAATTGCTGAAGAATACAACAGGCTTAAAGATTGGAAAGCGGTTGAGAAATCGTTATTGGATAATAATTTATTGAACAAAGTAAAACAGGCTACATTCAAAAGAGAATTTTTAGAAATAAAAAAACGCTTATCTCTGCTAACACAAGATCAATTGCAGTTAATGATTCATGGGAGCCTGGATGATGCAAAGGCCATGATTTTATTATCCCTTGTAAAGTCATACACATTTTTACGAGATTTTATTGTAGAGGCAATTCGCAATAAATATTTACTTTTCGATACAGCCGTTTCAGAAATAGATTACATCAAGTTCGTTAATACAAAGATTCTATCTCATAATGAACTTAATGAGATCACAGAATTAACAGCAAAGAAAGTAAAGCAGGTTGTTTTTAAATTACTTGAGCAGGTTGGATTAATTACCCAGGCAAAGAACGGGAGCATATTAAAGCCAATATTAAATAGTAAAGTCATCGATGTAATAGTTGATGATGACCCGGCTTTTCTTAATGCCTTTCTCTATTCAAATGAAGAAATAAAAAGTCTATTGCAAAAATTAAAACATGCTTAAAAGTCAAACATATTATACACCTCAACATTTTGAGAGCCTATTCAAGATTCTTTCAAGTACCCGCTTCTTGAACAAAGAGGGATTGGGTGGCGAACTGCCTTTTTTCATTCACTCCTTTCCGGTAAGTAATCAAGCCCTTGTTGATACAAATATTCAATCACTAATTAAGCGTTTGCAAAATGAGGGAATTGACATTTTAGAAATCCATCTTTATCATCTGTGTGTTGATATACTCAAAAAGGGGAATTTGTTTGAACAGATAGTTAACCAGGAAAAGAATTTGCCAAAGCAACGCTTATTGAGGGTATTAAGTGGACCATTAAATATAGACTCCGTTGTTATTCCTGAGATCCATAAACGGCTTTCTGATAGTACTGCGAAAATCATTTTCTTAACGGGTATTGGTGCAGCTTTCCCAATTATTCGATCCCATACGATTCTAAACAATTTACAAACCCTTGTAGGAGACTTACCATTAGTAATGTTCTTTCCGGGTACCTACAACAACCAATCATTAACCCTGTTTGACCGACTGAAGGATGATAACTACTATCGGGCTCACAACCTCAACGATTATAAAATCTGATATGAAGCAAAAAGAATTATATCTCAAAGACATTTACCGCCCAATTGAGGGAGTAATTAAAGCCAATGATGAAAGGCATTTGTTGCAGGAGTTGGAGGAATACGTTCTTACCAATGAGCTGTTAGGTATTTCTAATAGAAATAAGATGTTGCCTGGCTTGTTTGAAGAATTAACAAAAAACAATTTCAACAGCAGTATTTGGATTTCAGGCTACTTTGGTTCTGGTAAGTCTCACTTACTTAAAATGCTTTCATTGGTTTTGGAAAATAAGGAAATCAATGGGGTAAAATGTGCCGACATTTTTGCCAAAAAAGCTTCAGATGATTTTGAATTGGAAAGGAACATAAAGAAGGTATCAACTATTCCAACTGAATCTATTCTATTCAATATTGCAGCTAAGTCGGATGGCATTACAAGCATGGGGTCTGCCATTGACCCGGTTTTAAGCATTTTCTTAAAGGTGTTTAATGAACTGTTAGGTTACGATCCATTAAACCCTGAAATAGCAGAAGTAGAAAGACACCTTGCTAGCATTGGTAAATATGATTTCTTTAAAAGTGAATATCAGAAACGTTTCAACAAGAATTGGGAAAAAGGCAGAGAAGCTATTTTCCTAAACCAACACGAATTGGCTGAGATATATGCCGAGATAAAATCAATCAGCACCGATGAAGCCAATCGCTTTATTGATAATCTGATAAACAACTACAAGCTGGATATTGAAGGTTTTGGTGAATTGGTTACGAAACATATTAAATCAAAACAAACCGGTTTTCGTCTGGTGTTTTGTGTAGATGAGGTCGGCCAGTTTATTGCAGAAAATGTTAGGTTGATGCTAAGCCTGCAAACAATTGCTGAAACTTTATCCTTTAAAACACAAGGGCAATCATTCCTGATTGTTACCTCTCAGAATGACCTGAATGCGACTATCGGTGATTTAAATGCAAGACAGGCTCATGATTTCTCTCGTATTCAAGGCCGATTTGCAGTTAAGCTCCCTTTAACCAGTGCCAATGCAGACGAAGTAATTCAAAAACGACTGCTGCTTAAAAATGATGATTCTAATAAAGTATTGTACGGGATTTATGACAAAGAGCAAAACAATGTAAAAACACTCCTGAAGTTTAATGATGGATCAAGGCAGTATCAAACCTATCGTGATGCTGAACACTTTGTAAATACGTATCCGTTCATTCCATATCAGTTTGACCTTTTCCAAGCTTCCATAAAAGCCTTGTCCGACCACAATGCATTCATTGGCAGCCAGCAGTCTGTTGGTGAACGTTCCATGCTGGGTGTTTTTCAGCAAGTAGCTAAGACATATGCAGAAAAAGAGATTGAAAACATTGTGTCTTTTGCCCAGATGTATGAGGGTATTAAAGATGTTTTACAAAGCAATATCCAAAGCGACATTTTGCAAGCCGATAGAAGTATTGATTCAGATTTGGCAAAGGAAGCTTTGAAAGCTCTATTCTTAGTAAAATATGTGAAAGGATTTCAGGCAAGCGTAGGAAACATTGCAATTTTACTGTTGCCAAAATTTGATGTGGAACTTGCTGTTTTTCATAATCAAGTACAGGAAGCCTTAAACTTATTGGAAAGCCAAACATACATACAGCGCACTGCTGGTGATTTGTACGAATATCTTACCAATCAGGAAAAGGATGTAGAAAACGAAATCAAAAGCACTGATATAGACTTAAGTGCTCCCGGTGAATTATTATCCGGCTATCTTTTCGATGAAATACTTCGTGATTCTAAGGTGAAGTTAGATACCAATAATCAGCCGTATGAATTTGGAAAAAAATTGGATGATAATGTTGTCGGACGTGATAAGGATTTTTATGTCAATTTTATTACTCCATTAAATGCAAATTCTGTTTCTACCGCAAACATCAATATGTGGTCTGCTGGAAGACCTAATGATCTGATTATTTATTTGCCTGAAGACAATCGGCTATTTGATGAATTGAGATTAATCAAGAAAACAGAAAAATACATCCAAACATCCAATTCGCCCTCATTAGATGCCACCAAGCAACGTATCCTTTCCGAAAGAGCACAGCAGAATCAGGACCGCAAAAGAACAGTTTTGAATCAACTGAAAGAAAGTATTGGTGATGCTAAAATGTATTTGAATGGCTCAGAACTTACAGATATAGGCAGCAAAGACCCGAAAACAAAAATTACTCAGGGCGTTCAGCAATTAATTAAAACCATTTATACCAACCTCAAAATGCTTACGGTGGATTTTACCGAAGCTCATTTGCAAAAAATAGTACAAAGTCAGGATGATGTATTGTTTAAAGATACCCTGCATGAAATTGAAGTGGAGGTATTGAATCGCATTCAACGAAATAAGGCAAGCCATGAAAGAACCACCATTAAAAGTTTGATTGATAACTTTTATGTAAGACCTTATGGATGGTATCAGACAGCTGTGCTGTGTATTATTGCCAAGCTTTACAAGCGAAATAAAATAAGCCTGAAACAAGATGGTAATAATTTAGACGATAGGGCTGTTTTAGATGCTTTACAAAAAAATAATCAGTACGCTAATACCATTATCGAGCTAGAAGAGGAAATTCAAAATACGCAAATACAAAAACTGAAAAACTTCTATCAAGAATATTTTAATGAACCTAACCTTGGCAATGAACCCAAAGAAATATCCCGCCTATTTAAGCAGCGGATGGAGAAGGAGGTAAAAGATCTTTCTGAAATGTACATTCTACGCAGCAGGTTAAAATTTTTGGAATCATTAGGCGAGCCGTTGAACCGTTTGAAATTAGTAGCTGAAAAAGAACATCCTTATTTCTTCAATGCCTTAGACCAATACCAGGACAATTTGTTGGACGATAAAGAGAATGTTTTAGAAGAAGTGAAAAAGTTCATGAATGGTGCTCAGCGTAGCATTTTTGAAAACGTATTATTATATCTCGAAAGTAATAATGCAAATTTTGATTATATCGGAAATGACAGTCTTGAAAAATTAAGCGCCGTTGCTGAAAGTCCTGCTCCATATAAGGGCACTTTAATGCAGGAGGCCAAAGCTGCATTAGAAGTCATACACAAGGAAGTGGCTGCACAGCAAAAGCTGGAAAGAGAAACAGCCACAGAAGCCATTCAGCAAAGTATTAATAAACTGAAATCATTTGCCGATTTCGCAAAACTGGATAGCAAACAACAGGATGAAATTATTGCACCATTTGAGAGAGTAATAAAGGAAATTGAACAGGAAAGGTTCATTGGTAATATTCGCACAAAAGCAAACAACGCTACATCAGACCTTTATCAAAAGCAATTAGAGCTGATGATGCGTTGGGCAAATCCACCAAAACCAATTGAACCTGGTAGTCCTGAGCCTGCAAAACCTAAAGTTGTTTTTGTACGCAAAGACAGCGTAAAAATAAACTTCACTAAACCTGCATTGGAGACTAAGCAAGATGTGGAAGATTATTTGTCTGCATTGAAAGAACAGTATTTAAGAATCATTGACGAAGACAAACGCATTTCATTATAATGAACACCAACAACCTTAAACGCTTCGCTAAAGAGGCTCGTATTAAATTGCTCGACCAGGTGAGTCGTAAGCTGGAGTATGTGTTATCACACGATACGGCAGAGTTGCGTGGTAAGCAAAAAGAGATAGAACAACTTAAAAAGAAAATATCGGAGCAAGGCAAGGAACAGGTAATAGAAATGGTAGCCTACACTTGGTTCAACCGTTTGATGGCTTTGCGTTTTATGGATGCCAATGGTTATACCATACCGAAAGTTATCACTCCATTAGATGGAATGACTAACCCGGAGGTATTGCAAAATGCCTTGGGTGGTAACATAGAACCGGAATTAAAACTCGACCGTCAACGGCTGAACGATTTGTTAGATGGCAAAACCGCCGCCACCGATGCACATACCGAAGCCTACAAAATGCTCTTGGTAGCTTCCTGCAACCAATGGCATACGGCAATGCCCTTTATGTTTGAACGCATCAGCGATTTTACCGAGTTGTTATTACCCGATGACCTGCTTAGTGATTACAGCATTGTTGCAGATATGCGCAGCGGCATGACTGATGAAGATTGTCAGCAGGAAGAATTGATAGGTTGGTTGTATCAGTTTTACATAGCCGATAAAAAAGACGATGTATTTGAAGGGCTAAAAAAGAACATAAAGATTACAGCCGAAAACATTCCTGCCGCTACACAGTTGTTTACCCCACGCTGGATTGTACGCTACATGGTGGAAAACACATTGGGTAAATTATGGCTCACCTTAAAGCCCAACAGTAAACTAAGGCAGTTTATGCCTTATTATATTGAAGCTCCAGAGGGCAATGCACCTGCACCATTACCGGAAGGAATAAAAGGAGTCACCGACATTACTTTCTTAGACCCCTGCCAAGGCAGCGGCCACGTATTGGTATATGCATTTGACCTGTTTACAAAAATATATGAGGAAGAGGGTTACAATACCAATGAGATACCTGCTCTCATACTCGAGCACAATCTTTTTGGTATTGATATAGATGAACGGGCAGCACAACTGGCGGCATTTGCCCTCACCATGAAAGCCCGTAGTTATTACTCCCGCTTTTTACGCAAGCCAGTGCAGCCCCATGTAATAGCATTGGAAAATGTAAACGAAGACGTTATTAAACATGCAGTGAAACTTCCATTGGCAGTTGCTAGTAATTTGGTTTATGATTACAAAGATTTAACCCTTTATAACCTTACCCAAGCCGACAATTTTGGTTCACTCATACAAATAGACCCGGAAGAATTAAAAGCTCTGCAAATACAAAATGGAAGCATTTGGCAAGAGCAGGAACAGAAACTAAAAGAGCAAGCCGAATACCTAAGCCGCCAATACCATTGTGTGGTAACGAATCCGCCTTATATGGGATCTCGTAATATGAATGATGCCGTAAAAGAGTATGTTCAATCATACTTTCCGAACACGAAACGAGATCTATTTTCAGCATTCATTGAACGTTGCGCATCTTTTAGCATTTTAAATGGGCTCTATTCGTTAATCAATCAACATACCTGGATGTTTACTAGTGATTTCTATAACTTCCGATGTGAGTTTTTGAAAGAACAGCAGTTGATTAACGTAATTCATTTAGGATCTGGCGTTTTTGATGAAATTAGCGGTGAGGTGGTTCAATCTGTTTCATTTGTTTGCCAAAAAAATATACCTTGTTTAAATCATATTCCATTTTATGATTGTACCTCTATTAGGGGTTCAGAAGCGAAGGCTGCTTTATTTCAAAAAATAAAGTTCCCCTTTCTTAGTATTCAGTCAGATTTTGAAGCTCTTGAAACAAAATCATTTGCCTATTGGATCACTCCAAAAACAGCTGATTTAATAAAAAGGTCGAATTCATTAGCATCTTTTGCTGATGTAAAGCAAGGATTAGCAACTGGGATGAATGATAGGTTTCTTAGATTATGGTACGAAGTTTCTTTTAGAAAAATTGAGCTTAATCGAAGTCCCAATTCAACATCTAATTACAAATGGTTTCCATACAATAAAGGTGGTGGCTATCAAAAATTTTATGGTAGTAATGAATATGTATGTAATTGGGAAAATGATGGCCATGAGATAAAAAACTTTAAAGACGAAAACGGTAAAGTAAGGTCTAGAGCCCAAAATTCTCAGTTCTACTTCAAAAGAGGTATAACTTTTAATCTCACGGGAGGATTTTCAACCAGATATAAGGATGATGGATTTTTATTTGATGTTCAAGGAAGTAGTTTATTCCCAACTGATGAATACATTTATCCATTAATTGGATTTTTAAATTCAAAATTGGTGCAGCCTCTTTTAAGGATTACAAATCCAACGATGGTTACACAAGTTGGGGACTTGAAATTACTCCCAATTGCTTTTGATAATTCACACTTATCATTTAACGAACTTTCAGTTACATCTAAAGAATTGGTTTCTAAATACAAATTTTTATGGGATATAAATGAATTCTCATGGGATTTTCAACCTTTTGGGAACCTAGAAAGATGTGAATTCAAATATCTTAAGGAGTTTAATGATCGATTTAATGATCATATAATTGAATGCGTAAGTGAGATTCGAAATACAGAAAGCAAATTAAATGAATTGTTAATCAATATTTACGGCTTGGCCAAGGAATACGATTCATCAATAAAATATTCTGACATTTCCGTAGCGAACAGTGAAATAATGTTTAGTGATGAAAAAGTGGAAATTAATTTTAAGGAAACAACCTATTCGTTTATTTCTTTTTTTGTTGGTAATCTATTTGGTCGGTTTTCTTTAGACACAAAAGGTATTGTCTTGGCTAATCAAAACGACACTTTACAGAATTTTCTAAAACAAGTATCCAACCCCACTTTCATGCCTGATGAAGACAACATCATCCCGGTATTAGATGGAGAATGGTTTACGGATGATATAGTAGGCAGGTTCAAAGTGTTTTTAAAAGCAGCTTTTGGCGAAGAGCATTTCGAAGAAAACCTCAAATACATAGAAGACACCATTGGTAAGGACATCCGCAAATACTTTGTGAAAGACTTTTACAACGAGCATATAAAACGATATAAGAAACGGCCTATATACTGGATGTTCAGCAGTCCAAAAGGACATTTCAAGGCACTAATTTACATGCACCGCTATCAGCCCGATTTGTGCAGTAAAATGCTGAACGATTACCTTCAAGCCTTCATCAGTAAACTTGAAGCTACCAAACAAACCCAAACCATGCTTAGTTTACGGGAAGATATTTCAGCCCGTGAAAAAACAGCCGCCTTGAAAGAAATAGATAAGTTGGAGTTGATAATTAAAGATTGCCGGGAGTATGAAAAAACATTGTTCACCATTGCCACGCAAAAAATCTGTATCGATTTGGATGATGGTGTAAAAGTGAATTACCAAAAGTTCAAAGAGGTGTTAGTACCCATTAAAGGATTAGAAAAAGAAGAAGAGTAATGCAAGATATATTTACGATAAATACGAAAGTACAGTCAGCTTTGGGAAAGTTATTCCAACAGCACCGTCTTGTATTTTGGTATGACGAAAAAGCCGAAATGACAGGATTGTTTAACAGTCTTCAAATTGCGGGAGTTGAAAAGATAGTCATTGAAAACAATGAATTTACTCTGAAGCATCAATTATTAATTGAACAGCCAACACAATATTTTTTATTATACCAGGCCAAAGCAAAACCAATTGACAATGAAAACTGGTTGTTGGATTTGCTGTTATCTAACTACGAATTTCATACAGAAGCATCCTCTTTATACCTGCAAGACCTTGATTTGCCGCAGGAGTTCAAGTCGCTAGTTCAGCAGCACGAAGATTTCTTTGCTAACGAAAAACGTATCAATGATTTAAAGTCATTGCTGGAACCAGAAGACAGGGAAAGTAAAATCCGGCTAAAAATGCTTTCCATCATTTGTGCAACTGAACCTGAATGGGAAAAAATATTGTATGCACTGTTTTCAGAGGCATATAAAAACAAACAAGACAAATACAAGGCAATGGATAAGTTTGGATTGAGTGTTTTTTTATGGGAAACCATTGAAAAGAAATATAATTACAAATCCTCCACACCTACCATTAAAGATTGCCTTTTGCAATTGGTTCAGGACAATTTCGAAAGAAGCATCAGCACTGGTAAACCTGCATTAAACAAAGAAGCCTACCTCTTTGTAAACCGTTGGAAAGAAAATACAAGAGCTAGGCAGGTTTATTATGATTTGAGCCAACAGTTAGAAAAAGACCTGGGCATAGAAGCTGCCATCCAGAACTTTAATGTAGAACAATTATTAGATGCAGATACCTATGCGGTGATAGATAAGAAAATTATCATTGGCATTCGGGAACATATCGTTAACAACACATCCTCTAATTACACTTTGCAGGAGTGGATAGAAAAGCGAAGGATGAAGTTTTTCTTTGCCGACTTTTCACAGATTTATGAAGCATTGAGCAATGCAGCATCTTTATTAGATGAAATTAGAAAAGTAAATTTAACCATACAAAGCCCTAAAGATGGATTTGAAAAATATGAGAAGCAGTGGTATAAAATAGACAAGCTTTACCGCAAGTACATATATGCAAGTGAGCAGGCAGAACATCAAAATATTTTAAAAGACCTCACCCTGCAAATTGAAAAGGCTTATGGAAATTCCTTTTTGCTGAAGTTGGGTGATAATTGGCAGGTATCCATTGATGGAATGACCAACTGGAACATTGAAAAGATCATTAATCAGAAACAATTTTATCAGCAATGGGTTGCCCCCTTCACTAAAAAGGAGAACAGGGTTTTTGTTATTATTTCCGATGCTTTGAGATATGAATCTGCTGCAGAGTTAAGAGAACTCATCTTGCAGGAGGATAGATACACAGCAACGCTTAATGCAGTGTTGGGTTCATTGCCCTCTTATACACAATTGGGCATGGCTTCATTATTGCCACATTCAGCCCTAACATTTGAAGAACACAATGACATTGTGTATGCAGATGGAATAAGCACACAAGGAACTCTCAACCGTACAAAAGTTTTACAAAAAACGTATCCCGGCAGTATCGCTATTAGTGCAGAAGATTTCCTGAAAATGAAATCTAATACCGAAGGTAGAGAGTTTATCAAGCCTTTCAATGTGATTTACATCTACAGCAATCATATTGATAAAATTGGCGATGATAAAACTTCCGAAGGTAAAGTATTTGAGGCGACAGAAACAGAGTTTGATTACTTGCTACGTATCCTAAAACACATCAACAACATGAATGGCTACAATATGATTATTACAGCTGATCATGGCTACTTATATCAACACAACAGATTGGATGAGTCTGACTTCACAGACTTTACGCCTGCAGGTGCACTTTATAAAACCAGCAGAAGATTTGTATTAGGCAAGAATTTAACACCTAATATATCCGTTCAAAAATGGGAAGGAAATGCATTGGGCTATGCAGACGAAACCGAAGCTCAAATACCAAAATCCATCAACCGAATCCGCATTCAGGGTGCAGGCAGTCGTTTTGTACATGGGGGTGCGAGTTTGCAGGAAATAGTAGTTCCGGTATTGGAAATATACAAAGCACGTAAAAGCGATATTGAACAAGTAGAGATTGATATTATCAGCGGCACATCAAATATTACCAGCAACACTTTTGCAGTAAGTTTTTATCAGAAGCAAACCGTAGCTGATAAAATTCAGCCACGACAAATAAAAGCAGGTTTTTATACGGGTGCTGGGCAGTTAATATCAGATGTAATTACACTCTTGTTCAATAGCACCGAAAGCGATGCTATGGCAAGAGAAAAGAGACAAAACTTTCTTTTTACTGCCGAGGCTTCTAAATTCAATGGTCAGGATGTTTATCTCAAACTGGAAGAACAGATTGAGGGAACAAGTCAATTTAAAATATATAAAAGCATTACTTACCGAATGCTCATCGCATTTAGCAGTGAGTTTGATGATTTTTAAAACGATAATAATATGGATGCATTAGATACAAAACTCAATCAATCCTTTGCAGGAAAAGTTGTACGAAAGGATTTAACCAAGCAAATTAAAGAAGGTGCAAATGTTCCGGTGTATGTATTGGAGTACCTGCTGGGTATGTATTGTGCAACCGATGATGAAGCAACCATAAAAGATGGCATTCTGAAGGTAAAACAGATATTGGCTGATAACTATGTGCGTCCCGATGAATCAGAGAAAATAAAAGCCAAAATCAAAGAGAAAGGTCGCTATAAAATTATTGACCGGGTTACTGCGAAATTGAATGAGAAAGCTGATCGCTATGAGGGTTTGCTGTCCAATATAAATATCAAAAATGTGATTATTGATGATAGCTATATCCGTAAGTATGAAAAATTATTAGCAGGAGGCATCTGGTCAATCTTGACATTAGAATATTGGTTTGATGAAAACTCAAAGGATTCTCCTTTTAAAATAGTGGAACTGAAACCCATTCAGATGCCTGAAACAGACATATCCGATTTTATTAATCACAGGCAGGATTTCACCTTGGAAGAGTGGATTGATATTATTTGCAGAAGTGTAGGAATGGAGCCGGTGAATTTGGATGAAAAAACAAAATGGCATTTGGTAGCTCGGATGATTCCCTTTGTAGAGAAGAATTTTAATATCTGCGAATTAGGTCCAAGAGGAACTGGTAAGTCATATGTATATGATGAAATTTCTCCCTACTCCATTCTTATTTCTGGCGGTCAAACTACAGTAGCCAATTTGTTCTACAACATGAGCACAAGAACAGTTGGGTTAGTTGGAATGTGGGATGTTGTTGCATTTGATGAAGTAGCAGGGATAAACATGAAAGATAAAGATGGCATTCAAATCATGAAGGGTTTCATGGCGAATGGTTCTTTCAGCAGAGGTAAGGAAAGTGTAAACGCAGATGCATCAATGGTTTTTGTGGGGAACATCAATGGCTCAATCGAAAACTTAGTAAAGACAAGTCACTTGCTTTCTCCTTTTCCAAAGGATATGATTGATACTGCTTTCTTCGACCGTTTCCATCATTATCTGCCCGGCTGGGAAATACCTAAGATGCGTCCAGAGTTTTTCACTAATGCATATGGCTTCATTTCTGACTATTATGCAGAGTGTTTAAGGGAGCTCAGGAAACACAACTTCTCAGATGTTATTAGTTTATATTTTAGGTTAGGTAAAGACCTTAATCAGCGTGATACTATTGCAGTAAAGCGCACTGTAAGTGGTTTAGTAAAACTCCTTTTCCCAGATGGTAAGTACAAGAAAGAGGAAGTCCGTAAATGCCTTGAATATGCATTGATTGGCAGAAGAAGAGTAAAAGAGCAGCTTAAGAAAATTGGCGGCATGGAATTTTATGATGTTCATTTTAGTTACATAGATTTAGAAGACAATGAAGAACATTTTGTAGGAGTTCCGGAAAGTGGAGGGAAGTCACTAATACCTGAGGGAGAATTACCTGCTGGGACAATTTATGTTGTAGGAAAAAATTCCGATTCAGGACACAAAGGCTTATTCCGTCTCGATATTCAAAAAATGCCGGGAAATGGAAAAATAAGTGATACTGGATTTGGTGGTGGAACAGCAATCAAGGAAGAATTAAAAGAGGCTGTAAATTATCTCAGGTCAAACCTGAACCGGATAACACAATCTGCGAAATACAGTGATTTTGAATTTCACTTAAAATGCAGTGACTTAAACGGTATTGGAAACAATCGTGGATTGGAATTAGCTATTTTTCTTTCAATGGTTTCTTCCATTGCTGAGCGTCCAGTTTTATCGCAACTTGCTGTATTGGGATCAATGAGTATTGGGGGTGCTATAATTGGCTCTGAAAACTTGGGTGAGTATCTTCAAATTGCTGCCGATAGTGGGGCGAAAAAAGTATTGATACCTGCGGTAGATATGGCACAGCTTGCAAAAGTACCATCCGACTTAATTTCAAAATTCAGTTTAGTGGTTTACTCAGACCCTGTGGATGCAGCATTTAAATCAATGGGCTTAGAATAAATGAAATTCGGATTCCGCATACCATCATTAACTAAGCGAATTGCAGCCCGGACTTCGATTAAACGAATTATTCGCCACAACTTAGGCTTCAAGGCTCCTAGAGGTATGGGGTGGATAACCAATCCGAAGAAAGCATTATACAATAGAGTGTACAATAGAACGACAAGTGGCTGTATGGTTACACTGTTACTTCTTTTGGGATCAATCAGCTCAATAATTTTTGTTCTCTTTATTCTATTCTCAAGAATTTAAACTTATCACTCCCCCGGCATTAAACCTGCCGGTGGCTTTTGCTTCACCCTTTCCTACTTCAATAATCACATCAACTTCGTGAGCGTGGGTGTTTACGCCTTTGAAACGACCTTCTTTGGTGGTATGGTAGATGAAGATGAATGATACACCCGGATATTGCTTGCGTAATTCTTCCAGGTCACTTACATCCATTCCTGCTTTGGAAACAGAATCAATGAATACAAACTGATAGGGAGTTAAATCTGCCGGGATCCTATCTGTGATAAAAAGGTTCCGATGTGAAGCATTAAGCCTTTCAATTTTTTCTTTCAGCGTATATCCGAATCCCTCCTCTACGGCACAGTACAACACCTTACCATGGTGCTCAGCCAGGTGCTTTGCAAAGTCTAGACACAGTGTTGATTTTCCGGACTTGGGTAACCCATACACCATGGCAGAAAAGCCTACCGAGGGATCGCCAATGAGCTCTCTGTATTTTCCCTGGAGACCAATCGTTTCAAAGTCCATACCTAGCAGTTCACCGGAGGGAACTACGATCGCTCCTTCCTCATCATCTTCGTAATCGGTTCCGTTTAGACTTTTTTTTTGACCGAATAAATCATCACCCACGATACCCATTAAGCCGTTGAGTTCAGCTCTGCTGATTTTGAGTGTATCTGCATTGCCGGCTACAAAGTTTTTCAGGCTTTCAAAGGCATCATTCAATCGCTTGGCGTATTTGTCGTTTTTATGAATTTTGCCTTTCTGTACAGCCTTAGTCATGCGTTCAATGAGCTTCTCTGCTTTCTCCTTCATTCCCTTTTTTCCGTTCAGGCTTACATAGGCTTTCAGCAAAGTAATGGAGAGCATATTCTCCTGGCTACCGGCAATTTCCAGGTAGCGTTTCAGATTCTTTGCATCAATCTTAATCTCGGCCATATCGCCCATTTTCTCATAGGCTTTGATGAGCTGCTCCTGCATCAAATTAACCTCCTTGGAATAAGGTGAATCCTTCCGGATCCTGCGCTCCAGGATGGCCTTTTGTAAGCCGGATAATAGGTTCAATACCTGGGCTTGGGTTTTCACTTTGCCGTGCATGGAAGCGTAGCGTTTGATGAACTGCACATCGGTATCAATACGCTCAATCGGTGTAGCTTCCTGGTCTTCTTCGTCCTCATCGCTGGGCTTCGGTTGGGGCTTTGGTTTATTGGCAGGCTTTTCCTTTGGTTTGGGAGCTGGCTTTGAGGAAGTTTTTATAGCTTTTTCCGGAAGAGCTTTTGCCGCCTTTGTTGATGCGTTCTTTTTGATATAGTCTCCGAGTTTGGAGAAATAAGCATCTACCACACGCTTGATGTTATCGTTGGTGTTGTATGCCGACCAGTTATTCTGTGATGCTCCCACGACCAAGTTATGTCCTTTGGAGAGGGCTTCCGGCATGGATGCCCAATCAATGTCCTTTATTTCGGAGAAGTAGTTTTTTGTTGTAAGCATGATTTTCTGTGTATTTGATTAAAAGTCAAGTAATTCCAATTCGAGTTCCAATGCCAAGGCTTCCAGCTCCAGCTCGTTGGAGACGGTTTCTGCTGCCGGAACCGGTGCAGGCAGGCTCTGTTTGTATTCCAACAGGTAGTTCAGGCGGCCAAATTCCTCAGCCCGGTTGGTAGCTGTCCGGCCTTCCACCTGGAGAGCTGATTTCTTTTGCTCGATTTCGCCCCTTAATTCGCTCCAACGAGGCGAGTTCTGCTCGCCTTGGTAAGTTTCCGCCCGAAGCTGCAAAGCGGCTTTATCAGCCTCGTATTGGCCTAAAACAGGGCTCAGGTCGCTGGTCAGGCTGTGCCCCTTGGGTTTTAGGATCGTTCGCTCGGTTTTTCGCACCTTGCTCACATACTCCTTGAAGTACCCCAAATAGTACCGGTTGGAGAAATATACCCCCAGCACAGGGTAGCTATTTTCGATTTTACGCCCCAAGGAAAGGATGTCCTTGTCGGCCTGTTCTGTTCCGTTAAGCAGGGCTTCAATTTCCTCTTTAAGCTCCTTGGCCTTTTTAACCTGCTTGTTCTGAATTTCACCGTCCTCGGCCACCTTCGGAATTTCCTTCAGGAAGTCACTGTTGAGTAGGGAGGTATGAAACCCACGGATGGCTTCTAGGCTCTTTGTCCGGTATTCATTGTAGTCCTTGATGTCGCTCTGTACTTCCTTGATAGCCTCGATTGCGGTTCCTAATTTTCTGTATTCACGATTGAGCTGCTCTTTCTCCTGGTCGAAAAACATCTTCACCAAGCGATCCACATCTGTAATGAGTGCGAGCTTGATTTCTTCGGGATCGAGGCTTTCCAGGTCTAGTACATTTCCCCGGTCACCACGGAACCAAATGTCATTGATGCGTGAGGTCTTTTCTTCGAGCTTTTGAAACACGAATACATCCATCGAATCCTGGATCAGTGGCATCACGATTCGCACATAGCTAAACTGATTACCCTGTCTCCAAATACGACCTTCGAGCTGACGGATGTCGGTAGGATTCCACTCCGGGTAACAGTTGTAAATCACCGTGCCTCGTTTCTGTAAGTCAATACCCTCACGGATAGTCGCTGTACCAATGATGATTTTCACCACACCGTCCAAAAAGGCCTCTTTGATGGTTTCCTTTCTGGTATCGTTGATTTCAGAGGAGATGATTTCTACTTCATCAACTTTGACTTTGTCATACATGACACCACGCTGATAACCAACTTCATTTTCCAGGTATTCTTTGATAAGAGGAAAAAACTGTTTGCCTCGGTTCATGTAAATCACTTGGCCGGAAACATTTTCCTCATGCTGTTCGTGCCAGGTTTTTACAGAGCGAATGCACTCCATGACATACTGAATCTTCGGGCTTTCCTCAACAAACTCTTTGTAGTTCTCTGGTGTGCCATTCAGGATAAAGGGAGACAATGCGTTGTCCAGGCTGTAAGCCAATGCTCTAAACAAGTTGCCCATGTCAAGCTTGCCCTGTGTAGATTTTTTAGCCATCGCAACAATACCATTTTGATTCTCCCTTTGCTTGGGTGTCATGTTGATGTAGGTCAGCACTTGCTTGTCCTGCGCCAAACGAATCTTGGTATTGTTGAAGTCATATAGTAGCGGCAGGTTGATCTTTTTAGGTCGAACCACACCGGCTTCTTCACCGGTCTTGTAAAGGATGTGATTGTAGATAAGCTTTTGTAAAATCCTTCGATTGGTAAAACTCTTAATCACTTCCTTCTCCACAATTTCCTCTTTGTAGTTTGCAGTCCATTCCACTGTGGGAAGCACAAACAAATCAAAGAAGGTATCGAGGTTAGCTATGCCGTTATCTCGCAGCGAATCATAAGCTACGAGCGAGAGCATGGAATATATCTCCAGCGGTGAGTTGCTGAATGGCGTTGCCGTTAATAGCATCGTATTCCGTCCAAACTTTCTTTGAATGAAATTCAGAATCAAAAACGCTTTCTGTCCGGTTTCAGAGGTAGCCGATTGTATGTTGTAGCGTTTGTTTCCATCGTCATCCGCTTTCACCTGGCTAAATACATTCTTACATCTGTGCGCTTCATCAATTACCGCATAATCAAAGCCTAGCACATCTACATCGGCAATGGTATTCTTTAAGCCAATGCCGATCATCTCACGAAATTTCTGATACTCGATTTCTTTATCTCGGTGTGTTTTTTCCTTTGATTGTCCGAGCACATTCACAAGCTCTGTGAATAGTTCATCCGAAACAGAATCACCAAATCCCAAACGCTTGAATCCTTCGTAAGTCACCATGGTGATTGACTTCTCCGGTACAGCTTCATTCAGATTTATTTTACTGACTACATCTGTTCCCAGGTTGAACCAATCATTTACTGTGATGCCTGTATGCGATAAAACGCCCGATACAAATTCACCGGTCTTTTTATCCGTGAATCCAATAATTTCATTCATCCACTTTTTGTAGGTGGGCTTTGGAACCACTACCAGCGGTCTTTTGCATTTTCCTGAATAGAGATTGTGAGCGAGATTGACAAT
>JBKCOM010000002.1:0-5053 GCA_046309775.1 Flavobacteriales bacterium
ACCATCAACAGCGGTTTACATGGACAGTATTTTGTATTCAATGACAGTTATATCGTAGAGCCGCGTGTTGGAGCGCGCTATGCGACCAAGCCTGGGCAGAGTCTAAATTTCGGAGCGGGTCTTCACAGTCAGATGCAGCCGCTGCCTACATATTTCAGTAGAGAAGAATTGGACAACGGCACTGTAGTAGCAAACAATAAGAATCTCGACTTCAATAAAGCGGCGCATGCCGTGATTGGGTATGATATTCAAATCAGTGAGTTTTGGCGCATGAAGTCGGAGGTGTATTATCAATACTTGTTTGATGTCGCAGTAGATCGCCTGCCATCTTCGTTTTCGATATTGAATACGGGAGCTGATTTTACATTCCCCAATAATGCTGATTTGGTGAATGAAGGAGAGGGGTATAACTATGGTTTAGAGCTCACATTAGAGCGCTTTCTCAGTAAAGGATTCTATTTCTTAATGACCACGTCGATTTTTGAGAGTCAATATCGCGGCAGCGATGATGTGTGGAGAAATACGGCTTTCAACGGAAATTACGTTTTCAATGTGTTGGGAGGAAGAGAGTTTAAGATTAATGAAAATAGTGTATTCACCGTGGATGCTCGCTTTACTATAGCCGGCGGTCGCATGTTTACTCCTATTAACTTGGAAGCGTCAATTGCTGACAATGAGGAAGTACGATTCGACAATGAAGCATTCAGCAGACAATATGATCCGTATGCTCGCTTTGATTTCAAGTTGGGCTATCGTATTAATCACAAAAAGTTTGCTCAGGCATTTGCTTTCGACGTGCGCAATGTGACTGGGCGAGAGAATGTATTCTTGCAGTCTTTCAACAATAGAAGCGGAGAAATAGAGACATCTTATCAGACTGGATTTTTTCCTGTTTTCCTTTATTCTGTGTATTTTTAAACCATGGTTTCAAAACGTTGCAGAACATATCACGAGAAGGATGAGACACCTAAAGCGCTCTTGGGTTTCAATGACTGGCCTTTGATGATTATTGGTATCATTCTCTTGGGTTTTTTTATTCCAGTAGTCTTTTTTCAACAGCCCGTGGCGGAAGCGTGGAGGTGTTTTTTTAAGGATGGAATATTTGCCATTGGATTCACTGCAATTTTTTGGATTGGAAACCGAGCGATCATTCTGTTTTTTAGAAAACTATTACCTGATCAAAGAGATCTATCAAAACGGTTGGTAAAACAAACCGTGGTTGTAGTGCTTTACACGTTTATAACCTCCATGATCTTAGGGTATGCCGAGATGAGACTTTCTGAATCAAATCTCACGACGTGGCAGCACAAAGGATTGCCACAGATGTTTGTGGTGAGCTTGGCTTCTACTTTTTTTGTCCTTACAATCTATGAAGCGGCCTATTTCTTTTTTAAGTGGAAAGACTCTATTGCTGAGACCGAACGCATTAAAAAGGAACGTGTATCTTCGGAGTTAGAGGCATTGAAGAATCAAGTGAATCCGCACTTTTTGTTTAACAGCCTCAATACACTTGCGAGTATTATTCCCGAAGACCCCAAGAAAGCAGTAGAATTTGTCCAGAAGTTGAGCTCTGTATATCGCGGAATCTTGGATTTGAACTCGAAGCAGGTAGTAACCTTGCAAGAGGAATTGGACAATTTGGAAAAGTACATTTTCTTGATGCAAACGCGATTTCCGGAAAACTTATCCGTAGAAATAAACGCGAAAGCAGAATCGAAAACATGCTTTGTGGTGCCGATGTGTTTGCAGAATCTCGTGGAGAATGCGATTAAACACAATGTTATTTCGAAGAAGAAGCCTTTAAGTGTTGTGATAGAGACGACCGATGAAGAGGTTTCCGTGTTTAATAATTTGCAGAGAAAAATAACAGAAGAACAAAGCACAGGAACGGGATTGCGCAATATTGACAATCGGTTTAGGCTAACATTTGGTAGAAGAATAGTGGTTGAAGAAACCGAGCATTCATTCGGTGTTCGATTGCCATTGGTAAAAATAGAAGGAGCATGAAAGTACTCATCATAGAAGACGAATCCCCGGCGGCATCAAGATTGGAGCGCATTCTCAAAGCATTAGAACCAAGCATTGAGATTGATCGGGTCATCGATACCGTGGAAGATAGTGTGGAATATTTTAATGAAGGTCCAAGTTTGGATTTGATTTTTATGGATATCCAACTCGCGGACGGATTGAGTTTTGAAATTTTTAATCGAACGAAAGTCTCGACTCCGGTGATTTTTACAACGGCTTATGACCACTATGCGCTCAAAGCTTTCAAGGTAAATAGCATCGACTATTTATTAAAACCTGTGGATGAGTCGGAGTTAAAGGCCGCTATTGACAAGTATAAAAATACCCAAGCGAATGGTGAGGGTGTTGATTTGAAATCGCTATTATCTGCAGTGCGGGGAGAGCATTCATTCAGGAAGCGATTTTTGGTAAAGACAGCTGGTAGGTTGACTTTTATACCTTCTGACGAGGTGAGTTATTTTTTCTCAGAGGAAGGCACAACATTTATTGTAAACCGAGCGAATGATCGGTATTTATTGGAGCAAACGCTGGAAGAGTTGGAAGCGCAGTTGGATCCGGGAGAGTTTTACAGAATCAATCGTAAAATGATAGTGGGTAGTAAGAGCATCAGTCGTATTGAGCCTTACAGCAATAATCGTTTATCGCTGACTCTTCAACCAGTATTTGCTGAAGAGGTAATAGTAAGTCGCCATCGCACCAGTGACTTTAAGTCGTGGCTGGATAGCTAAATTTTTTAGAAGCGATATCGCAGACTGATGCCACCATTGGTGAGATCTGGTCTGTTTACGATTCCAAAATTATATTCGGGTTTAAGGTCAACGCTAATCATCAGTGGGACGCTGTTAAAGAAGTATTCGATTCCAACGATAGCGTCAACGCCGGGAAGAAAGACATGACCAGCCACGTCGTTGTCGATATCAGGTCTATTGGTTCCAACGGGGTATAGTGAGGCATGTGCCCCGGCACCGATATACCATTTCAATCCGCGTACATCAAACATTTGCATGTGATGTTGGTAAAGAAGAGTGGTGCTAAAGCCTTGCCAACGCGCAAACACGATCATTTCGATAACATGGGCGTCGGTGTAAAAGTATTGGCCAGTGAGTCCAGTTCCTGTTCCAGCGCGAGCTCCTGCTGCGTATTCGAGCATACCTCTGCGCCCTCTCTGAGCTTGGCAGAGTGTAGCACTTAGGATGAAGATGAATAATAGGGTTTTGCGTAACATGTTGATTTGTACGCAACAAGACCGAAAAGGTTATTCGAAGGTCAGATTATATTTTTTACCGAACTCCTCCTGAGCCTTAAGAAACTTCTCTTGAGCGAGTTTTGATACATCGTGAATTCGAATTTGAACAGAAATGGTGGTGTCTATCATGGGTGCTGTGATAGATTCGGCGGGCATGAGCTTGATATCCTTGAGGATGCGATAATCATCTTCTACCATTTTATCGTAGGCAGTAAATAGTTCACGCGCGGATTGCTGCAAGAGAGGGTCGTTTTGAAACGGACCGATGCTATCAATGGAGAGAATGCTATGCTTAATATTACTTTGCATATTGACGAATGCAAATTCTATTTCGTCTTTGGAGGCAATCGAATCAGCAAAGGTGGAGTCGAAGCGGTCAAAAGCTGTAATAATATCTTTTTGCCTTTGAATAATAATATCGTTGTACTGGGCGGCTTGCTCTGCCTTCCGAGTGCAGGAAGCGAAAGATAGAATAGCAAGGGCTATGATGAATAAGCGGTTAAGGGTTGTCATAAGGAATCTTCTAAGCAAATGACGCACAAAAATGGTTACGTTGCCTCATTGGAGATGGTCATTGATTGCAATAGTACTTCATAATAGGGTTTGCGGATCATTTTGGACTTGAGCCAACAAAAGAATGTCATGGCTTGTGTATCTTCTTTGTGGTCGGGCCAGGCCATGTTGGCTTGTTGCACGTCGAGGGCAAAGTCGGCATCCGTGGCTCGCTCTGGGTGGGTGATGAGTACCTTGATGAATTTCATGAAAATTCGTGCTCTCTGGTATGCAGGGTGTTTGAAAAAATCTTCGAAATAACGCTCCATACTTAGGATGCGACTCCATGCGATATCAATATTACCGAGTTCATAATGAACGATGACCTCAATCATATTTTTTTTAAAGCGCCATTCTTTCCCCATTTTTTTCTCTAGCCAACTATCCGTTTGACCTATTTTCATTAAACTTTGATGGGCGCGTTTGTAATCTTCTGATTGGAAGTAATAGACGGAAAGATTGAGTGTCATGTTGAGCAAGTCTTGCGTTGTGATGCGCCTATCTTTAGAGGCAATGGTGGACTTGATCATCGTAATGCTTTCCTCGTTGCGACCGAGGTAGGTGAGCGTAGCGGCGCGAAGTTGAATGGCTCGAATGCTCAGCCCATGTTCTGACTCGAGCCGTTGGAGCCACTTTTCGGATTCTTGGAATTTTCTATTTCTATAAAGGCTGTGAGCGATGATGTAATAGAAAACGGGTTTGGTCTTGTCATTTTTCGCAAACGCTTTTTTCTCTTCCAATCTTTTGTAAACCCGGAGAATGAATGATTCGAAGCGAGCATAATCTTTGGCGCTGATTACAGCGCTGCGAATCATTTCCACCACTCGCAGCATAAAGTCAGGGATTAGTATAGCCTCATCCCGAAGATCGATAACTGTGAATATTTCTTTTGTTGTAGCGTCAGGGTCAAGGGGAAAACCTGTAATGCGAGCTTCGTGCAAACGTTTTTTAATAAGTCCAGCGGCGATTTTCAGTCTTTGATCAAGCATGCGCTTTTCAGAATTCTGTTGCCATTTTAGAATGATTTCATTCAGATCTGTTCCCAAGCGCACCGATTCTTCGATCATCAGCGAATAAATCAGATCAAGTAAAGCATAGTCGCGGCGCTTCTCGGCCAGCGTTGCCGCGCGCTGGAAGAAGCGAGCAGCACCTTGATCATCGCCATTTTCAAGAAAGAATAAACCCATCGCAATGGTGCGGGAAGGATTGTCTTCATCGGTGATGATG
>JBKCOM010000003.1:0-3643 GCA_046309775.1 Flavobacteriales bacterium
GATGTTTTATTTGGAGAAGAGGGTAAGATTCTGGGTGAGCAAATTTTAAATGCGAACGCGACGCCCGATAGAATTCAAATTATTGAGACTTTTCTCATCAAGCAATTGGCCAATAAGAAAACGATTGACACCATTGTAAAGTCAACAGTTGAAACAATATTCAATGCAAATGGTCAATTTTCTGTAAATGATTTCACGGTGTCAAATAATATAGACCGAAGACAATTGGCTCGTAAGTTTTCTTTAGCCATTGGGTTAAGTCCGAAGCAACTCGCAAAGACAATTCGAATTCAGAATACCTTAAAGGTTTTACTTAACGAGGATATTACCAGTCTAACAGATTTGGCATACGAAAATGAATATTATGACCAGGCACATTTTATAAAGGAATTCAAGGAGTTCACGGGTTTAACGCCAAAGGAGTTCTTTGGTGATAACCTAAAAATGTCTTTGATTTTTGACAAAAAGTAGCCTTGTCCCATTTTTACAATTTTGCCGTTTAGGGTGATTCTAGTTTTGCATCGCAATAGTGCAAAAACATAAATCAAAGTAAAATGGCAAATGTAAATCCTGTAGGTTGGTTTGACATCCATGTGGCAAACCTAGATCGAGCAAAGAAATTCTACGAAACGGTTTTCAATTTAAAGTTGACAGATGCACCCATTGAATGGGGCAAACAGTCATTCTTCCCTTTCAGCCCTGAAAGTCACGACATTTCAGGTGCATTAGTGGAAAAAGCCGATTTTGTTCCAAGTAGCAATAATACAGTTGTCTATTTTGAAACCGAAGACAATATTGCAGAAGAACAAAGAATAGAGGCCTCAGGAGGAAAAGTTGTACAACCCAAAATGAATATTGGTGAGTTTGGTTTCATCTCAATTTTCATTGACACGGAAGGTAATGTCGTAGGACTTCATTCGCGTAAATAGTCTTCATTGAAGGCAAGTGATATAGAGCGCCGTGACAAAACGAGTGAAGTCATAATGTTACCACGCAAACTAATGCGGCGAATAAAGACATTATTCGCCGCATTTTTGCGGTGAAAAATTAGTGGATTAACCTGCGATCAAATTTCATCGGTGATTTAGAGACTACCTTGATGCGCTTGGCATCTGGATGAAGGGGATTGATAAGGTAGTTGCTTTATGCGGAGAGAGTTCATTTATCAGTTTGTTCATATCGATCATATCCATCTTTTTTGCAGCAATCAACATTGTAATTAATGTCGACTTCACCCCTTCAACCGTGCCTTCAATTCACCTTGGGTGACGGCGTTCAGCTCCAAATGAATGTCTTGATTAGGATCATATCTCCAATCCAATGTCATTCCTTCATCACCCTTTCCAGCGCCTTGTAAGGGCATATAAAATGGAATGTCGAGCGAAGAATTGGATGTCTCGGGAGCGGCGCTATAGTCCATTCCAACATAGATGTCGTCATATCCTGATTTGGATATTTTAATGATAATAGCACCTTTTCCCTTGTGTCGCACCTTAATCTTTTTCCCTTTGAAATCTTTAGTTTCTTGTAAAACTCCATCTAAATATACTTCGACGGTAGTGCCTTTTATGTGTTCCGAAGTATTGGGGTCTTTTGGAAAACCGTTGAATCTGATGACTTGAGCCTGCGCCGCAAATGCGAGCACGAGTGCGAAAGAGGTGAATAGTGTTTTCATTGCAGATGTTATTTCTATCAAATATAGTTTTATTTTTCGCAAATGCAAAAGAAATTGCTAATTCCCATTCTCTCCGTCGACCAAGTGCGCGCCGCCGATGCTTTTACCATTAAAAATGAACCGATAACTTCGCTTGATCTTATGGAACGTGCCTCAGAGGCAGCCGCTGCACGATTGATGTCGCTCGATCTCGATGCAGAGGTGAGCTATCATGTCTTTTGTGGTATCGGCAACAACGGCGGCGATGGACTTGCCATTGCACGCATCTTACATACAAATGGATTTGAGGTGAACGTGTATTTGGTGAACGACGGTGCGCAACTTTCCCCCGACGCGGCTGCCAATATGGAACGTCTCATCAACGAATCCAATGTTCCTCTCAATTTTATACATGACGTATCCTCATGGCCAGAAATGGAAGCGTCCGATATTATTATTGACGCTCTCCTCGGTACAGGAGTGAATCGCAACGTGAGTGGGCTGTTGTTAGATGCAATTACTAAAATAAATGGGTGTGAAAATTTTACAGTCAGTATTGATATCCCTTCCGGACTTTTAGCGGATGCTACCACTTTGGGAGCAGCGGTAGCTGCTGATTTGACGATTTCATTTTCTTATCCAAAACTGGCGTTTTTGATGCCACAAAACGCAGGTTATGTCAAAGATTGGCTCACCGTCGACATTCATTTAGATCTTTCTTTTTTAGTTGAAAAATCAGTGAGTAAATATTATCTCAATGAATTTTTTGTGAACTCGCTTTTGCGACTGAAGGAGAAGTACGGACATAAGGGCACTTTCGGGCATGCCTGTATCATCGCTGGTAGTAAGGGGAAATTGGGAGCCGCAGTGTTGGCTGGCAAAGCGTGTATGCGCACGGGAAATGGACTTACTACCTTGCATATTCCTGCTCGTGGTGAAATGCTCTTGCATCATTCTCTTCCAGAAGCTTTGATTGATTTAGACAGAGATGAAGATAGATTTACCGGTATCGATGAACCGAACAAATATTCGGTTATTGGAATTGGTCCAGGCATCGGTACGGAAGATGAATCAAAGCAGGCAATCAAACGACTGTTAGAGGAATACCAAAAACCGATGGTATGGGATGCTGACGCAATCAACATAATCGCTCAAGACACCGACTTATTGTTAAAACTACAAAAAGGTAGTGTATTGACACCTCATGTCAAGGAATTTGAAAGATTGGTCGGGTCATGCAATGATGATTTTGAACGCCACGAAAAACAGATTGCTTTTGCAAAAAAATATTTGGTCACTGTCGTATTGAAAGGCGCGCATACAGCCATTGTCACTCCTGACGGTACGGCGTATTTTAATTCCACGGGTAATCCTGGCATGGCAAAAGGCGGCAGCGGTGATGTGCTTACGGGAATGATTACCTCTTTGATGGCGCAAGGATATACCGCGGAAGAAAGTGCGATCATGGGCGTTTATTATCATGGCAAAGCCGGCGACATCGCGCGCGCCGATTATGGTGAACAAGCTATGCTCCCCACCGACCTCATCGACGCCATCGGACTTGCGTTTGATGAATAGAACGGGAACAGGGGGCTTTTGAATTCTGAATTCTGAATTTTATGATGCTATATCAAGGATTTTAAGTCCTATAATGTATATTTCAGAAAAGATTAGGGAGATAAATGCAAACGTTATTTTGATTTGTTATTTCTTCTGACTTCATGGCCTCAAAACGTCGTGTATTATTACCGCGGTGTTTGACTCATCTAATTTGCTAACTTTGAACTGAAGTAATACAAATACCCCCACCCCGCATCAGAAATACCCAAATCTGCTTTGGTTGTTTGGAAAAACGTATCCCTTCACTCAGGCACGTCGGCGGGTTGGAAGCGGGGGGACTTCCAGCGATGGGGGAGTAAATGAATGAGATCTTCTTTCTTTTCTGTTTGATTTATTTTCACAAGGACGTCTTCTAACCATTCTTCTGGA
>JBKCOM010000004.1:0-5971 GCA_046309775.1 Flavobacteriales bacterium
GTTCCCAAAATCCCCTTGTTCCCAAAATCCCCTTGTTCCTTTCTATTTCACCCTCAACACCCCATATTTGAAAATGGTCCAAAAAATTTTGAAGCCATCGGATGATTTTAATTTTTTTCCTTCGCCTTCATTGCGAGGAAAATAATTCACGGGTACTTCGGTTACATTGTTGCGCTTTAGGCGCAGGGCTTTAATTAATAATTCTGCTTCAAAACCAAATCTATTTTCATTTAATTTAATTTTTTCATACAATGAGCGCGTGAATAATTTATACCCACATGCCATATCCGTTAGTCGCACATTGATGAGCAAAGAAGTGATATAGGTAAATAACTTATTGAAAATATACCTTCTATAACTGCTGATAGGTCTTATCACGCCGGGCAGATAGCGGGAGCCATTCACAAATTCAACTTGCAAAACATCCATGGCTTCTATAAGCTTGGGAATGTCTTGTGGATGCAACTCTAAATCGGCATCTTGAATGAGAATTACATCGCCTGTACTTTTTGAAATACCAGTGCGCACTGCAGCTCCCTTGCCTTGATTCACCTCATGTCTGTGAAGATGGATGAATGGCTTTTGCTGAATGTATCTGTTTACATTATCGTAAGATGCATCTCTCGAACAGTCATCGACGATCACAATTTCGAACTCCTCAACAGAAGGGGGATACGTGATTGCTAGCAGTCTGTCAAGCACTGTCAGTACTAGTTTTTCTTCGTTATACAGGGGTATGATTATACTTAATTTCATCGTCCTTGTCTGGCTTTATCGTAGTCGGGCGGGCTCAAATTTTCCCAAAAGTCATCCACTCTCTCTAATTTTCCAAACTGTTTGAAATACAACCGTTGATTCATACTGTCGTAATGCAGGGTGTGGCGAACGTATTGAAAAATTTGAAAGATATTTAACCAAATAAAAAATCCAAAAGTGACTATCCAAATTGGAAATGTCCATCGTTTCATTTGAACAATACGCTCTACTGAAATAGCCGCTGGAATGGCTAATAGTCCATACGTATCGACCATTGGGCGGCTTCCGTAGCTGCCACCATACCACCAGCACCACCAAGAAAAGATCACGTAGATATGGAGAATTGTAAAAAATACAATGGCCTTTTGGAGCTCTGGTGTTCTCTTTTTGAGTAGGAAAAGCCCTATTACCGCCGTTAGCATAAGTGGAGTGTATATGATCCATCCCTTACGAAAGCCTACAAGACCATGATAGATTTTTGGTTGCAACCAAAAGAAGCCCTCGTTGCCGTAAGGATAGTAGAGGTACGATCCGGTGACCACTTTCCAATAGATAAATTGCGGAATCCATGGGATGATAAACGCAATCAACATCAACGCAATTAGGCCATACCGCGAAAGCAGAAGCTGTATTCGCTCGATAAAAGTCTTCCATGAATGAACTTTGTATAATATCAGTACGAGTCCTATGATGAGATTGGTGGGGCGCACGATAGAAATAATACCGAGCAAAAAGCCAATGAGTAGGGCATTTTTCCAATTCATTTTCTCCTCATAATTCATCACAACTAGTGTGAAAGCAGTGAAGAGAAAAAAGCTGAAAACATGGCTCAATGGGGCGCTTTGAGAACCATAACATAGAAGATTGGTGCCAATGCCAATGAGCAATATGGTGAGTGCGACGACGCTGTCGCTAAAATTGAATCTAAACAAAAGCCTACGAACGAGTAGTAATCCCCAACTGAAATAGAAGAGTCCGCAAATGAGCAGAGCTATTTTGTAAGGTGGGCTAAAACCATGTTTCAAATAGCCACCATGCCAATTCGCATAAGCATCCGCTAGGAAGAAGAATGGCGCGTAGAAATAGGCAACTCCACATGAAGTCTTGAAGACTTTGCTATTGTTAGGCCCCTTTTCATACCAGTAATAATATTCTTTATTTCCGTCGAAATAGCTGCTGTTTTGAAGCTTGATATCCTTGTGGATGAAAATGGCTGGTAGATATCCATAGTAGTGCTTGACGTCATGATTGATGACTTCCGCATACTTGTTGTATTCTTGTAATGACAGAATTATGCTCAATCCCGTCAATACTGATATTACGACTGCTACTAAAGATTTTGGTTGGGTCATACTTGGGCAAATATCACATATTCTTTTGAATATGTAATAGCCACTTTTCGACAGATTCGGTAAACGACGCCCTCATAATGGGTTTTGAGATATAATCATCCATTCCCGCAAGCAGGCACCGTTCTTTTTCGCCTTCCACAGTACCCGCTGTGAGAGCGATTACTACGCATGTTCTCTCAACTTCAATTTGCCTCAATTCGCGGGTAGTTTCGTATCCGTTTTTCTGTGGCATTTGAACGTCCATGAAAATGATATCAGGTTTGTGTTGACGGTATAATTCCAATGCCTCATTACCGCTGGCAGCACCATAAATATTAGCTTTCGGATAGAGATCGCGCAATAATGTTTTTGCGAGCAACATGTTCACAGGGTTGTCTTCAGCTATCAAGAAGGTAACGCTTGATTTGAATAAATCGTGAGCAATAGTAGTGACAGGTTCACTGATATTGCTTGCTCTCTTGGTAGTAGACCAATCGTCCACCAACACAGTTTCACTACCGAAACGATTGAGTTTTATATCAAAATAAAAAATTGAACCACGGTTTAATTCACTTTCTACCTTCAAGGAAGTGCCCATCAAACCGAGCAGTTTGTTGGAAATGGTCAAGCCCAACCCCGTTCCACCATATTCCCGAGTGGTGCTGGTGTCGGCCTGAGAGAAGGCGTCGAAGATTTTCTTCTGCTTTGAAGCTTCTATGCCAATACCAGTATCAATGACCGAAAAGCGCAAGTTCGTCTTTTGATCTTGTTGTGAAAGCAATTCGATTTTGAGTGTGACGCTGCCGCGCGAGGTGAATTTTATAGCATTACTCATAAGATTCACTAGAATCTGACGCAGACGCACAGAATCGGATTGCACAAAACGTGGAACTTCGCCTTCAATGTTGAAATTAAGCTCAAGTCCTTTTTGAAATGCGCTATAACTGACGATTGTTTGTATTTGCTTTTTTAGATCGAGAAGATCTGTTCGAGACAAATCCAACTCCATTTTTCCAGATTCGATTTTAGAAAAATCAAGAACATCGTTGATGATGTCTAATAGTGAATTGGCCGATTGATGGACCGTCTGAGCGTATTGCTTTTGATTTTCATCGAGGGGAGTGCGGATCAAAAGATCTGAAAAACCAATTACAGCGTTGAGAGGAGTTCTAATTTCGTGACTCATATTGGTGAGAAATTCAGATTTCGCCAAACTCGCGGCATCCGCCATTTCTTTGGAGCGCTGAATTTTTTTGCGATTTACCAAAATGAATATCACGAACGCAATCATTCCGATAAAGGCTCCAATGAGAATATTGAGCTGATAGGTTCTATTCTTGATAACCTGTTTCTGCTCCATTTCTTTTGCAATATTCTCTTGGTCCTTAGCAAGAATTTTTTTATCGTATTCGTATTCAGTAGCCAATCGGGTGATTTGTGCTTGTACTTGTTCGTTGCTTAGGCTGTCTTCAAAAGATTTGTGCAGCTCATAGCTCTCCAGAGCTGATTTATAATCTGATTTAGATTTATAGATTTCTGTCAGCGTCCCATAAATATCACGAAGAAGAATGGTGGCATTTAACTTTTGGGCGAGCGCTAGTGATTTCTTTGCAAAATCCAAAGCAACATCGTATTTCTTCATCATTTTGTGAACGTTTGCCATCCCTTTGTAGGAGAAAGCGAGGCCCCACTCGTTGCCTAGTTCAATCTGAACAGGAATGGCCTTATTGTAATATTCGATTGCTTTGGAAAACTCTTTCATTTGCCCATACACTCCGCCTATATTGCTTTGAGTGAGAGCCAGGCCGTAGGGATCGTTGAGGTTTTCACAGATTTTGTTGCTTTGAAAGTAGTAGTCTAAGGCCATCTCGAACTCTTCACGGCCCTCATACACTAATGCGATATTATTCAACGTTTGTGCTTCGCTCAGTTGGTCGTTTATCTTTCGTTTTATGGACAAACTTTTAAAATAATATTCAAGGGCTGTATCATATCGAGTAAGGTCATTATATACCATTCCGATATTATTTAAAACGGAGGATTGTTCTTTTTCGAGTTTAGCTTTTTCCGAAACAGTGAGCGCTTCAAATAATTTCTCCAGAGCCTTGTCAGATCTACCGATGCGGTGGAGGGTTAACCCTAAGTTATTTTTTGCTTTTGTAAGTTCTTTGTCGTCGCGATTGCCCAAAAAGATAATGGCTTTTTCCAAAATAGAGATAGAACCTAGGAAGTCTTCTTTTTGATTTAATGCGCCTCCTTTGACCCTTAGCGCCCTGCCGATCAGCAGGCTATCGTTTATACTCTCCCCAAAGGCAGCCGTTTCATTCATCCAGATAATGGCCTTGTCGGGAGAAAGTTCTGTAATGCGATCGAGCACTTGATAGTATACTTTCGCTTTCTTTTCATTTGTATTAGCGCCATCGAGAATAGAGCGCAGACTGTCAATCCCAGGAGATTGGGCTTGGCTCCAAATGGGCAAATACACACAAAAAAGTGTAAGAAAGTAAAGTATATGCCTTTCGGTTTTCAAGGAGGTGTGATCAAGTAATTTGTATCAAGAGTTTCAAAGATATTAAACTTGAATATTCTACCTAGAAAAAAAGTCTTAGAAATGATAGTTAACAACGAAATTCACTAGTCCGACATTGACTTTATTGATCACAAACCGCATATTATCATAGGTATTACCCACGGCTCCTTTGTAAATCAATAGCAGTTGAGCGTCAAAACCTTTGAGAGCGCCCTCGAATTCATGTCTTATATCGGCGGCGACTTGGTAGTACGAGGGAACACCGTATTTATTTCTCACAAAATCATTTGCTTCTGGCAGTTTGAAGTAACCTGCGATTAGTTGTAATTTAAATCTACTAGACACCATTTTTCTTTGATATTTAACCACCATTGCGTGTACGTTTGCTAGGCCTTCATTGCGCTCTCTTGACATGAAAGTATAAAATGGATCACGACCCCATTCTCGCGGCATGTTGTAGCGCCCATGATCGGTAATGCGTGTATAGTTGAGGCTCCATTGATTGTTTTTTTGACTGAAAAGAATTCTTCCACCAAAGACCCAAGACTCGGCCTTCTCTTGAATGTATGCACGCTCTGGTTCTTCATAAACATCTTCACTCAAAGTGGCGTCTTGTCTTATGACCATTGAAGCCAAGGCTAATGAATGGATTTCATTAATTTTAAATGTTTTTTCTACCTCTCCAAAAGCAGTATTGAAGAGGCGATCAACGTATTGATTGAGAAATTTAATTCGAATATTACCTTGTTTTTTCCATTCAATACAATTGATGGTTAAGAATTTACTGCGAATGTTATCATGGTAATTAGAAGGTTTTCCATGTTCATTCACCCCTGCTGGATAGACTCCAATGGATTCACCTATTTCAAACCAACGTACAGTACTTCGCGGTGAAATAGAATGGAATATTCCAGCTTCTATTTTTAAATTTTTAATATTTAGAATCTCCGCATTTATTCCTTGAATTTCTGTGGGACGCATCCTTCCATCTTGTAAATTCACGAAAGTGGAATTGATGAGCTGGCGACCTGCAGTGATCGTGGTTTTTCCAATACTATATTTGAAATACAATTCTTCCAGTCGGTCGATATCTGATTTGTTGTTCGGATTTTCAATATCAAAAAGACCAATCTCGTAGCGATTGCTGCTATTCGTGCTCGGATCGGGATTGGCCAGATTAGAAGAGGCAGCGTTGAATACAGCAAACCCACTTATTCCAAATTTAAAATTATAGAATGATCCACTTTCGTATTTAATACCGGCACCAAATGCTTGAGCGTGATAATCAGATAGTCCTGTTTGATTATCGGTGAACATAGAAAAACTTCTGAAATGACCATGGAATTGACCATGG
>JBKCOM010000005.1:0-3316 GCA_046309775.1 Flavobacteriales bacterium
CATATCACCACCCATACTCGCGAGGTCTGGACCATTCACCTGAATCGAGCGGAATACACCGACCATACCGATAACGGTTCCCAAGAAACCTAGCATCGGCGCAGCACCGGAAGATGTCGCAAGGAAAGAAACGTTCTTTTCCAGATTATAAATTTCCAATTTACCCACGTTCTCAATCGCGGCTTTGATGTCGCTCATGTCCTTACCAATTCTCATAATACCCTTTTCAATCATACGCGCCACGGGCGTTTGAGTAGTAGCACAAAGATTGCGAGCGCTGTCGAGTTTACCCTGATTGATATACTCTTTGATTTTCTCCATGAAATTTCCCTCTTCTTTCAAAGCCTTATTGATGGCTTGAGTTCTTTCGATGAAGATATAAACTGAAACGATGCTTAATAAAATTTGTGGAATGTAAATGTAGGCCCCATTAATAAACTCTTGAACAAGGTCAAGCCCTTGGTCTGAAGCAGCGGCAGGTAGATTCACAGCATCGGCTGCAGCCTGGCCGCCAACAGTCAAATTATCCTGAAGAAAGAATAGCAAATCCATAAATAGCAATTTTTGATGTGTGACGAAATTCCTAAAATATCACCCTGTATATAAGATGATTTCATTTTTTAATTAAGAACAACACGTGGATAAAGTATTTATTGTTTCTTTGTCACGTCTTCCACTATGGAAACCTTTACCAATATTTCAAATGGACTCTAGGCTGAGCAAATTGAGTGGAGCGGGTATGCTCGTCACTCTAGGCATTGTTTTCGGCGATATCGGAACATCACCGTTATACGTTCTCAAAGCAATCATCGGAACAAAAGAAATCACTGAACAACTTGTCTATGGCGGTGTGTCGTGCGTCTTCTGGACGCTCACCCTTCAGACCACCTTGAAGTATATCATTATCACCCTGCAAGCCGATAACAAAGGAGAGGGCGGCATATTTTCTCTTTACGCTCTTGTAAGAAGGCGGGGAAAATGGTTATATATACCAGCAATCATAGGGGCTGGCACTCTATTGGGCGATGGAATTATAACACCTCCAATTTCTGTGGCCAGTGCCGTAGAAGGATTGGAAAAAATCTATCATGGAATACCCGTTGTCCAGATTGTGATTGCAATCATCACAGGCATTTTCATTTTTCAAAGATTTGGAACGAAGGTGGTCGGTGCCACGTTTGGCCCCATCATGCTCCTCTGGTTTGGAATGCTATTTACTCTAGGCATCGTTCAGGTTTTCGAGCATCCCGAGGTTTTCAAAGCCATTAATCCTTACTACGCCTACGACTTATTGTCAAACTATCCCAAAGGTTTTTGGCTTTTAGGTGCTGTGTTCCTATGCACTACTGGTGCAGAAGCTTTGTATTCCGATCTAGGACACTGTGGCAAAAGAAATATTCAGGTTAGCTGGATAATGGTCAAAGTCTGCCTTTTGATGAACTATTTCGGGCAGTCCGCTTGGCTTCTAAGTTCTGGCAACACTTTTCTTAACGATCGCAACCCATTCTATGAAATCATGCCGGGGTGGTTTCTCATTCCAGGTATTGCCATAGCCACAGCAGCAGCCATTATCGCTTCACAAGCGCTTATTACAGGTTCATTCACATTAATTTCTGAAGCAGTCAGCTTAAATTTCTGGCCACGCATCACTATCAAATACCCGAGTGATGTGCGCGGTCAAATCTATATCCCCAGCATCAATTGGATTCTTTGGGCAGGCTGCTGCGCAGTGATGCTTTACTTTAAGGAGTCATCCAAAATGGAAGCAGCTTATGGTCTATTCATCACAATTACCATGCTAATGACTACCATTCTCATTTCCCGTTATCTCATTCTCAAGAGACATTGGAACATCATTGCTGCATACGCCCTGGTGGGCTTATTTCTTATCGTTGAGTTTTCATTCCTCATCGCGAATCTCTCTAAATTATCTCAAATTTGGCTTTTCCTTGCACTAGGCATCGCAGCGATTTTGGTAATGTATATTTGGTATAGGTCGCGGAAAATTACCAACTCTATGCTCAGCTTTGTAAAACTACAAGACCAAGCTGAGTTGTTGAAAGAGCTAAGCAATGACACCACGGTACCCAAATTTGCAACACATTGTATCTATCTCACAAAAGCTGATAATCCAAATGAGGTAGAACAAAAAGTAATTTATTCCATCTTCAGCCATACTCCTAAGCGTGCAGATATCTACTGGTTTGTGCATATCGACAGAACGGACGACCCTTACCACATGAGTTATGCAGTAAAAGAACTCGTCAATGACAAAGTTATCCGTGTTGAATTCAAACTTGGTTTCAGAGTACAACAGCGCATCGGAATGTTCTTTAAAAAGGTTGTCGATGAAATGGTTGCCAATGGTGAGCTAGACATCGAAAGTAAGTATCCTTCATTAAAGAAATTCAATCTAACAGCTGACTTCAAATTCGTCATATTAGAGAAATTTCTCTCTCATGAAAATGAATTCACGTTCAAAGAAAATTGGATACTGAATATTTATTTTGCAATCAAAGAGTTTTCTCAAGCAAATGAAAAGGCGTTTGGCCTCGATCATAGTGAAACACATGTTGAGAAAATTCCACTCGTCATCGAGCCGACGGATGATTGTAAACTAACGCGACATGATGCTATTTAATAATCATCATTTCCAAAATATAAACCCCCGCTCCAGCTAAATATCCGAGCAAAGCCCAAAGGGTTATATTTTTAACGTACCACATAAAGTCAATTTTCTCTAACCCCATCACGGCCACGCCAGCCGCTGACCCTATGATCAACATGCTACCTCCTGTTCCAGCGCAATAGGCCAAGAAATGCCAGAAAGGTCCATCTTGCACAAACATATCGTTCCAAGCATCGCCGCTTAGTGCTGGCACAATCTCATACATATTCATGCTTGCCGCTACGAGTGGTACATTATCAATCACCGCAGATAAAGCGCCAATAGCAATATTGATCGCATAGACATTTCCAAGACTATCCTTAAGACCAGTTGCGAGCGTGCGCAAATGTCCAACATCTTGCAGCGCCGATACTGCCAACAAAATTCCCAAGAAAAATAACACCGAAGGCATGTCTATTTTTCTCAAAGCATGCAGCGCACTCAACTTTGATTTTTCCACCTCTGGTTTTTTACCATGTAGAATTTCCGTCACCAGCCACAAGATACCCAAGCTAAACAGAATGCCCATGAATGGAGGCAAGTGCGTAATGCTCTTGAAAATGGGCACAAACAACAATCCACCAACGCCTAATGCAAACGCGAGCGAACGTTCCCTTCCTGAAATGGACTTTCCTTCATCATTAATAC
>JBKCOM010000006.1:0-5815 GCA_046309775.1 Flavobacteriales bacterium
AATGAGTCTTCCAACCACCGATCCATCGAAGAAGAAAAACTCATTCTTAAGTTAATTAAAACTTCATGCTACGACAAAAGAAAGCGACTCAACTTCCAACAAATGATGGAAATTACAATCTTAAGTTGACGCGTATGCCCTTTGGGGAAACTCTGCGTTCTTTGCGCTGCGCTCCTTTGGAGCCTCTGCGTTAAGAAAAGCAAGCGATAAAGGTCTATGACTAAAAATAGAAAAGCAAGCTTATAACAAGATTCCCTCGACCCAATACGTAGACTTATTTTACCGCAGAGGCGCAGAGGCCGCAAAGTTTCCCCAAAGGGGCGCGGCGCAAAGAGGTTGGTCCTCAAATTGAAAACATCCCCTATTTCCCTATTTCCTACTCCCTACTCCTACTCCTACTCCCTACTCCCTCGCCTATATCTTATACCCTTCATCTATAAAATCCAAAACGTTTTCATTATACAACTTTTGTTGGGAGTAAGAAATTGCTTTTTCATGAGCAAGCTTTCCGATGATAATAGAAGGATGCACATTCAATACCTGCATGCACTCTTCCACTCTAGAAGAAGAGAGATAGTTGAGGTAAGGACTCAAAAACTCATTTATTTCAGCATGCTTCAACTTTTCAGCAGCAAGTGCATTTGCTTCTATCTCCAACTGATCAAGCTCTCCATCACGAAGATTGTCTAAAATAAACGTATTGTCCTTATTGAGGTGAAGAAGAATATGGGCTATCTCATGTGCCACGGTAAACCAGAAATTATCAATACGCTTGTAACGCGCTGTATACACTATTACTGGATTTTTTCCAGAATAAAAGGCTGCACCATCAAGATAAGTTTTTTGTAAATGAGGCAATACAAAAAAGATCACTCCAACCTGAGATAGATCTTCTATAAACTGATTCACTCCATTGTCTTTTGTCGTGTAACTATTTAGATTATTATAGAGTCTTTCCAACTTAACCTTCTTATATGGAGGAGCCTTTCTTGAGGCGGCTTCTAATTGAGCCTTTCTAAACCAAGTAATGGCATAAGATGCATTGAACTGATTATATGCCGTTGATTTACGAGTGAAACCAGGTAAATAATCTTTATCAAGTATGCTAAAATCCAATCGTTCCCAGCCCCAATAATTTAGTACTTGCTTTTTCAGACTCCCCGTGGAACTGGACTTTCTAATCCAACCCTTAGCAATCATATCTCTAATTGGCATACGCTCATAAATAAGTCCCTTAATGTCCGCCTCAATTTCCCCTTTGGACTTTTTCTGTGACAGCCACAATCTATAGCTTGTATCAATATTCATCCAATACTGAGCGGATGTATTGAAAACTTCTCCCAATACCCGCGCCATATCCAAGGTAAGTTGCTGCTTATCTTGTAGAACCTTGTTTAAGTGCTTCACCGTGAAACCTGTCACTTCTGCAAGATCACTTTGTGTCCAATCCCGCAACTCCATTTGTTCACGAATAAAATAGCCTGGACCAAATTTCTTTGCAGCTTTTAAATCTGTTGTCGTTGTCATGTTCTTTATCATTTAGTCAATCACCATAGTGATTTGAAATATCTAGTAGAATAAAAACACCCACGGATAACTTGTTATCACTCCACTTTATCTCCATTTCAAGTCTATACTTATCATTTAACCTCATAGAATACTCTTCCCCTCGTCCTTTTAGTTTTTTAAACCTCAACCCTTTGTCACTTAATAAATCTTGGATTGTATTAGCCGCCTCTATCTTCTGTATCGTCGCAAAGAACTTGTCTACCACATTAAAAGGCAGCCTCAGCTTAGCTGACTTTCCCGTCTCGTAGAGCTTGATTAGTTCTTTGTTTTTAAAGCGGACTTCCAAAACGTATAAATTGACAACAAATATACACCTATTAGGTTAAAATACATTTTAATTTTTACCTAATGGGTGAATACTTACATTACACTTGTAAGCGGCAGATTATTATCTGATTGAAAAACAAATGAATGGTATCAAAACCATTATCCTATCTCCTATTTCCCTACTCCTACTCCCTACTCCTATCCTCTATTTTCCTATTCCCTGTTCCCTCGCCCATCGCCCCTCTCATTCGCCAACTAAATGAACTTACTCGATCAAATTACCGCAGTCTCATCTAAAGACCACCCCCTCTGCGCAACTCTGCGTTCTTTGCGCCTCTGCGTTAAGAAAAGCAAGCGATAAAGGTCTGTGACTAAAAATAGAAAGGCAAGCTTATAACAAGATTCCCTAGACCTAACTCGTTGACTTTTTTTTACCGCAAAGGCGCAGAGGACGCAAAGTTTCGCAGAGGGGTTTGCTTTAAAATGATAGCATAGCCCCTATTTTCCTCTTCCCTATCTCCTACTCCTACTCATACTCCTACTCATTTCGTTCAAGCCTTCGGACCGAACTCAGAATTACTAAATAAAAACAATAAAAAGAAAAAGGCGTTCAGCAAGACTAATACAAAGTTGTTCAACTTCATTTTCTTTAATAAAAGTAAGATTATGGAAATTAAAACTACACCGACGATTACCCAATTAAGTAATGCGAATGTTAAAGGTGTAATAGCGATATTAAGGTTCAAAACATCCAGACCCAAATCCGCAACCACGAATAGTATCCAGCATATAGTGATAACAAATTTTAGTGGCATCAAAAATTAAAATTACTTTTCCAATTACGTTTCCTTCGACCTAACTCGCCGACTTCTTTTACTGCAGAGGCTCCAAAGGAGCGCAGCGCAGAGGTGTTTGTTCTGCTATAGAAAGCCTCGGCCAGTTCCACACTCCCAATCTTTCAATCTCACAATCTTACAATGCTGTCTCCTAATACACGCAAGTTCTGATCCTCGTCGTACATCGACTCCAATTTTTCTTTAAGAGGTAGAATAACTTGTTTCTCCTTAGCAATTCGATTGAGTTCGATATTGTTTTGAATAGAAGTCCATTCTGGTAGGCTCTTCAGCTTTTCGAGATGGTTCACATTATTCAAAGCTTCGGAGTCGCTAAAGGTATTTATATCAAGAATTTTATTTAGAAAAAATAAAGAACTATCGAGGACATTCGAAGCGAGGTAACATTCCAACGCCGACAAACCGATATATTCCGCATAATTGTTTGTTGGCCTCTGACGATACATAGAAGCGTATTTTACCGCAGCCTCCGCAAACATTCCATTGCTATAAAGCGCATCCGCCTCGCGCATCAGTCGGAAATAATTATTCTCCCCCACCTGCCCCCTCCCCTCTAACAACACAAGCAGAATGAAGAAGGTCATGATTATTTTCAAAAAAATCGTCTGCATTCACATTTAGAATTTGGAACCAATATAATTGAAATTGGTTTTGGAAGATGAAGACTTCGAGCCTATCCCTTATCCAATTTCCTGCTCATCTCGCCTTGCCATACATGCAAATACCTTCACGGGGAAGGAAAGACCTCATTTAATTTCCGATCAAACGAAACTCCTAATTATTCTTACTTAGCCTTTTATACAAAGATGAATTGAGCTCCACAATTTTCAAGTCTTTTCTAAAAATTACACTCATTTTATCCGCTAAATCAACCAATTCACTCAAAGCATCCTCCATCCTTGATATTTTTTCTTTTCCGTGAATAGCGCTTACGTGAATACTATCCAACGTTTCAATACTTTGTACTTTAGAACTAAATTCTTCCAGTAAATCCAAAATCTCCTCTGGCAGCGCCAGCGAATTTGATATAAAAAATACTTCAAACTGGTCACAAGCATCATCTAGCTTATCTGCAAGATCATCCAAATCATTCAATCTGTGATCATCATTTTTATTCATTGCACTCTTCGCATAAAATAAATTATCTTCCACCATGACAATTAACTTAGCCATCTCACCAATCGCACGCGAATAAACATCCATCTTTAAAGCGTACAATTGATTTTCATTATCCTTCCTATTGTCTCTTTTATAGGTTCGAAATGAATAAATAAAAGCCAAACACGAAATGAGTAAGCTAACAAAATCAATGAATCCCATATTTCACTATGATTTAAATACGTAATCTACCATAAAATTTAACAAGGAATCCAAACTCAAAAAAACCCAATAACCCTTCAACAGAACTATCATTTAGCATTCAATTATCAATATGCAAACAAATCACTCAATTACCCAACTCTCTATTAATCTTTTTAAGCTTTTCAATAACTTCCTTTGCACTTTCCTTAAACTGGAGCTTAGCCTCACTCTCATCCTTTTTAATCCACGCTTTAACATCCTCGAGTAGTTCTTTCTTTGCTGCTCTTCGATCTGATTTCTTCTCTATTGCCAATATTTCTTTAACCCTCTTTTGAAAACACTTCGGATAATATTTTTCAAAATTATGCTCATGAAATTGTGAAAAGTTTGTTCGATTCCAACCAGCCCCAGAGTACTTTTCTTTCATTCGTTCGATTATACCTTTCTCTTCCTGACCTCCATCAATAATTATCCAAACCCTGTTTTTATAAGTTGATTCCATATGAAGAAACACGAAAAGGCGATCAAAGTCTTCAAATTTTGGAACTATGAGAGATGTTCCACCTGCTGAAAACGTTCTTAACTTATTTTTTAAGGGTTTTACAAACCAATCTATCAAATAATCTCTAATTATAATCTCAGCCGATGATTCTTCTAAAAAAAGCCATCCCTTCCACAAATCAAAATCGAAAAAATCATAACCCAAATCTTCAAGAACTTGCCTTCTTGCTTCAGGAATCAATGGTACTTCTGTAACCTTAGAAACAAACAACTTCTCCCGTTCCCTATCACTAAACTCATTTGTAACATTAAATACTTTCCCCCCTTCCACCCCGCCAAGGTATTTCATAACTATGTTTGAATGAGTTGAAATAAAAAACTGATTCGAAACTGACTTTTCTATAATCAACTTTAGCAGCGCTTTAAGCGCTTTAGGGTGAATATCATTTTCAGGTTTCTCAATCAAAAAAATTCTATTCTCGGCAACACAAAGATCAGTTATTAATCCCAATATATTTGCTACCCCTTCACCCATTGCGGTTAAAGGAATATGTTCTAAGTTTTTAATAAAATATACAGCTTGCTTTCCGTTACCCTTTGCCAAAGTTGAAACCTCAAACCCTAAGATTGCATTGCATGCCTCAACATATTGCTTATTTCCTGGAAGAAACTGTGGAGTAACTAATCTATCTATTTTAGAATATAAATTCGAAAAGTCACCTTGAACTGAATTCGCATTTTGCTCATTTATGGTATCAATATAATTGATGACCTTTCTTTTTGACAAATAGGGATAAATTAAGTTGTTCGGTTCAACAGAAGGAATATCTTTAACTACTGTCCCACGAACTCCATCTAGCCTTTCGTAATGTCCCTGCCTATTAAGCAAACTGAAAAGCACGGCTCTATAGTCCACACTCGACTCAATAAAACCAGTATGCTCACCATTGTAAAAAAGTCTTATTTTACCTTCTCTCTGACCAAGAGTAATATCAGCTTTACTGAAAACATTCCTCTGTAGCAGATAAATTGAATTCAATAGTGTTGACTTTCCAGCGTTATTTGGTCCGATAAATACATTAATCGTGTCTGAAATCTCCACTTTACCCGTTGTTCGGAACCCCCGTATGTTCTCAAGTTCTATTGCTATAATCTTCATGTCTAAAAGACTAAACTATTTAAACCACCAGATAGTTGAATGAACAAGATTGAATGACCTATTCGAAAAAGCTCTCATACCTTAAGTTTGGACTAGCAAATTCTTAATCAATTTAAATTCAACTCCAACAAAACTTTTAAAATTCATTCAACACTCAAATTGA
>JBKCOM010000007.1:0-53591 GCA_046309775.1 Flavobacteriales bacterium
GGCGAGGGGCGAGGGGCGAGGGTTTTATTCATTCTCATTCTGATTGTGATTGTGATTCTAAAAAAAATCTCCCTCTAGAAACCTCTCATCCCAACACTCTATTCATTCTCATTCTGATTGTGATTGTGATTCTAAATAAAATCTCAATCTCGAAACTCCGCACTCTAGACTTCTATTCATTCTGATTATGATTGTGATTGTGATTGTGTTTCTGAAAAAATTCTCCCTCTAGAAACCCCGCACTCTAGACTTCTATTCATTCTGATTGTGATTGTGATTGTGATTCTAAATAAAATCTCAATCTGGGAACTGTTTTTAGAATGAGAATCAGAATCAGAATGAGAATGAATAGAAGAAGGAGGAGGAGAAGGAAAATCAGAGCGAGAAGAATCCTAGAATTGAAGGCGAGTAATACCCCGCGGGTACTCCCGGTGAAAGATGGATTCGATGAGTGAGTAGTGATCTGGATTATTTACAAAATCGAGATCTTCTGTATCCACGATTACTACACGCAACTCCTCGTGTTGGCGAATGAACTCCATATACTGTGCATGAATATTTTCAAGATAATCAGGCGAAATATTTTGCTCATAATCACGACCTCGCCCACGAATATTCTTCAACAACATATCTACACTTTTGTATAGATAAACCACTAAATCTGGTTTCGATACCGAGGCGTCGACGATTTCGTACATCTTCAAAAAAAGCTGATACTCGTCGTTTTGAAGATTATTCTTTGCAAAGATTTGACACTTGCTAATGATGTAATCGCTCACTACTAGTGGAGCAAACAAATCGTCATTGGTCACCTCTTTTTTCAATTGAGAAAACCGTTCGGACAAAAAACTCAATTCCAACGGAAATGCATATCGCTCTGGCTGCTGATAGAATTTTGGCAAAAACGGATTGTCCGCAAATTCTTCCAACACCAACCTGGCATTCCACTGATGCGCGAGGCGTGTGGCAAGACTTGTCTTTCCCGCACCAATATTGCCTTCTATCGCTATGTACTTATATTTATTCAAATGCGTTTGACCGAAGAGGTGTCTTCACATGACTTAAGAAGTTCAGCAACCGACTTATTGAGAACAGGATGCATTTTGTCTGGCAGAATCTCTGCGAGAGGTGTTAGTACAAATTTTCTTTCGTGAAGCCTAGGATGTGGAATAACGAGCTTTTCCGTCTCTATTATTTCATCATTAAAAAAAAGAATGTCTATGTCCATTTCACGCGAGGTGTACTTTCCTGGAGTTCTTTTTCTTCCATAAAACTCTTCAATCTCCTTGATTTCCGATAGTAGCTGGAGATAATTGAGCGTGGTAGAAATTTCAACTACCTGATTCAGAAAATCAGGCGCTGCCTCCATGCCCCAAGCGGGAGATTCATAAATACCAGAAACTGCTACGAAATCGCCCATATTAAACTCGATGAAATCCCTTGTTTCCTCGAGGTTTTCGAGACGATCACCCAAATTTCCACCAATACACAAAACGACATTATTTGTATTCATCAAGCACGAAAGTAGTATCAATGCGCGAAGCTTAAAAATGAAAATCGCCCTTTGAAGGTAGATTGTCGCCGTTTATGTATTCGTGATACCTGATTTACAATACTCTAATTACTTTTGAACCGTTAATTAAGAAAACACACAACATGAATTTTATAAAAAATGTATTAGCCTCCATGCTCGGCACATTCGCCGCATTTTTCTTGGTCATTGTGCTATTTGTTATCATGATTGCTGTCGTTGCCGCAGGCGGCGAGGATAAAGTAAGTGTCAAAGACAATTCTGTACTGCATTTAAAGCTCAACCAAGCCATTGTAGATCGCGCGAGCAAGAGTGATTTCAACTTCGGTGGAGGTGGTTTTTCTAGTGAATCAAAATTAGGATTGAATCAGCTTTATGACGCACTAGAAGCTGCAAAAACAGATGATAAAATCAAAGGGCTATTTTTAGAAGTTGAATTGATTTCAGCCGCACCAAGTACGATGCTCGATGTACGCAATGCGCTGTTGGACTTTAAAAATAGCGGTAAATGGATCATTGCATACGGTGAGAACTATTCGCAAGGTGGCTATTACATTGCTTCTGCGGCCAATGAAGTGTATATGTTCCCTACGGGTACCTTTGATTGGAGAGGATTGTCCACCGAGCTCATGTTTTTCAAAAAAATGTTTGATAAACTTGAAATCGAAGCACAGGTAATTCGTGGCCCCAACAATAAGTTTAAGAGCGCTGTAGAGCCATTTATGTACGAACAAATGACGCCAGAAAATCGTCAACAAATTAGTACTTATGTTGGTGACATTTGGAAGACGATGTTGGAAGGAATTTCGAAAGAGCGCAATGTGAGTATTGATTTTTTAAATCAAGCAGCAGATTCCATTTCTCTGATGGACAACGATATTCTCAAAAATAGCGGCTTAGTGAATGGACTTGTGTACCGCGATGAAATCATCAGCAATATGAAAGGAAAGCTTGGTATGGCTGCTGATGGAAAAGACGAAATCGACATGATTGATTTAGACAATTACATGTCTACATTGGAAATAAAAGACAAGAAGGACAATCAGATTGCCGTGGTATATGCTGAAGGCGCGATTGAAAGCGGCGAAGGCGATGACGAAACAATTGGTAGTGATCGCATTGCAAAAGCACTAAAAGATGCGCGTGAAAATGAAAAAGTGAAGGCGATTGTTTTCCGTGTGAACTCTCCCGGCGGAAGCGCACTTGCATCTGATGTTATTTGGAGAGAAACCGAATTGATCAAGAAAAGTGGAAAGCCATTGATTGTGAGTATGGGTGATTATGCCGCAAGTGGAGGTTATTACATCTCTTGCAGCGCAGATAGAATCTTCGCTAATCCAAATACCATCACAGGATCTATTGGGGTTTTTGGTGTCATTCCAAACATGCAGAAATTTTTGAATAATAAAATCGGATTAACCTTCGATACCTACGAAACGAACGCCCATTCGGATGCATTGACCGTAACCAAACCACTGGATGAATATGAAATGAAAGTGATGGAAAATATGGTAGCACAGATCTATGATGACTTTACATCGAAAGTAGCGGCGGGAAGAAAAAAGACCCAAGCGCAAGTGGATAGCATTGGCCAAGGTCGCGTGTGGAGTGGCGAAGATGCACTTGGCTTAGGACTTGTTGATGAGCTCGGTGATATGCGAGCAGCCATTAAGTATGCTGCTCAGATGGCTGGAGTGAGCGACTACAGCACCACCGATTATCCAAAAATGAAAGATCCATTTGAAGAATTTGTGGCAGATCTCACCGGACAAAAAGAGGCCAGTATTATGAAAGAAGTTTTGGGTGACGAGTTCAGATTTTATGAGCAATTCAAATCCATTCAAAATATAAGAGGAATACAGGCACGCTTGCCTTACTTTATTGTGATCCGTTAAGATGAATCATCAGAAATTAAGCATGGAACAACTCGGGCGCATGACGCCCGAGGAGTTTCGTGAAAGCAATAAAATTCCCGTTGTCCTGATATTGGAAAATATCCGCAGTGGGTTGAACGTAGGAAGTTTGTTTAGAACAGCAGATGCCTTTCTTTTGAAAGGCATTTTCTGTGTTGGTTACACCCCTACTCCACCCCACCGCGAAGTTTTGAAATCCGCCTTGGGAGCGACCGAGACAGTGGAATGGGAACATCGAGAAGCGACACTTCCCCTTATTCAAGATTTGAAAGCCGCAGGATTCAAATGTTATAGTATTGAGCAAGCCACCAATTCTATTGAGCTCAGATCATTTGAACCTAAAGGCCCTTTAGCCTTGATTCTGGGCAACGAGGTGGATGGTGTGGAGCAAGAGACCATAGCAGCAAGCGATGGTGTAATTGAAATAGCCCAACACGGCACCAAGCACTCGCTCAATGTCGCCGTGGCGGGAGGAATCGTGTTGTACGAGATTTTTGGGGAAATTAGGGATCTAATGCGTTAGACGAGACGCTGTTTGATGGCTTTACTCACAGCCTCTGCCACACTATGCACTTGAAGTTTATCATAGATCTTTCGGATGTGGGCATTCACTGTAAATTGAGAAATCTCACAAGATTCTGCAATCATTTTATAGCTTCTACCTTTTACTAGTAACGATAGAATTTCCTTTTCCCTTTCCGTTAAGATTACATTCTGATCACCAACGGGTGCATTTTGTGATTGAAAGAATCTCAAAACAAGTTTTGCCACCGAAGGCGTAAGCGGCGCGCCGCCTTCGAGCACTTCAATGATACCATCAATAAGTTTGGATGGTGATGTCTTTTTGAGAATATAACCGTTGGCCCCTGCAGTAATAGCAGAAGTAATTTTTTCTTCATCTTCAAAAACGGTCTGCATGATGATATAAACCGAAGGAAAGACGCCTCGAATCATGGCCACAGCTTGAATACCATCCATCTTTGGCATATCTATATCCATTAATACCACTTTGGGCTGAAGCGCCTCGATTTGCGAAAGTGCGTGTTCAGCACTTTCAAACGTCGCCACACAATGCATATCATCCCGAAGATTGATGAGAAGTTCAAGACTGTCTCTTCGGTCTTTGTTATCATCAAATACGATGATCCGTGTTTTATTCTCATTCATCATTTAATTCAAGTTAAAGAAAAGACGAATTCCTGTGCCTCGTCCATTGGCACTTTCAATCTCAAGAACACCTCTTATTGCCTCCGCCCTGCTCCTCATATTATCCAATCCATTTCCATTAGCAGAAGATGATAAATCAAAACCGACTCCATCATCCTTTACTTCCAGAAGAACACCGCCTTTATGACGAACCAAGCGAATAGCAATTCGTTCAGCATTTGAATACTTCAAGGCATTATTAAGCGCTTCTTTAAAGATGAGGTAAACATTCTTGCGTTTTTCCATTGGGAGCGATAGCGTATTCAAAGTATCATCATTGAAAAATTCGATTTGAAAAGGGGTACTCTCTTCAAGTTCAGAAATTAACGCCTGAATTCTTGCCGATAGATTATCGAGACTGTCGTTCCTTGAGTTAATTGCCCAAACGATATCGCTCATACTTTCCATAACTCGCAAAGTACCGGAGGCTATTTTTGAAAGGAGTGGATCCACCTCCGGATTTTGATTTTGAACTTTATTCTTTACTACTTCGGTATAAATGGAGATACTAGAAAGTGTTGAACCAATTTCATCGTGGAGATCACGCGCAATACGGTCACGAACATATTGTACCCTGCGGAGTTGATTTATTCGATATCTAACTCCGGCGTAGATTGCAAGACTGACGGCGAAAAGGAATAGAATTCTAAACCACCAAGTTTCCCACCAAGGAGGACGAATCGTGATGAGAACTTGTTGAACTTGCTCGCTCCAAACTCCATCACTGTTACTGCCGCTCACTACAAAAGCGTACGAACCCGGTGCAAGATTTGAAAAATTCACCGAACGGTCATAAGCGATGTCAATCCAATCATCTGAAACCCCAACCATTTTATATCGGTATTTGTTGAGCTCGGGATTGGTGAATTCTAAAGCAGCAAATTGAAAACTGATAGAATTATTTTTATAATCAAGATCCAAAAAATCTGTGTATGAGGGCGCCAAAGTGAGGGCGCTGTGCTTATCAGAGTTGTTTATTTTTATTGAAGTTATTACGACTGAGGGAGTTATTGTATTTTTTACAATAAGTTTTGGATCGAAGAAAGTCAGGCCATTGACCCCACCAAAAACCAATATTCCATTCTTTGTTTTGTAATATGAAAATCGATTAAATTCATTTCCTTGAAGACCGTCTTGTTTTAGATAATTGACAAACTTCTTTTGAACGGGATCAAAACACGAAAGTCCTTTGTTGGTGCTAAGCCACAAGCGGTTCAAATCATCGCTCAAAATACCATAGATATAATTGTTGCTCAATCCATCTTCCGTGGTAAAGTGCTCAAAGTTATCCGTGTGAATATTGAGTTTTGATAATCCCGAGCCTGAAGTTCCTATCCATAAATAATCATTGGGCTGCATTGGATCAGCGCAAACGGAGAATATCAGATTCTGGCTGATGGAGTTATTATTTTTGGGGTCATTGCGATAAATCTTCCAAGTCTCTTGTGATAAAGAAAAACGTAGAAGACCTTCGTAGGTACAAATCCATATAAAATCGGAGCGATCATGGCGATAAATCATGCCTGCCATGCGCCAGAAGAATTCCATATTTCGTGTTTCAACAGGAAGAGGATATTTTTTAATCTCCTGATTCTTCGGATTATATTTTATAAGTCCTTCGGAAGAACAAATCCATATTCGGCCATCAGAATCGGCGCAAAAGGAGCTAAAACGGGGAATACCTGGGTCAATGTAAATAGCCTCGACGGTCTGATTCTTTTCATCCCATTTCCACAAGTTGGACTTGTGCACGGCCAAATAAACACCGCTCTCAAGCTCGATGGCCGTGCGTGAGCCATTCAAATTAAAATTTTTGCTCAGTAGATTAGGACTGCTCGTCAATGTTCTCAGATACTTACCATTTTTGATGTCCACCTCTACCAATCTTCCCTGACATTCAGCGATGATATTTCCACTTAGATTCTCATTCAAGCCATAAATGGATCTCACGGGAGCATCAAAGTTGACGACCTTTTCAAACTTCTTCGGGTTGCTAATTAGTTTGTAAATTCCGTGGCCTGCGGTGCCCAACCAGAGCACGCCGCTTCGATCCTTATAAATGCAATTAAAACTAAAGAACTCATCCGACAGAGGGCCATAGTCTGTAATAATCTCTTCAAATTCCTTTGATTTAAAATTGAAAGTGATAATCTTCTTATGAATGACCATCCAGAGGACATCATTCTCGTCGATGAAATATGCCTTTCGTTTGTTTGGAATTCGATGAGTGGACTTATAATAGGAACCATTGATATGCAAGCCACTGTCAGTCAGGAAAATTATATCATCCAAGTATGGAATATACAGCGTATGACAATGCTCGTCACCGTCTTTAGAATAACTGAAAACAGGAGTGCTTGTGAAGGAATTGGGGTTATTCAATTTCAATTCATGCACACCTTTTTCAGTATTGAGAAAGTAACGATTGCCCTCGCAATAAACCTTGCCAGCTTTCCAGAATTTCAGGGCTTCTTCCGATAACTCAATCTCTTCATTGGTAACAGAAAACCTGCTTAAAAAATCTTCAATTACTCCATCTTTCTTTCCCTTCGAAGCATTTTTTGACTGGAAACGAATTCGATGCAAGGACTTATCTGTCATCACCAAAAGCTCGCCTCCTTTTTTATAAGTGAACCATACAATAACATCGGACTTCAGATAGAAAGGAGCCTTTTGTTTGGTTCCAAACGAAATAAAGGCATTGCGTTTTGAATAGAAATAACTTAGACCAATTCCATCCGTTTGGATTATTAAGTTTCCATAATCATCGCATGCGAGATCTAGAATTTCATTTCCATTAATTCCAAGACTATCAGAACTTCGGTGATGATAAGAAACAAAGTCGTACCCATCATATCTATTCAAGCCCATCTTTGAGCCAAACCAAAGAAAACCGTTGTTGTCTTGATTTACATTGTATATGTAACCTTGAGAAAGTCCCTCATCCACGCCAATCCATCTTCCTGGAAGGTTTTGACACCATCCGATTTGGGCGGCTATTAGCAGTATTACAAATAAAAACACGCTTCGCGACATAAGGAGCAAGGTAAATAGAAAATAACGATTGGGGCATAGTTAGAATTAACTATTGAAATGGGCTTGAAGTGAAAATAGTTTTGATTCAACAAAAATCCAAAACCCATGCGTTACACCACTACCCTGTTTCTATTGATGATTTTCGCCATCAGCGGACATTCTCAATTAGAGTATCCCACCACTCAAGCCGCTGTGAATCCTTTTTTACATCCAAAAGAGATCTCTGCAAATAGAGAGATTGTATTGATTTATGATAGTCAAGAGAATAACAACTATTTTACGAATCAGAAGTTTTACGATGTCAATACACTCAATGTACAAGACCTAAATACATCGATTGCACTTAATACCTCGATGCCCATCTACCCGGGAATTCAATCGTATGGCAATCGTCATATTGGTCAAGCAACAGGAGATTTTAACGATGATGGCCGAGACGACTATGTAGTGGCCACCGAAGCTCCAAACAACCAAATCAACTTGGGCATTTACAGCGCGCAAGCGGTGGCTGGAAATCTCTCAGTGGTACCTGATGCGCAGTTACAAATAAATGGGCCTCTCAATAGCAGCACGAGCTCTGGTGAGAGCCGACCTGTGGGCTGGATTAAACTAGGCTGTGGCGACTTCAATGGCGATGGTGATGCAGAAATTGTAGTGTTGTATAGACAACACACTACGGGATTGCTCTCCATCGAAATCTACGACGTCGAAAATGGAACCATCGTATTTAAAGGTGGAGTTCAGGACGAAACAGCTGATGTGGTTGGAACTGGAAGCAATTCGTACGAGTCTTTTGATATGAGTGTCGCTGACTTGGATTTCGATGGCATAAGCGAAGTCATCGTGGCCAGTTCACAAGTTAACTCAGGTTCGCGCCAACCCTATGTAAAAGTTTATAGGATTGAAGAATCCGGAGCATCATACACCTGCATTCCGAAAGGAAAAGTGTTTGTATCCACCACGCAATCATCCAATACGCGAATGCCTGTGTCGCTGGCTGTTGGTGACTTTAACAACGACTTGATATTTGAAATTGCGCTTGCTTATGGCTATCTCATTCCCAATAATTCCGGTAGTAATCCCGATACATTCGTGAGAATGTTTCGAGTAGCCAATGAAGCTACGACCATCGAGGCAGATGGTCCTGATTATTTAGAAGTACTTGAATTATTATCAAGTGTATTCTCTACAACTAAAAGCGTGAATGGATTGGCTACTCTAGATATTGATGCTGGAGACATGGATGGAAATGGTTCGGATGACCTAGTACTGGCAACAGGTAGTGATATCGAGGCTTTTTTTATAGATGCTAATTTTAATTTCTCCTCTCAAGGAGGAGTAGGCACATTTACGAATGCTGTGGATACGGAGTACGACCAATATCTAGTGGTAGCGGATATGAATAATGATGGACGTGCAGAAATCGTAAACGTTCGCAACTGGCAATTTGATAATGGCAGCGGGGGCAATCCTCTTCAAAGGTTTAGTATTGTAGTTCACAAATGGAATACTGTTCAAGGGCAATTCGAGCAACTGGCAGCGAATAGCAATCAGATCGAGGAAGACGGCTATACCAGCGGAGATCAGAGGCAATTCGTGATCGGCGTCGGAGACTTTGACGGAGATGAAATAAGTTTTGGAGACTTTGAACGCTATTTGATTACGAACGTGCAAGAACCCATACTCATTTTGAACGCCCCTCCCACACATCAAGATAATATTGGTCCAGCAGATTGGGTAGATGTAAACAGTCAATTTGATGGAACTACCGCTATCGAATGTGGTCCGTCGATAGCAAATTATGAAACCATTCAAACAAGTGAAACTACTGTTAGCACCACATATTCCAGTGCATGGACATTGGGTGCAGAAGTGAGTGCTGAATTGGATTTTGTGGTAGCGAGCATTAGCGCCTCTATCAGCAGCACGTATGGTGAGAGCTATTCTAATAGTCTTGCAAACACGCAGACGTTCACTGTCACCAATACATATAATACCTGTTTTGATGATGCGATCTATGCTGCTACATTAAATTATGAAGTGTTCGAATATCCCATTTATGCGGGAGATTCATTGGTGACGTATCTATTATCAATCCATCCCTTGGCACCCACTTTCGGCTGGGTTCAAAATAGAAGCAATATGGCTAATGGGTATCTCCCATCACATGAAGCGGGGAATTTACTTAGCTACAGACCTAAACCTCAAGTGGGATCACTATTGGGACAGAATAGAAGATTTGGTTTCTTAGGTTACAACTCACCTTTGGGTAACGAACAAAGTTGGTCGATAACCACTGCCACGAACAGTGAGACCACTGCTGAGAATTCATACACTGTAGATGTTGAAACATCAGCCTCAGCCAGTGCGTTCGGCGTTACACTTGGAGTCAATGGTTCATATAGCTTGGGAAGCACCAGCACAAGAGCGATGAGTGTAGGAAACGAAGTGACAATGGGAGCTTCAGTTTCTGGATCAGTGGTAAACAGCCAATCATATTCTGCCAATGCTGTATTGTTTTGGGGAGATGGCGGCGCACTTACTTTGGATTACGAAGTAGATCCTTCGGGTTCATTCTACTTTGATAATTATAGTCAACAAGATCCCGCTCTGAATATGCCGTGGCGCCTTGATGTGCAGCGAGGACTAATAGTAGAAGACCCCACTACTCTATTTCAATGTAAATCCATTTCCTTGAGCAAAGCAAATCCGCAGCCGGGTGATACTGTAGTGGTGAGTTTAAGAATTTACAACTATAGTTTGGTAGATATTATCGATCCTATAGAGGTTAGTTTCTTTATGGGAAACCCACTTTGGAATGGAGTATTGCAAAGTGATATTGATGGCGAAACCGTTTTCACACTCAATGGCGGCATTCCTGCTCAAGGCTTTAGATCGATTTCAATGACGTGGGTAGCACCACAGGACAATCAACTCATTGGAAGATTGTATGCGCAGTTGGATCCGAATGAAACAATGAATGAAATTCACGAAGAAAACAACGTTGGTTATTTGCCATTGGGCATTTATTATCTAAATGACAACGAGGTCAACATAAATGAAATCAATGGCAATCAAATTTTAGGTTTGACCTGCTATCCCAATCCAGCCAAGGACCGTGTAAACATCGGTTTTCACCTAACTCAAGCGGATTCTTTTAGATTAGAAGTCTACGACCTACAAGGCCGCTTGGCAAAGGTTTATCCACATACACCATTGAACGCAGGATTTCAAGAAAGAAGCATTGACGTATCGGAGTTGCCAAAAGGAATGTATGTGCTGAAAATGACAAATGACACTTATGGAGTTTCTACGAAATTGGTGATTGATTAATAAGCTAAATGCTTCAACACTTAAAAAAGCACCCTCTGCTCTTGGAGGGTGTTTTTTTTTTCTACTCCCTCTCCTTCTCCCCTCCCCCCACTCTATTCATTCTCATTCTCATTGTGATTCTCATTCTGAAAAGGAGTTTGCAGTCTCGAGCATATTCAGAATCACAATAACAATTAGTTTTTCCCATTTTCCCTTTCCATCTCAATAGCTTAAAAGCTATTCCTATTATCTGCAAGCTCCAACCAACGCTTGGGTTTGTTCTCTTCTATTTTTATACCATCTAACGTGTATGCATCGTAGTCCATTGATGTTCCATCATGCATTGGACTTGTGTTTGTTCGAACATAAACGTAATTATTGATGCGGTAATAGAAGCAGGCATGTTCCGCATACTCCACTGGCACAATGAGCTTATCATGATTGTAAATTCCTACTTTACCATCAATATGTTGCCAACCTTCAGCATCGCCTGAGATATCGTAATATACGGTACAGTCATTATACACTGCCCAAATAGAGGGCGCCAATTCTTGTATCCAATCGTAGATGATTGGTACTACGATTTTATTATTCTTGTCCACCACACCCCATTTTACATTTTTAAGAGAAGAAGTGTGGTATCCTTCTCGATCCTCGTGCTCTTCTAATTCAATCTCACCAAGACCAACTTTGAAGAAATTGGGGTTTTCAAAAAAATCGACAAAACTATAGTCATTCGGAAGAACAATATTTCCAATGCCGTCGATAATGCCCCAGTGTCCGCGATAATTAAGCAATAGATCGCCGTAACCATAAGGGTAATCATGGGTCATTATTAGATCGTACCTCCGAAAATTCATAACACTTCGAAAGAAGGCTCGGCTTGTCATTGACAAAGGAGTTTCTTTTTTGTGATCCGGCAATATCTTGGAAAAAGGAAGTTGTTTTAGAGTTGACGTTTCAAAAACGAATGAATAATAAATATTATCTTTTCTGAGTAACACCTGATGATCATATATCCTACAAATCACCTCATCGAATGTTATATCAAGCACTGGTGAGCCGTCTTGCCGAATAAATCCCATTTTTCCACCCATTTGCGCGGCTAAAAAATTTGCGTTTATCGCCCGCAGGCTTTCATAACGAGGTGTTACTAATTCAGAAAGGTCTTTATTGAGTAAACCAAACAACCGCGATCGACGGAGAATAATATTATCAAATAAATCGATATCCAATTCTTCACCTGGAGGAAGTTCTAATAATATCTTTCCACTCTTATCAAACAGGTAATGCCTATTCTTTTGAAAATCATATTTTCCATTTGAATATTGAATTCCACGAAAAAGTTCGAATGACCGATTAAAATACAGGAGGTTGTACTCTGGCGGAATTAAGCAGTGATAGCCGTTGAACAGTCCAAACGTATTTTTAAATTGGAGAACACCATATTTGTTCTGATCGTTTCGGAATAGGATGGTTTTATCGTCCAGATTTTCACTGAAGACAATATGGAATTTTTCGCGAATCCTGTCTGGAATATCTTGATAGGTATTAATACTCATATATCCCTAAGCTAAACCGCTCTGGTGCAGCTAATATATTAATTCTACTCTATGACGCCCGAATGAATATCTAACGTGCAAATTCCAATTTCAATAATTACTTGACTTGTAACATAGAAATCTCACTCTAAAAAATAGTCTGCAGAATGAGTTTTTTTTAGAATCACAATCAGAATGAGAATGAATAAAAGTTCGGAGTTCGAAGTTTCTGGAAGAAGTGTTTTTCTTTGGAAAAAGGGGATTAGCAGCCGTCCATAAGGACTCTGAACTCTTTACCGTCAAAAATGATTAATTCTCCATTGATAGTGGTGAGATACAAGACATCATCGCTATCCAATGCCATTGAGATATAATTTCTTTCGTAAAATGCCTTAAGCGCCGTTGAATCGTAATTGGTATATTCCTTTCCGTCGTATTTTGTAATTCCCCAATTCTCACCATTATTAAACCAAAGATTACCTGTACTGTCTTCAAGCACCTGAAGTTCCCAGTAAGGAAATAGTTGGTCTTTGGATAAATCATTTTTTTGATACGCCAAGGAGCCAAAGTCTATATCATTCAACCATAATTTGCCATCCTTCGTATGAGCGATGGGCATCAACCATTTTTCAGATTCACTAGGTTTGACAGGCGTTAGCTTATTGTCATAAATACAATAAGCCCCATTCAATCCGCGACCGCCGCACCAAATTCGACCTTGGTTGTCCTCTAGAATTCGCTCGATTCCTATCCAAGAGCAACTTTTAGTATCATTAGATGAAAGTTCAGAGGCATTAGCGGGAATGAATTTACTAAAGGTTGTTCCGTTAAACACAAACAACTCATTTTGAACGGCCACCCAGATCTTTCCTTCACTGTCAAGCATCATTGCTGCCACTGAACTTTTCAAGTCCGAAGAAGTTTTAACTGCTTGAAACGAGGTAGCAACTGAAGCGCCGAATCTTCCAGTGATATCGGATATGGTGTATTTTTTAAAGTTACGGCCATCAAATATGGTTATGCCATCAGCAGTACCCATCCAGACCTGTCCGAATTGATCCTCCAGAAAGCAGTAAACGATTTTACTACTGAGGCCATGACGATCATCAAAAACATCGATAGTTCCAGTTTTGGTGTTGTACATGGAGATAAAATCTCTTTTATTTGTGAACCAACATTTACCATAACGGTCGATACACATCGGTGAACTGCTTTTTGATATGACAGACTTCACACATGTCTCTTTTGATGCCTGAATACTACCTTTGGCGTCTGCCCTTCCAATACAAGAAGTGAACAGACCATAAAGAGCAATGAGGAGCAAAAATGAATTTTTCATACTTGTTGGTTTGATTCTATATTAATGCTAACAAACCTAATCCTTCGAGAGTAATTGCAACTCAATAAAAGGTAAAACAAGGGTAAAAGAAGGTAAATCGGTTTTTTATCAATCATTTACGAAGTAGCTTTGCTGTATGCGGAATATCATAAATATCGTCTTTATTCTATCATTAATACTCTCAGGATGCAGCATGGGTAAGCCCGAGTCATCGCTAAAAGATGAACTGGTGTTTCGTCAAATTGGCAATCGTGTGTTATGGTCTCAAGGTGATTCAACCTCAAGAGTTTTACCAATAAGTAAAACAGGTAAGGGACTTTTTACCATTTCATTTGAGAAGGAAGTGTCCATCAATGCGGATACCCTATATCGAATTTCATCAGAAGAATTAAAGAAAGTTGACATCAATGCTTTCAGCGTTTCATTAAAAGACTGTAAAAATGATCGTATCACTTTCTCTTTCTTGAGAGAAGCAAGCGGAGATTCATCGACGCCTTGTTTAGGCAGAGAAATTCCCGAAGGATGTTATAAAATTGATATTCAAATCCGAGAAAAAGAAAGCGAAAACGAAATTCAACTTGGTTATCTTTTACTTTTTATTTTACCGCTTGCAGGTTGTGGCCTTTGGTACTACTCTAAAGTTAAAGTTAATCCAAAAACCAAGGAGAAATCAATCTCAGGTTTGACGGAGGAAAAGGAAGAGAAAATTATTGGAAAGTATAAACTTGACAAGTACTCTCGAGTTCTCACGTCGGTAAACGAGAGCATTCCACTTTCAGATCGCGAAGAAAGGCTTCTTTTAATGTTATTTGAAAATTTAGGTCAGCCCTTGCAGCGTGAAATTTTAATAGAAAAACTATGGCATAGTGAAGGGTTGGTGGTAGTTTCTAAAAATCTCGATGTGCTTGTATCTAAGTTGCGAAAGAAGTTGGCTGGCGATCCAAATCTTCGAATTGTAAGTGTTCACGGGATTGGATACAAATTGGAAATTGGATTAGATATTTCCGATTCGGTAAATTAAAAGGCAATACTAAATCCACAAGAAACGCCTATTCTGCTAAGACTTCTTTCACTACCATTATTCAAGTCGAGTCGTGTAGTAGTGCCCCAAGAATCTGTGTAGTCTACAAATTTGAGCAATCCTTGTTGGGTTGAGGCGGCAATCACGAATGAAAAATTCTTAGTTAGGGCAGCATCGATATTCAAATCGAAAATTACACCCGGCGCAGTACCCCTCAACTGCGATGCTACCTGAAAAATTGCATTGTTTCGATAAGTAATTTGTCCAAATGCAATTCCGGGTATAATCGCTATTTTATTATTGAAAACCTGGAATCTTCCATTCACACTCGCACCAAAAAAGTCAATAGCAATGTCGTCTCGAACGTCTAACTCTTCGCGCAAACCAGGAAAGGACACGTCTTCTACAACTAAAGTCGTTTGATTTGTTGCGCGAAACCCAGCGAAATCGAGACCAATTCCAAAATTTTTAAAAAAGAAATATTGCACATGTCCCGAGTATTGAGCGCCATTTCTAAGCTGTTCTGAATATTCAAGCAATTCACCTTGAAGTTCTTCGCCTATCTTTCCTTGTTGATAACCCCAGCCTGCGGTTGCCGCAGCACGAAATCGTTTTAAGGTGGCATTTTGAAGGGCATCTGCGGAAGTTGTTTGAGCATAACCAAAACAAGCGCTAAATAAAAGAAGTGAGAGAGCAATAGTTGTTTTCATAGATGATTAAAGTTCTTAATCAAATATAAAAACGAACGACTATCGAACAAGCCTTTTCAAAAAATAAGCGCCTGCCGTGCTCAAAGCTGCAATAGCAGCCATCACCACCCACAACATTTGAAATCCCGAGTGATCGATGATTTGCGTGGAAATGATGGGAGTTAATATTTGACTGCTGCTCCAGGCCATGATGTATAGACTACTATATTGGCCACGCTTACCTCCGACTGCCCTATTATTCATAAATGTATTCATAAAAGGCATCGCAAACATTTCAGAGAATGATATCACGACTGTAATTACAATCATCCACCAAAAGCCACCGAGAAAAAGTAGACTCAGATAACAAGGAACCACTAAAAAAGTGCCTAAAATGATAAAGTTGTAAAGGCTCCACTTCTTTTCAAACTTGTAGATGATCAACATTTCAAAAAGCGCCACAAGCAATCCATTCAGCGCCATGATCCAGCCGATGCTCGATTTTGAAAGCCCTTCTACTTCGGTATAATATATGGGCATGGTGCTAAAAAACTGAAAGAAGGAAATTGCATAAAACATGGCAATGGGAAGGAACCACAGAAAAGCTGTATCTCGATATGGTGACCGAAGATTTTCGCTAAGTGTCTCATCTTTGATGATTCCAATTTCGCGCGTGGACTTCTTTACAAAAACCAATAACATCAGCATTGCAAAAAAGCAAGTAAGAGCATCTGCCCAGAAGATGTACTGAAAGCTCATTTCGCTAAGAAAGCCTCCGATTGCTGGACCTATAGAAAATCCAAGGTTAATCGCTAGACGATTTAGACTTACCGCACGCGTATAGATATTGGGCCCTGCATAGTATGAAATCGCAGCCATATTGGCTGGGCGAAATGCCTCGGCGCAAAAGCTCACGAGAAACATTGCCACTGCCAACACTTCAAAACTTCGAACAAAACTCACCGACGCAAACATCACAGCACCCGCGCCCAGAGAGGCAATCATAACGGGATAATAGCCCAGTTTATCCACCAATCTTCCACCTACCCATACCCCTGAAATCGTTCCGATTCCAAAGAGTGCCATAATTATCCCAATTTGATCGAGTGAAAAACCGAGTTCTTCTTTCAAATAGACAGAAAGAAAAAATACCACCATGGTACCGCTACGGTTGATCAACTGTGCAACAGACAGCAACCATACCGTGGCCGGAAGACCGCCAAAAGCATTGGTGAAGAGTTGCATGATAGACTTCATAGAAGGATGAGCTCAGAGCGCTCTATTACATGTACTTGCCAGGGATAAGGTAATTTCTCACATAATCGAAAATACCATCTTCAAGCGAATGAAACTCTTTTGTGTACCCAATCGACTTTAGTTTGGACATGTTCGCCTCTGTAAAATACTGGTATTTATCACGGATATCCTCTGGAGTATCCACAAACTCGATATTGGGTTCCTTTCCCATGGCGGCGAAGGTCGCATTAGCGAGGTCCAAAAATCTACGTGCCTTTCCCGAACCGAGATTGTAAATACCGCTGTTCTTGCGGTGATACATCAAGAAAATGCATACATCTACCAAGTCTTTTACATAAATAAAATCGCGCATTTGACCTCCGTCTGCGAAATCTGGTCGGTGCGAGCGGAATAAGCGCATACTGCCTTTTTCATTGATTTGATGAAAAGCATGCATCACCACACTCGCCATGCGTCCCTTGTGGAGTTCATTGGGACCGTAGACGTTGAAAAACTTCAACCCTGCCCAAAAGAAAGGCGTTTCGGATTGCTTCAATACCCATTTGTCAAAATCATTTTTCGAATCGCCATAAGGATTTAATGGTATCAATTTTTCTACCACCTCGTGATTGTCATCGTATCCGAAAGCACCGTCGCCGTAGGTCGCAGCGCTAGACGCATACACCAGTGGAAGTGACTTTTCTACACATATATTCCAAATTTCTTGAGAATAATGGAGATTGAGTTCATCAAAAATGGCAGTGTTAAACTCCGTTGTATCCGTACGCGCACCTAGATGGAATACAAACTCCACTCCGGCTTCGTTTTCTCTCAGCCATTGCGGGAAGTCCTTTCGGTCTACAAGTGCTTTGTATCGCTTTCCTTCGAAGTTCTTATTCTTATGAGGATGTGAAAAATCATCCACCAAAATCAAATCGTAAAAGCGCTCCTCGTTGAGGCGGCTTACGAGACAACTAGAGATAAAGCCTGCGGCACCAGTGACAACTATCATGAGATTCAAAAGTATTATTGAGGCGCAAGTTACTTCATAACCTGAATGTCGTAGTATCTTTGCCGCTCAAATTTAAAGAGATGTCGAAGATAGTTTACGCGACCCGTCGAGAAAGATTTAATGCTGCTCACAGACTTTTCAATCCAGCGTGGGATGATGCAAAAAACGCGGAAATGTTTGGAAAGTGCGCCAATGTCAACTGGCATGGTCACAACTATGATCTTTTTGTAACGGTGAAAGGCGTGCCTGCTCCAGAGACTGGATTCTGCATCGATCTCAAGGTACTTTCAGATATGATCAAGGATTTGGTAATTGAGAAACTCGATCACAGAAACCTCAATATCGATGTAGATTTTATGAAAGGCATTTTGACCTCAACCGAAAATCTAGCCATTGCTATCTGGGAACAATTGGAGGCTCCAATCAACGCTAATGGTTGCAGCTTGCACAGCATCAAGCTTTACGAAACAGAAAACAATTTTGTCGAGTATTTCGGCGGAAAATAAAGACAATGGCAGACCAATCGGAACTTAACCCCAAGCAAAAAATCGTTGCGAGCGCGGTGACACAAATCCTAGAGCAAATCGGAGAAAATCCCGCTCGTGAAGGGCTGCTTAGAACTCCCGAGCGCGTAGCAAAAGCCTATGAGCATCTCACCATGGGCTATAAGCAAGATCCAGTAGAAGTACTGCGCAGCGCGATGTTTGAGGAATCATATAGTGAAATGGTCTTGGTAAAAGATATCGAAGTATATAGTCTTTGCGAACATCACATGTTGCCTTTCTTCGGAAAAGCCCATATCGCCTATATTCCCAACGGACGTATCGTTGGTTTAAGCAAGATTCCTCGCGTAGTAGATGTATTTGCGAGAAGACTACAAGTACAAGAGCGCCTCACCATTGAAATTCGTGACTGTATTCAAAAAACCTTGGATCCTCTTGGTGTCGCCGTGGTACTTGAATGTCATCACCTCTGCATGCAGATGCGCGGAGTAAGCAAACAAAACTCGAGCACCACCACCAGCGCCTTCTCCGGCGAATTCCTCAATAACGACAAGACGAGGAAGGAGTTTATTTCGTTGATAAAGAACTAGAAGGTGAACGAGAACGAGAACAAGAACGAGAACAAGGGAACAAGGGAACAAGGGATTCTGAATTCCGAATTCAGAATTCAGAATTGCGAATTCAGAATTTCGAATTTCTCGAGCAGCGCTCGCTGCAGTACTTGACCTCCTCCCACACCCTTTCCCATTTTTTTCTCCATGTGAAGGGCTTGTTGCAGACGACGCAAATTTTAGTCGGCAGGTGTTGTTTCTTCACGTTCCTCATTGTTGTCCTTATGTCTGGGTTCAACAATCACATGTTCCAATAGTTCGAATGCTGCACCTTCTTTGAGTGCGTATTGAGAATGATACATCTTCTCAAATTTGGAAAGTTCAAGAACGTATTTCACGAGGTAACTTGCAAGCGGCATGTATTCCGCGCGGATGCTTGGAATAGCCTTGTGAAGCAGACGCTGTTCGTATGTCGAATTCATCAACCACCCATGAATTCCGGGAAATGAAGCTACCGGAACTTCATTTAACAACTTGAATGGTTCGTCTTTGAGTTGCTTTTGCGAATGTTTATACATCGCGTATAGTGTATCGAAAGATCCGCTCGAACCGACAATCTGCTTGCACGAGAATTGTTTCAAGGCCGCTTTGAGAGAACCTAAATTTTCATCTAAAATCTCATGCAAATAATCCACATTGGCAGCAGACATTTTATCATCTGGGTGAATCATTTCGTGCAGGCGACTCACGCCAAGCAAATAACTTTCCTTCCAAAGAATCTCGTTCGCATTAGCAATGATAAATTCAGTGCTACCGCCACCAATGTCTATGATTAATGAGGCGTCCTTTCCTAGATCGATGGTTTGTTTGATACCTTTCCAAATCAATTCTGCCTCACGATGACCATCGATAAGTTCGATATCAATATCGAGCTTTTGTTTGGCCACCCGCATAAAATCGTAGCGGTTTTTTGCCTCGCGAATGGCCGATGTAGCAATGGCTTTTAGGGTGGTGCAACCAAAGTTTGCCGCATTTTCTTTGTGACACATGAGTGCATCGATGCCACGAATAAAGCGCGATTCAACTATGACTTTCTTATCAAATCCCCCAGCACCAAGCTTTACAGGCAATTTATTTTCGAACACAACACTCCACCCCATCTCATTTTTTTCTGCAATCAAGAGGTTGAAAGTGTTAGTTCCGCAATCGATGATTCCAACTTTCATGGGGCGAAAATAGGTTATCCCTTATAACGAATCCACTTCCAAAGCTCTTTGTATGTCGCTTTTTTTCCGTACATGAGTATTCCTACTCGGTAGATTCGGCCTGCGAGCCATACCGTAAATACAAATGTTGTTATTAAAAGAACTACGGAAAGAATCAATTGCCAAACGTTTGATGAATTCCACCCCATTGCTGTTTTTACCATCATCACCACAGGAGAGGTAAGTGGAATAATGCTAAATACAGTACCCATCGTGCCTTCTGGATTTTGCCAAAGGAACTCTGACACAATGAACCCAAATATTAGCGGGATTGTCACGATAGGCATAAATTGCTGTGTATCCGTTTCTGCGTCTACTGCCGCGCCAATGGCAGCGAACAATGAAGCATACAATAGGAAACCACCAGTGAAATAAAATATAAATGCTGCAATCAATTGTCCCCACGGAATGGAGAGGAGAAAGGCAAAGTCTTCGTTGTTTTGAAGTGCACTGAATGCGCCACCAGCTTGCAAGTCCGCCGCCGCCTGTCCGTTCAGATTACCAGGCACTTCTACAGAAGCTCCCGCTATAACTCCCACTACTGTGTAAGCAATACCAGATAGAATGACCCATAGTAAAAATTGAGTCAAACCGACCAGACCAATCCCTATCACTTTTCCCATCATCAACTGGAAAGGCTTGACGCTTGAAACAATCACTTCGATGATGCGATTTGTCTTTTCTTCAATCACACCGCGCATTACCTGAATGCCGTAGATGAAAATAAACATGTAAATGACCAATGCGAAGCCAAAGCCAACACCTGCTCGTGCGCGCAGATCATTTCCTTCGTCTGGCTTTTCTACGTTGTGGATGTTGAGCGTTACACCTTGTTTTACGCTTTGATAAATATTCCAATCCATACCAAACTTTTTCACGCGCCACTGTTCTAGTGCTGATTCAAGCTCTTCTTGCACATTCTGTTGAACGGATAGACTTGGAAGTTTTTTTACAAAAAACTCTGTTTTGCCGTCACCATAGCTCGCCGAATCCAACACTACCATGAGGGTATGACGGCTTACCTTAAAATCTTCTATGGTTGGCATTTGCGTTGTGAATTCATACTCCAGTTTTTCAGAATTCTTAAAACGAGTGCGTTCGAGATTGGCGGCCTGATAATCAGCAACCTCTTGTTTGATAAGGAATCCCTCTTGATCGACAACAAGCACATTGTGCACGGTATCATCACTCATTGCCACGAGTATGGCACCGATCATAAGACCGGTAAACAAAAGAGGTCCGAGGAATGTCATCACGATGAATGACTTCTTCTTTACGCGAACGAGATATTCTCTTTTAATAATTAATGCGATCTTGTTCATGATTGTTGAGCATTAAAAGTGTTTACAGCTTCGATGAAAATTTGATTCATATCCGGAACGACTTCCCGCACAGCGACGATTTCAAGGTCTTTTAGTAAAATTGACAATAAGTCATTCAACTTTTTACCTTCAGGAATACGAATCAAAGCAGTAGAATAATCTTCGCCTTTGATATTTTCAATTAATTCAAAACTGGCCCAGAGCCCAATACCCAGATCCATTGCATAGCCACGGTATTGCAGTTCAAATACATTTTTTCTAAATTGATTTTTCACATCTTTTACAGAGCCACCTAATATTACGCTCGCTCTATTGATGAGTGCTATTTCGTCACAAAGAGATTCCACGCTTCCCATGTCGTGTGTGGAAAGGATGATGGTAGAGCCCTCTGATTTGAGGCGCAACATTTCATTTCGAATGAGTTCAGCATTGATGGGGTCGAATCCACTGAAAGGTTCATCGAGTATCAAGAGACGAGGTTCGTGCAACACCGTTGTGATGAATTGAACCTTTTGCGCCATACCCTTAGAAAGGTCTTCTACTTTTTTATCCCACCAAGAATCAATATCAAAACGTTTGAACCAAGTCATCAGTCGTGCGCGCGCATCCGCAGACTTCAAGCCTTTTAGTTGAGCGAGATACATGCATTGCTCACCAATCTTCATTTTCTTGTACAATCCGCGCTCCTCGGGCAAATAGCCGATTAAGCTCACATGTTCGGGCTTTAATTTTTCACCTCTAAAAATCACCTCCCCTTCATCAGGACCAGTGATTTGGTTGATGATACGGATAAGACTTGTCTTGCCCGCTCCATTTGGACCGAGCAATCCGAATACGCTTCCTTCCTTCACCGACACTGATACGTCATTCAGGGCCTTGTGACCGCTGTAGGCCTTATGAATGTGTCGCGCTTCTAATGTGTACATATAATTTCGATTTAGCTATGCAAATGAAACAATGAAAAGGGATAAAAAAAATTAAAACTATGACAATCGTTCGCGGCAACATTCAAACGGTCTATTTTGTTTATCAAGGGAAAATGCATATTTGACCTTTTGAAAAATCCAATTGACATAGTGTGGTTCAAGCGCGATTTGCGTCTTTCAGATCATGCACCTATCCAGGCAGCGCTTCGATCGCCACGTCCTGTCCTTTGTATTTTCTTATTCGAGCCTTCTGTGATAGCTCATGCTGATAGCGATGTTCGTCATTGGCGATTTGCCGCTGAGTGCTTGAGGGATTTGAGAGAAGAGATGGAACAATACGGCCTTTACCTCTCTATTTTTCATCAAGAAGCCGAGGAAACCTTCAGACTGTTGGAGGAAAAATTTGATATAAAAGAAGTTTTTTCGCATGAAGAAATAGGCAATGGACTGACCTTCGAGAGGGATAAAAAGATTTCGAAATTTTTCAAAAGAAATGGAATTCGTTGGGTGGAATTCCCGACCAACGGCATCATTAGAGGCTTAAAGCACCGCACTGCATGGGATAAAAAATGGATGCAAACCATGCTTACGCCCTTGGTGGAATCAGAGCCGTCTGAGGAGCAGCGACCGAATTGTATTAAACTACAAAATGAAGCAGGAGAGAATTACTTTTCATCCTTGCTACAAATATCGCATTCTATGCAGCCGGGAGGCCGAAAGAAAGGTCTTCAATATTTGGCTGGCTTTTTAGAATCAAGGCACGTGAATTACAGCAGAAATATTTCAAAGCCGACGGAGGCGCGTCATTCATGCAGTCGGTTGTCGCCTTATCTCGCCTGGGGAGTTTTCAGCATTCGACAGATATTTCAGTATGCGGTAATTGCCAAGGAGCGCGGCGGGCACAAACGCGCATTAAACAACTTTATTGCGAGGCTTCAATGGCACTGTCATTTCATTCAAAAGTTTGAATCTGAGCCGAGTATAGAGTTTCGCAATCTAAATAGTGGATTTGATACCATTCGTGAAGTCACTGACTCAGCCAAGGTAGCGGCGTGGAAATCTGCCCAAACGGGCATCCCGATGGTGGATGCATGCATGCGTTGTGTGGTGGAAACGGGATATTTGAATTTCAGAATGCGCAGTATGCTCGTCTCCTTTCTCACCCATCATTTGATGCAGCCTTGGCAAGCGGGTGTTCACCATTTGGCGAAAGCATTTTTGGATTATGAGCCCGGCATTCATTATTCGCAGTTTCAGATGCAAGCGGGCACGATGGGAGTCAACACCATTCGGATTTACAATCCCATCAAACAAGGGCTCGACCATGATCCTGAGGGGATATTTATCAAAAAATGGTTGCCTGAATTGTCGCGGCTTCCCATCGAATATGTTCACGAGCCTTGGAAAATGAGCGCTTTAGAACAAGCCTTTCATCAATTCACTCTTGGCGTAGACTACCCATTTCCCATCGTAGATATCGACGAAAGCGCCCGAGCAGCGAGGGAAATCATCTGGGCAACTAAAAAATCCTCGGAAGTGAGGCAAGCCAACAAGGAAATCCTTGGAAAACATACGGTTAGACGAACCGAGCAAGAGCGCTCATTATTTCCGATGAAAGGGCAATAGTTCTTAACTTCGCCCACTTTAATTAAAGTATCTATACTTATGGAAATAGCAGTAATCGGTACAGGTTACGTGGGACTCGTGACGGGAACATGTTTCGCAGAAACTGGAAACAATGTGACATGTGTGGATATCGATGCCTCGAAAGTGGAGCGCATGAAGGCAGGGGAAGTTCCCATTTATGAGCCGATGCTAGATGTTTTATTCGAGCGAAATCAAAGAGAAGGCAGATTGCACTTTACCACTAATCTTGCGGAAGCTATTGAAAAAGCGAAGATTATTTTTCTAGCACTTCCAACACCTCCTGGAGAAGATGGAAGCGCGGATTTATCCTATATCCTCAACGTTGCGAATCAATTGGGCCCTATGCTCAAAGATTACAAAGTGATTGTAGACAAGAGTACAGTACCCGTGGGCACATGTGACCTTGTGAAAGAAGCCATAGGAAAGTCGGCAAAAGAACAATTCGACGTGGTGAGCAATCCTGAATTCTTGCGCGAGGGATTTGCTGTGGAAGATTTTATGAAGCCCGATCGCGTAGTGGTTGGAACTTCAAGCGCTCGCGCAAAAGAAGTGATGGAAGAGCTCTACAAGCCATTTACTCGTCAGGGCAATCCGATATTATTCATGGACGAACGCAGCGCAGAACTCACCAAGTATGCTGCGAATGCGTTCTTAGCTACGAAGATTTCTTTCATGAATGAAATTGCTAATTTCTGTGAGAAAGTTGGTGCTGATGTAGACGCTGTCCGTCTAGGTATTGGTTCAGATACAAGAATTGGAAAGCGCTTTTTATTTCCCGGTATTGGATATGGAGGAAGTTGTTTTCCAAAAGACGTGCAGGCACTCGCCAAAAGCGGAGTTGATGCGGGATACGAATTCAAAATCTTGAAGTCAGTGATGAAAGTAAACGAGCGACAGAAGACAAGTTTACTCGGCCCGATACTCGAACATTTTAATCAATCACTTAGCAATGTGAAAATTGCGATTTGGGGATTGGCCTTTAAGCCAGACACTGATGACATTCGTGAAGCACCAGCATTGTATATGATTGAACACCTATTGCAAGCAGGCGCAACGATTTCGGCATACGATCCAGAGGCAATGGAAAATGTGAAGAAACAAAAAAATTACCCTATCGAGTATGCACAAGATCAATACAGCGCGCTGAAAGATGCGGATGCATTACTGATCTGCACTGAATGGGGCGTATTCAGAACACCCGATTTTGATAAAATTACAGCAGCACTAAAATCTAAAGTGATTTTTGATGGCCGCAATCTCTACGATCTAGATAAGATGAGAAAATTGGGATATTTCTACAAGAGTGTCGGTCGCGAAACTGTACACTTTGATAACTAAACCGTATGAAAAGAGTATTAATTACAGGAGCCGCAGGTTTTTTAGGATCGCACCTTTGCGACCGATTTATTAAAGACGGCTTTCATGTGATTGGGATGGATAATCTCATCACAGGTGATTTAAAAAACATTGAGCATTTGTTTCCGAATGAGCATTTTGAATTTTATCACCACGACGTGTCGAAGTTCATTCATGTGCCCGGACAATTGGACTATATTCTTCATTTTGCGTCTCCCGCCAGCCCCATCGACTATTTGAAAATTCCGATTCAGACGTTAAAAGTTGGATCGTTGGGAATACACAACTGTTTGGGTTTGGCAAAAGCTAAGAATGCGCGTTTGATGATTGCCAGCACCAGTGAAGTATATGGCGATCCTACGGTGCATCCACAAACAGAAGCGTACTGGGGGAACGTTAATCCTGTCGGTCCACGCGGTGTATACGATGAAGCGAAGCGTTTTCAGGAAGCCATTACGATGGCCTATCATACCTTCCACGGTCTTGAAACGAGGATTGTGAGAATATTTAATACTTACGGACCACGCATGCGACTCAACGATGGTCGCGTTTTGCCAGCATTCATTGGACAAGCATTGCGAGGTGAAGATCTCACCATCTTTGGCGATGGTTCACAAACAAGATCCTTCTGTTATGTTGACGATCTTGTAGAGGGCATTGTTCGTCTATTGATGAGTGATTATGCAGGCCCTGTAAACATTGGCAACCCTGATGAAATTACTATAAAGGACTTTGCTGAAGAAATCATTAAGCTTACAGGAACCAATCAAAAAGTAATCTACAAACCGCTTCCAACGGATGACCCGAAGCAACGTCAACCAGATATTACGCTAGCAAAACAATTACTTGGTTGGCAGCCAAAAGTCAATCGTGCAGAAGGTTTGAAAATTACCTATGATTATTTCAAATCGCTTTCAGCGGATGAGCTAAATAAGGTAGAACATAAAGATTTTACGACTTATATCAAATGAGTTTCTTTGCACATCCCACTGCTGTAATTGATGATCACTGTCAGATTGGTGAAGGCACTAAAATCTGGCATTTCAGCCATATCATGTCGCATTGCACTATTGGCAAGCAATGCAACATTGGCCAAAATGTGGTCATCAGTCCGGAAGTGGTACTTGGCAACAATGTGAAGGTACAAAACAATGTGAGCCTTTATACTGGTGTCATTTGTGAAGATGATGTATTCCTAGGACCATCTTGTGTTTTTACCAATGTTATCAATCCAAGAAGTGCTGTTGTCCGCAAGGATCAATACATGCGCACGGTGGTAAGAAAAGGTGCGAGTATTGGCGCCAATGCCACAATCGTTTGTGGAAATGACATCGGCGAATATGCATTTATTGGAGCAGGAGCTGTGGTGACGAAAGAAGTTCCACCTTATGCGCTTTTGGTGGGGAATCCAGCACGGCAGATTGGATGGATGTCACGCTTCGGACATCGTTTGGAATTTGATTCAAATGAAATGGCCACCTGCCCTGAAAGCGGTGAGAAGTATAAAAGAAATAACAATAGAATAGAATATTTAGGATAATGATCTACGACGAATTAGTGGCCAAAGAGGCCAAGCTTGCAGTGATTGGATTAGGATACGTTGGATTGCCTATCGCACTCGAATTTGCAAGAAAAATCAAAGTAGTCGGTTTTGATATCAATGAAGAACGCGTAGAAATGATGCGCAATCATGTTGATCCTTCGAATGAGTTGGATAGCAAAGCATTCGAGGGGTGTGATATTTCCTTTTCTTCAAAATTAGAGGACCTCAGAGACGTCAAGTTCTTTATCGTAGCTGTTCCTACGCCTATCAACAACATGAATCTACCCGATTTGGGGCCAGTACTTAGTGCTTCACGCACGGTGGGACAGGTGCTTAAGAAAGGCGATTATGTTGTATACGAATCCACCGTATATCCAGGCTGCACAGAAGACGATTGTGTGCCAATTCTTGAAGAGCTCAGTGGATTGAAAATGGTAGAGGATTTTAAGGTAGGTTATTCCCCAGAGCGCATCAATCCCGGTGATAAAAAAAATACCATTCGTACAATTGTTAAAGTTGCAAGTGGATGCGATGCCGAATCTTTAGAGCAAATTGCAAAAACATATGAGCTGGTAGTGGACGCAGGAATTCATCGAGCAAGTTCTATTAAGGTTGCCGAGGCAAGCAAGATTATCGAGAATACCCAGCGCGACGTCAACATAGCATTGATCAATGAGCTTTCTTTGATTTTGAGCAAAATGGGGGTGAATACATACGACGTGCTTGAGGCTGCGGGAACGAAATGGAACTTTTTGAAATTTAGTCCTGGATTGGTAGGAGGACACTGCATCGGTGTAGACCCCTACTACCTCGTTTATAAAGCAAAAAAAGTAGGTTACTTCTCGAAAGTCATCAGTTCAGCCCGCTACATCAACGATAGTATGGGATTCTATGTAGGAAAGCAGACTGTGAAGAAAATTCTAGAGGCAGGTAGAAATGCGCTTGAATCAAGAGTTCTCATTCTTGGAGCTACCTTTAAGGAAAACGTCAGTGATGTTCGAAACTCTAAGGTAATTGATATCATTCGGGAATTAGAGTCCTTTAGTGTGCATGTAGATGTAGTCGACCCGCATGCTGATAGTGACGAGCTTCATCATGAATATGGCTTTCGATTGGTAGAGCAACCACAAAACCATCATTACGATGCCATTATTCTTGCTGTGGCACACAAAGAATATCTCGAACTCAAGGAAGAGTATTTTACAGCTCTGCTTAAAGACGGTAAAGGTGTCATCGTTGACATCAAAGGCTTGTATAGAGGAAAAATAAAAGACCTGGACTACTGGAGTCTATAATTCTTTTTTAAACCGAATGAATGTTCGGTTTTGTTTTATAAATCAGTTTTTTTTATGAAATTTTTAATTAACAACACGACTTTTCTTCTTCTCTTCATTTTTAGTACCGCACTGGTGCGGGCGCAAAGCGACAAAAATCTAGATACGCTTCAAATCATCAGTGAAAAAAGACTTTTCGGTGAAAACATAAAGAATCACGGGCGCAATGTTGAAGTAATAACGGCAAAAGAAATAGCGAAACTACCCGTGCAGACAGTCAATGAAGCACTTGCTTATCTAGCGGGGGTGGATGTGCGTCAACGCGGCCCCATTGGAGGTCAGGCTGATATCAGCATGTTGGGTGGCACCTTTGAACAAGTATTAATACTGGTAAATGGTATTCCCATGCGCGATCCACAAACAGGGCACCATACGATGAATTTACCGGTGGATCTCCAAATGATTGAGCGCATTGAAGTCATCAAAGGCACGGCATCGCGCACTTATGGCGCCAATGCAATGAATGGTGCTATTAACATTGTTACCAAAGATCCCGCCTCAGAGAGAGTATTTGCGCAATTCTATGCGGCGGCACCTTTTGAAAACGATACTGCTAGTGGTGATGCGTATTACGCATTCGGATACCGCGCAGGAGTAGGTTTCAAAACACATGCGCTCTCCAATCGCGTAGACCTTTCATACCAAGAAACGAACGGCTATCGATACAACTCGGGCAGCGAACAAATACGACTCAACTATCTTGGACGAGCGATTATTAAGGATGATGTCTTGGATATCATGGCAGGAACGTTGAATAATAAATTCGGCGCCAATCAATTCTACTCTCCTACCTTTGATAAGAATTCTTTCGAGCAAGTATCTACTAGTTATGCTGCGCTCAAGTACAATACAACGCGTGGCGGCATACGCATCGCCCCTCTTGCCTATTGGAGATACAATCATGACGACTACGATCTAAGGGCCTTCAATTATCGCAACAACCACTTTACCACCGCGACTGGAGCTGAAATCCATCTATCTAAGCAATTCGAGAAATATTCGTTTGCAGGAGGGTTGGAATCGAGAGCAGAGTTGATCAGAAGCAATAACCTTGGCAAACACGAACGATTCTTCTATGCCGCGTATGGAGAAATGAAGAGGAAGTTTAAAAACGAGGCGCAATTAACGCTCGGCTTAAATGCGCAGTACAACAGCGATTTCCAATGGCGTGTGTACCCCGGCATTGAATTCAATACACCATTAGTAGAATCCATTCATTTATTCGCAAACGCAGGATTGGCAAATCGCCTTCCTACTTACACCGACCTCTACTACTCCGACCGATCCACGCTTGGCAATGCGAATCTATTACCAGAGAACGCACTGCAAGCGGAAATAGGCTTCCGCCGCACCCTACAGAACTTGAGATTGCAAGCGAGTGGCTTTATTCGAAACACCGATGATTTCATTGACTTTGTTCAAGACTCCATCGGTGCTCGATTTGTTCCTCGCAACTTCCAAGAAGTGGTGGTGAGAGGAGGAGAATTTAGTGGTACATATTTTTTCCCAAATTCTAAAGAACAAAATTTTGGGATTACCGCTATTCGTGCTGGCTACACCTACCTTGATGCAACTATCAACGTCACAAACGTTGTGAGCCGCTACGCTCTTGAGCACTTGCGTCATCAGCTCAGCGTACAGTTGAGTCTGAAAACAACCAAATTGTTTGAGCATACAGCGAGCATTCGCTATATGGAGCGATTCAAAGGACAGGAATACGCAGTGATTGACTACAGAATCCGAATGAATCAAAAAAATTGGAATATTTTCGTAGACGCTAGCAATTTATTGGACCGCCAGTTCATTGAGGCAGGCTTCGTTCCAATGCCCGGACGCTGGTTTAGAATTGGTGCTGAGTTTAATTTGAAATAAAAAATATCATGAAAATATTGGTTACAGGGGGTGCAGGTTTTATTGGTAGTCATGTTGTTAGACTTTTGGTCAACAAGTACCCCAATTATTCGATAGTTAATTTAGATAAGTTGACCTACGCAGGTAACCTAGAAAACTTGGTAGATATTGAAAAGTCTGCTAACTATCAGTTTGTGCAAGGAGACATCAACGACAAGGCATTCATCCATTCACTTTTTGAAAAAGAAAAATTTGATGGTGTAATGCACCTTGCTGCAGAAAGTCATGTGGACCGCAGCATCTCGGGACCTGACGCGTTTATTGAAACCAATATTATCGGCACCACTAACCTTCTCAGTGCGGCTGTGGCCAATTGGAAGGAAGATTTTTCAGGAAAAAAATTCTATCATATCTCCACTGACGAAGTGTTTGGTTCACTTGGTAGCGAAGGCAAGTTTAGTGAAACTACGCCTTACGATCCACGCAGTCCATACAGCTCAAGTAAAGCATCCAGCGACCACATCGTTCGTGCATATCATCACACTTATGGATTGCCCATTGTAATCACTAATTGCAGCAACAACTACGGAAGTCATCAATTCCCGGAAAAGCTGATTCCATTGATGATACACAACATCAAAAACAACAAGCCGCTTCCTGTTTATGGTAAAGGCGAAAACATCAGAGACTGGTTATGGGTAGATGATCATGCTCGAGCAATCGATATCGTTTTTCACCAAGGTAAAATTGGCGAGACCTATTGCATCGGAGGTAACAATGAATGGAAGAATATTGATTTGGTAAAGCTGTTGTGCAAACTTATGGATGAAAAGTTGGGACGCGCTGCGGGGACCTCTGAAGGGCTGATTACGTTCGTCAAAGATCGCGCAGGGCATGACGCTCGTTACGCCATAGATGCTTCCAAAATCAAGCGTGAATTGGGTTGGGAGCCCACACAACCATTCGAAAAACTGCTCTCGCATACCATTGATTGGTATTTAGCCAATGAGACCTGGTTGAACAATATTACATCCGGAAATTATCAGAACTACTACAAGTTGCAATACGAGCAACGTTGAGTACTTTTGAGCCATGGGATTTTTCGATCGTTTCAAAGCCAAAGAAAAGGCAAGCGAAGAATTGCCAGCGCTCGACATGTCGCTGATTGGAACAGACATGCATTCTCATTTGATTTTTGGAATAGATGATGGAGCTGTTTCATTAGAAAACTCATTGGAGCTAATCGAAAAGCTCTATGGGATGGGGTATCGTAAATTCTATACTACACCTCACATTTTTCGTGATCTTTACTTCAACTCCAAGTCGACCATATTACCCGCCTACGAAAAGGTGATAGAGGGTTTAAAATCCAAAAACTGGGAAATTACTTTTCATCCCGCTGCGGAGTACTACTGCGATGAGCATTTTGAAGATTTGATTGAAAAAAATGAATTGCTCCTGATGGGCAAAAACTATGTTCTTTTTGAATACTCTTTTGAAACAGAACCAGCAAATGCCAAACGAGTAATTTTCAATCTTCAATTACAAGGATTAAAACCAATTTTAGCTCATCCAGAGCGCTATGATTACATGCATCAGCAATTTCACAAATATGAAGAGCTGGTAGACAGAGATGTGTATTTGCAACTCAATATCAATAGCCTTACCGGACATTATGGACCTGGTGTGAAGCGAACTTCCGAACGCTTAATTGACGCCGGCTTGATATCATTCATTGGCACCGATTGCCACCATCTGGGGCATATCAACCTCACCGAACAAGCGAGGAAAAATCCATATCTCAAAAAGTTGGTCGAGAGCGGAAAGCTCAAGAATCATGAGCTTTAGGCCCCAACCTCTGCGAGTTGGACCTTTAGTCCTTCGAGGTTTGCGGTGATAGGAATTTGACACCCCAATCTGCTGTTGCCTTTTACAAAAAAAGCCTGATCAAGCATTGCTTCCTCATCGTCATTTCTTTCCAGAATATCATGATCAGAAAGAACATAAAGGTGGCAGGAAGCGCACATTGCCATTCCGCCGCAGGTGCCTTCCACAGGCAGCTCATAGCTTTTGCAGAGCTCCATCATGTTCATGTTCATATCTGTTGGCGCCTCAAGCTGATGCTCCACTCCTTCTCTATCTACAACCGTTATATTGACTATATTCTCCATAGTGATGATGAAAGAAAATTAGAAGCCATTGACACCATTGACGGTGGTATACTTCAGAACGTAATTTTTATCAGGATAAATTCTCTTGAAAGCGCTCTGCACCATCAATGTAGCCTCATGGAAACCACAGAGGATTAACTTGAGTTTACCAGGATAGGTATTTATATCGCCGATAGCGTAGACACCAGGAACATTTGTGCTGTAATCAAAGGTGTTTACCTCAATAGAATTTTTATCAATGTTCAATCCCCATTCAGCTAGCGGTCCTAGTTTAGGAGATAATCCAAACAATGGCAACCAGTGATCGGTATGCAATTCTTGCTCGCTGCCATCAAGGCCTTGAACTTTCACCGAATTCAAAACGCCATTGCCAGAGACTCCTACAACTTCAGCCTCAGTAAATAAGCTGATTTTGCCGGATGCAGACATATCAAGTACTTTTTGTACGCTATCTGGGTGACCTCTAAAGCTCTTGCTTCGGTGGATGAGTGTTACGGATTCTGCAACATTATTAGCCAAGAAAATAGACCAATCGAGTGCAGAGTCACCGCCACCACTTACAATTACTTTTTTTCCTTTATAAAAATTAGGATCCCTTACAATGTACTCAATCCCTTTGTCTTCGAAATCTGTCAAGTTTGCAATGGGCGGCTTGCGCGGCTCAAAACATCCCAATCCACCAGCGATGGCGATAACGGGAGCAATGTGTTGAGTGCCTCTCGAAGTGGTGAGAATGAATTTTCCATCGTCCGTTTTCTCAATGGATTCTGCGCGCTCACCCAAAGTAAAACCTGGTTTGAACGGCGCGGCCTGTTTCATGAGATTATCAATGAGTTCGCCCGCCAACACTTCAGGGAAGCCGGGAATATCATAGATTGGTTTTTTGGGATATATCTCTGTGAGCTGGCCACCTGCTTGTGGCAATGCATCAACGAGGTGACAACGCAACTTTAAAAGTCCTGCCTCGAATACCGTGAACAACCCTACAGGGCCTGCTCCGATGATGAGGATATCTGTTTCGATCATATTCTAAATTAATGACTTAATGCCGCGGTAAAAGTAGTATAAACCAACAGCTTTGTGTAGTGATTTGAGTCACTGTGTATAACAAGACAACATGATAAATGTTCTTTATCCCTCTTGTTCTTCTAAACGAACAGCGACAACGGCCTTAATCTCGGGTACTGCCGCTCGGATAGCGCCTTCCACTCCTGCTTTCATGGTCATCGTAGACATTGAACATGTCGTACAAGCGCCGTGGAGCTCTACTTTCGCAGTGAGATCCTCCGTTACTTCTACCAATGTTATTCCTCCGCCATCAGCCTCCAGGTAGGGGCGGATAGCATTCAATGAATCGTTGACTTTTTTAAATATTTCGTTATTCACCATAATCTAGTTTGCTGAAGCGGGTTGAGCTGCCTTCTTTCTAAAAGGAAGCATTCTCAATTCGCGCTCGAAATTATTAAGGATTTCGTCTAAATGTTGAACAGCAAGCGTTCCTTCTTGCAAAATAGCTGGACGTCCCGCATCACCAGCCTCGCGAATGCTTTGAATTAGCGGCAAAGGACCGAGGAAAGGAACTTTTAATTCTTCTGCGAGATGTTTTACACCGTCTTTTCCAAAGAGGTAGTATTTATTCTCTGGCAATTCGGCGGGAGTGAACCACGCCATGTTTTCGATCATTCCAATAACAGGTATATCTATTCCTGAAATGTTGAACATTCCAACTCCCTTGCGTGCATCAGCTAGAGCCACCTCTTGTGGAGTGCTCACTACGACAGCGCCACTGAGGGGCAGCGCTTGGACGATGCTCAGATGTATATCTCCTGTGCCTGGAGGTAAATCCACTAGCATAAAATCTAACGCTCCCCAATGGGCGTCATTGATCATTTGATTGAGGGCCTTATTAGCCATTGCACCCCGCCAAACGATTGCTTGATTTTGATCTGCGAAAAAGCCAATTGATAAGACTTTCACGCCGTATTGCTCTACAGGAATCAAAAGATTTCTGCCTTCGATTTCTTTTACTAATGGTTTTTCATGCACCACATCAAACATAGTAGGAGCTGAAGGGCCGTAGATGTCAGCATCAAGAAGCCCTACACTAAAGCCTCTTCTAGCAAGGCCAACGGCAAGATTTGATGCTACTGTAGATTTTCCAACGCCGCCTTTACCAGAAGCCACGGCGATGATGTGTTTCACCCCGGGAAGCACCTTACGCAATTCGCCCGAACGTTCATCACCGCTAATCGGCAACACTTCTACACTTACCTTAAACTCTTTGCCCAATACTCGATGAATCGCAAACTCACACGCTTCTTTCATCCGCATCCTGCTGTGCATTGCGGGATTGCTCACCTTCACCTCTAACTCGATATTCTGACCTTCGGCCGAGACGATTTTTACCAAATTCAACGCTACAATGTCCTTCTTCAAATCAGGCTCAATCACGTTGGATAAGGCTTCTAATATTGCTTGTTTTGATACTCCCATTTTATTCGGTGTCCTCTTAAACCACATAGTCGGCAAAGATAAACACCAATAAGACAGATTGGTTCTTAAAGAAACCTAAGCAATCGCAGATTCTGCACTAGAACTTATTTCACAATATTGATAAATCCTGACTTTTGTACAGGAGTGTCGGAAATGTAGGGTTTACCTTCAACGATGTAGGAATACGTATCAGCCATTTGAAATTCTCCTTTGTACTGGCCATTCCAACCTTGGTTGATATCGCTCGTCTCAAATACCAGCTCTCCCCATCGATTGAATATTTTCCAAGAGATCAGTTTCTCTATTCCCCAACCCCGCACATAAACAAAGTCGTTGACACCATCGCCATTGGGCGAGAAAGCGTCGGGCAGCTCAATTGAAAACAAGGGCAAGACATCAAAATCATAACGCCATACGACTTCGAAACACCCGAGTGAATCGGTTATTGTTAAGAAGTAAGTGGTATCTTGCAAGGGCTGCATCACAGCGTCGGGGCAGTCGGTGCATGAAATCCAGATATCCGGTTCCCACGCAAAATTATAGCCCGGGCCTAAATTGATGTCCGCTTCATAAGATTCTCCGATTATTAAAGTGGAATCTACATTGAATACATCGACAGGCTGGAAAACTTCGACAAATGATGTTGCTGTATTCACACAATCATTCGTATCGGTCACAGTCACTGTGTACGTAGTCGAAAGTTCAGGAAAGGCAATGGTAATAGCTTCATTTGGATTAGACAATGATTCTGGTGGCGACCAGGAATATGTCTCACCACCTGTAGCGATGAGTTCTAATGACTCTCCTAAACAAATCGAACCACCATTAGCGGTAGGATTAGGGAGTGGGTGAATAATCATATTTTTCTGAATCGTGTCAACACAACCTTCAGGAAGAGCGACTACGGAGAGTGTCACGGTATAGTCACCAGGGGCAAAATTGACTGGCGGAGGATTGGCTCCGCTAAATGTTTGACCGTTGCCGAAATCCCACAACCATTGGTCGATATTGTTTGTACTTGCATTCGTAAAGACATCAGCAATACCAAAACAGTGAATGCTATCAGTGGGCGCAACTTCATCATTGCGCAAAAAGTCAGCCTCAGCATTGATGAAATTAACGGGCGATGTTGCAACTGCGGAACAAATGCTATCAGCGTTCCAAAGCACTAGGGAAATCACGGTTTGATTGGAAGGAGGATTAAAGCTAAAATCATATTGATGATTTATTTCCCACAAGGCACCATCTGAAGTACCGTCGCCATAATCCCATCCCCATGTAAGCACATCAGAAGTATCCTGCACTTCAAGATTCACCAAGCCTCCTCTACAAATGGTGGCTGGGGCAACAGTGAACGAGCCAACAGGCCCTTCAACAGTGATATCTAAAGTAGCGGTATCCGAACAACCCGCTGAAGTAGTGGTCGTGAGCGTGATGGTGTAATCACCAGGTTGAGTATAATTGGTACCAATGACAGGGTTGCCCACAGTCGGTGAACCGTTTCCAAGATTCCATGTTCGTGAACCAAATGGATTGACAATGGATGTATCGGTGAATGTGATTTGCACGGGATAACATAATACTTCGCCCTCTAGAATCGATGACGTGAAACCCGCTTCTGGTAATGCTTGCACGTTGGCAGCATTTGGCAAGGTAAATTGATTTGTACAACCGTTTGCATTGGTCACCGTCAAGGTACCGCTATATGAACCCGCTTGCGCGTAATTGATAATCGGGTTGTAAATATTGGATGTTGCTCCATTGGTGAATGTCCACGCAAATGAATTGCCTGATGAAGGCAAGATAGGATCATAGGTCACCGTGTTCCCTTCGCAGATGGTAGGCGATGTGGTGGCTATGAAATTTGCGTTGGGGATGTCAGGAGTAATTTGTGTGGTAGCAACGGCGGAACAGCCTATTTCATCGAGAACTTGAAGAGAAATGGAAAATGGTTGTGGTGTATTTCCAATGAGTGTCCCGGATTGAAAAACATAAGTAGGGTTTGGTTCAGCCGAAGTTGAAAAGCCACTAAAATTCCATAGATAACTATCTACACCCAAGGTGGCGGAAGCGCTGGATGTAAAATCCACTTCCAATGGCAAACAGAGGTCTTCAAAATCTGCTGAAATGGTCGCTTGGATTGAAAACACTTCCACGTGATGAGAAATGGTATCCTTGCATCCGTTGATATCTTCAATCGTCATCAAAACGTCATAAGAACCTGCGCTATTGAAAGCATGAATATACTCACCTGCGCTCGCCTTTGGCGGAGTGTCATCGCCAAAATCCCAGAAAACGGTGTTGTGACAAGGAGGTGACTCTGTTTCATTTGCCGCGACATCGATACTTGAGAGTCCGTTGAAAACATAGGGCACTCCAGAGCAAAGAGAATCGAGAATATCAAAATTCGCTTGAAGATCTCTAGCACGAATAAAAAGACTATCGACATCCGGAGCGCAGCCATTGCCGCTGTTGAAAGTAGTGAGCACAGCCCAATAATCGCCGGAAGCTGCATAAGCATGTGCCTCTGCTACACTTGTAGAATTGCTCAATATTGCACCGTCTCCAAAGTCCCAAGTCCATGCTGTTGCGTCCTGAACGTTTGCCTCAAAAGGATACACGAGTGGTGTCTCACAATTACAGAAATGCCTCAACTTCCCTATTGGGCCGAGAACATTGATGGTTTGGGTGACGGTAGAATAACATCCGCGATAGCCTCCAGTCATCGTAATCGTAGTAGGACCAGTGACGTCGTCGAAAAATACCGTAGCATTGGGCTCATTCTGGCAGGTGATTAAAGTGTTATTGTCACCACTATAATTCCACGTATCTAAATTAGAAGTTGCTGGAGAGGTGTCTAATATTTCTAATGACTCTCCTCGGCAAACTTCTGTTGCGGAAAGGGAAAATGAAATCACCGGTTCGATACCCACCGAAATAGTGTGCAACCATGAAGTATCGCGGCACCCGCCCTCTGTAACTACAACCAAGAATGGATTATAAATACCCTCCGCAGCATAGGTATGAGATACAGATTCATCATTGTTTGTAGTAAAGTTTGGAGAGCCATCACCGAAATGGTAAATCCATTGCACAATATCTGGACCTTGAGTGGTGCTTGAATCCGAAAAAATCACATTCAACGGAGCGCATCCTTCCACCACATCGGGATAAAACAAAGCGTTGGGTTTAAAAAGAAATAGTGTATCCAACGTCTGAGCCGTACAACCCTCAGTGGTCACGATACTCAATTGTAAAACGGCATCATCAATTACTTCGTTGATGGTATATTCCAATTCGGGATAAATAATTTCCTGTGTCAATGGAGTGCCTGTTTCTTGAGTACCATCTGGCAATGTCCAAGTATAATCGGATACAGGGGCGCTTGCGATAGGGTTTACAACCAAGTTGAATGGAAACTGACAAATAGTATCGTTAGAAATATTAATATCTACTGTTGGAATCTGCACAGTAATCGTAATTGTGGTATCGGCCGTACATGTACCACTCGACACGGTGAGTGTCACATCATAATTACCCGCAGCGGCGTAGGTATGTTCCAACGAACTTCCACTCGTCCCGTCACCATAGTTGATTACAGGGTTACTGCCTGTTGAATTATTGACGAAAATAACATCCGAGCAAACGATTCCATTTTCACCTCCGAGCGCGCTTATATCAGCCACGGGAGCAGTGACGCTCACCACTTGTGTAACGGTGCGCGGACAATCATTGTCGTCGGTGACAGTGAGCGCCACATTATACACTCCCGCCGTAGTGTAGGTGACAGCAGGCGGGTTAGCAGATGTAGAATTAGGACCAACTCCAAAATTCCAACTATAAGTCAGGGCATCACCAAGAGGTGAATTAGAAGTCGCATTTGAAGAAAAAGTAACCACTAAAGGCGGATCACATGAAGTGGGTGGAGTCGGATTTGTAGAAATAGAAACAGATGGCGGATCAGAAATGGCTACGAGATTATTTTGCGTTAAAGAGCCTACGCAGCCATTTGCATCAGTGACAATCAATCCCACATTGAATTGACCAGCCACGTTGTATTGATATGAAGGATTTCCAGTATTGATCGAATTAATACCACCATCGCCAAAAGACCATTGCAAGGTGGTGATTGCTGCGCCACCTCCACCTGTAGATGTATCGTCAAAATTCACAATCGTTCCGGCACACCCTCCATCAATGCCATCTACAACGAATGACACAATAGGTTCTGCAAAAACAGTAATCGTTATATTATTCGTAACTGGCGCACCATTAACGGTTGCAGTAAAGACCACATTATAAACTCCAGGAAGGGCGAAAGTGTGTGAAGGATTGGGAAGATTAGAACTCGCAGCATCTCCAAAGTCCCAATTAATTCCAGAGGCTCCCGTATATGAGTTACTAAATTGAACATTGGTCAAAGGAGCACATCCACTCGTGACGTTTGCAGATATTTGAGACCAAGTCTCATTGCAAATCATCAAAAGCAGAAGAAACAAAAAACTTATTTTTATTTTCAAAGTTTTTGGATTAGAATTGTGGGTGAAAATAAATAATATTGCCTTAACTACAAAACAATATTCGGAACATTGAAATTAAAAAAGAGACAACTCTATCTGACGCTACTCATCTCATTATTTGTCTTCAATCTCCACGCACAAAGTAAGAAGCAGCGCTGTGGAACCACAATTGAACCGCAGATAATGGGCATGCAAAAGTCGCGTCAACAGTCTGCAGATGGAGAGTGTACTACCATTAACAAAATAGATAAGACCTTTCAAATAAGCCTTTGGATCGCAGTGAATGCACAAGGTGCGACCAATATTTCTGACGCAGACATCGACGGAGCGCTGACTAGACTTAATAACGACTTCGCTCCTTCGGGAATGAAGTTTCAATATTGCAAGATTGAGAATATGGAGAATGATCGTTGGGATAGTCTCACTGTTTTCCCAACGTACAATGAAGAATTGCAAATGCGCGCACTGCACTATGAGCCGAATACTATCAATATATATTTGGTAGACACGATTGGAAAACCTGAAATTACACCGGGCGGATATGCATATTTCCCTGGTGGACCTGATGTGATTGTTTGTGTTAAGAGCAGCTACAATGAAGATTCACCAGTGCTTTCGCATGAGATGGGACACTTCTTTGGGTTGTATCACACTTTTGAAACCGAATTTGGTCAAGAGCTCGTGGACGGCAGCAATTGTGAAACCACTGGCGATTTTGTTTGTGATACACGTGCCGATCCAGATCCAGATGGCAATGCAGATGAAGACGATCAGTGCAATTATACAGGAACGTTGCAGCAAGATGCGAATGGAGATTGGTACCTCCCCCCTACCGACAATATCATGAGTTATTATCCAAGCGAATGTGTATGTCGTTTTACTCCTCAACAATACAATCGCATGATCGATCAGTATCTTAACTTTAGAAACTATCTCTGGTGAGATTATATAAGAAAATACTCATTGTCGCTCTTGCGTTGTCAAGCCTAAGCTCGTTGGCTCAAGATATACATTTCACAATGTTCAACTTGAGTCCGCTATCGCTCAACCCTGCTAATACAGGATTGATGAATGCAGATTTTAGAATTGCCAATAGTTTTCGTTCTCAATGGCGTCCAATTGGGGATCCGGTAAATACCGTGGCCGCTTCTTATGACCAACAATTATATTCTCTGCCCAATAATATTTCCGGTGGTTTGATTTTTATAAACGATCAAGCAGGCGGAATTGATTTGGTGGAAAATAAACTCATGGGAAGTTTGGGAATTAAAAGATTTGGAAGAAAAGCAACGCTAAGCGGTGGGGTTCAAATAGGATTGGCTTCAAAAGTTTTTCGCAGTGAATTCGCCACATATCCGCAACAATACAGCAGGGAGTTGGGCACATTTGATCCCGATCTTCCCAGTGGCGAAGAGGGTATGCGATTGAGCACGCTATATCTCGACGTCAATATTGGAGGTATCGTTCAATTTAAAACTAGAAAAGGTCCTTTAACCATTGGCGGAGCTATCTTTCACGTCAATGCACCTGACGAATCATTTTATAAAACAGGTGATCGTTTATTACCGCGACTAGTAAGTCATGCCGAATACGATTTATCACTTACCGAAAAAATATTCATTCGTCCTGCGTTCATTTGGATGACATTGCAGAAAGCTCAAGAGCTCGTAGTCGGCTCTGCAGTAGGCGTTCGCACGAAGGGAAATAGTTTGAACGTTACAGGATTATTTGCAGGAATGAATGTACGCACTGGTGTTAATAGAAATGGAGATGCATTTGCACCGTATGCTGGAATCGATTTTAAGCATTTTAAGGTTGGTGTTGTTTACGACATCACTTATTCTGATTTGCAGATAGCAACCGATCGCCGCGGCGCGATTGAATTTGCCGTGATATATACCTCCCCTTACTCAGCCGCAACGAAAGTCACCATTCCCTGTGAGAGATATTGATATGAATAGATTTTTCATCGCCCTCGTATTCGTTTTGCTCTCGCTACCGCATGATTCCTTTGCGCAGACGGAAGATCTTTCGCGGATGAAATCCACGACGCTTAAAAACTTTGCAAAGAATGCGGAGCGTATGTCGGATACATACACTGCCATTCGTTTTTATACCGCTTACATTCAAAAAAGAAAGGAAGATTGGGCTACCATATACCATCTCGCTGAATTAGAGGAAAGCACTCGCAACTATGCAAAGGCACGAGAATATTATACGCGAGCTTATGAAGGAAAACCAGATGATTATGTTGCCGCTTTATACCACAAAGCGCGGATGACTAAAATGCTCGGTGATTACTACAATGCACGCCAAGAATTTCAAAAATTCTTATCGCTTTCAAAAACACAAGTAGACCGCGATATGCGAAAAGAAGCAACCGCTGAGCTCGCTGGCTGCGACACGGCTGCAATGTTGATGACTGAGCCATTGCCTGTTGTAGTGAAAAATATGGGGGCATCAGTGAACCAACCTCACATAGAGTTTTCTCCTATTCCCGTTACTCCAGACGATATCATTTTTGGTTCGCTCGATGAAAAAGAACTTAAATACTACGAACTCGACGAGGCTAAACCAAGAAGAAAATTATATGTCGCAGAGCGCAAAGGCGAAAACTGGGAGCGTCGTGGAGAACTCGATGGCCCATTCAACAGCGAGGAAATGCACACCGTTGGCGGAGTGTATTCTCCAGACGGCAATCGCTTTTATTTTACCCGTTGCAAAGAAGATTGGAAACTCACCGTCTACTGCGAAATATGGATGAGCAAGCTCACTGGCGAAAAATGGCGTGAACCTGTGAAACTCGAAGGTGAAATAAACCTCGAAGGGTATTCTTCCTCCCAACCTACCATCGGTGTAGATTCTAAAACCGGCAAAGACATAATCTATTTTGTTTCGGATAGACCGGGCGGGGCTGGTGGAGATGATATTTGGTACTTTACCTATGATAGAACTAAAGATTCTCATAGCAGTCCGCGTAGTGTAGGCAGAACAATCAACACCACTCGCGACGAGATGAGCCCATTCTTTTTTGATAAAGAAAAAAAATTATACTACAGTACTCAAGGCCGCTCTGGACTTGGAGGTTTCGACATATTCGTAACAAGAGGTGAAATGAAAAAATGGTTGTCACCTGTTAATGTCGGGTATCCCATCAATTCTAATGCTGATGATATTTACTATGTAGTTTCTGAAAGCGGCAACTCAGGTTTTCTTGTCTCTAATAGAAAAGGCGGACAGCAAATCCTTCATGAAACATGTTGCGATGATATCTATGAATGGTATAAAACAAATCCAGTCGATATAAAACTTGAGGTATCAGCGGTGCAGACGGACTACACCAGATATCTTTCAGGAGAAGCTGACAATCTGCCAGCGGGAAGTGCCACTAGCAACAATATGCTTGAAAAAGTAACTGCTGATATTTTCATTATTGAAAATGGTGTTGAAGTACTATTGAAAAGTGTTGAAACAGATCAATTCGGTAAAATCGCCGGAGATCTCGAACCTGACAAAGAGTATCGGATTGAACTACGCAAAGACGGATATTTAAACAATGACATATTTGTGAATACCACAGGAATGTCCGGTTCTCAGCGAATTTCAAAATTTGTTGGTCTTACGCAAAACACCACCGAGCAACTCATAATAAATAATATTGAGTATGATTTTAATTCTCCGAATCTCACTGAAAATGCGAAGAAAGAATTAGACAATGCTCTAATAAAAGTGTTGCAAGAAAACCCAACGATTCAAATTGAAATTGGTTCGCACACCGACAGCAAAGGCACCGCTGAGTACAATAAAACGCTTTCACAACAACGTGCAGAAAGCGTTGTAAAATACCTAACATCAAAAGGCATTGATCCCAAGCGACTCAAAGCAAAGGGCTATGGAGAGAGCAATCCAATCGCTCCAAATGAAAATTCTGATGGAAGTGATAACGAAGCGGGAAGACAAAAAAATCGTAGAACTGAGTTTAAAATTATCGGCAAGATTGAGCCAAAGAAAGTAGAAGTCACAGAAGTAGATTGATTATCCATTCAAGCGAGAAGCGAGATAAACCTGCTCCGTTTGCCCTTTTGTAGGATACCAACGTACTTTATCCAACACATTTAAAGTAGCAAAATCCATAATGGAAGAATAGCCACTGCGTGAATAAATACGCTCGGCTCCAGCAGTATAAGCCATCAAATCTTCATCTGAAATCTGTGAGATAATACGTACTTTTTCATGAGTAATATCCTCCTGCGCATCAGGTTTGCCACTCACGATGAGTGCTGTTTCATTCTTTTTTTGAAAAAAATAAAATAGCATTTTCTCAAAATGTGACCTCGTAGGCTCAGGGCCGCTAATTATTGCCACATGATTATAAGAATCATTTGCAACAGGCTTGTCTATGCCGCTGAAGCGAGAGAGAAAGCCTATGTAATGAGCGTTAGAAGGCACATTATGATGCGATAATTGTCCACCGAGCGAACGTTCGGTTTGTTCGATATCTGGTATCCATGTTTCATCAAAACGTTCGCACCATTGCCGAATATACTTATGTACCAATGAGCGCCCCAAGGACGGCACGATAGGCGCTGTTTGATGAGTAATAAAAATACTTTGGGTTGATTTGGAATAAAGGCCATATCTATTATCGCTGATTACCATATCAAATTTCCTCCACTTCAAATGCTCTTCTAGCCATGCATTTTCTTTTGAAATAGTACTTAATATTCTTGGAATCTGACTTCCTACTTTTAACAAAAAAGGCAATTGATTGCTGTAATGAATGCGATAGTCAGGAGGGTCTGGCAAATAATCCAAATCAGGAAAATGGGATTGTAAAAGTGCTTTCGAACGCCCATTGGATGCAAGCACTACTTCATCGCCAGCCTCTATGTGCTTTCTAATAATGGGAATGCAACGGGCAGCGTGACCAATGCCCCAGTCCAACGGAGCCACTAGTATTTTTCTCGATCCAGACATCGCTTGCGAATATCGACCAAAGAACTGAAAAATAATCAATGAATGAAATAAGTCGTCTTTACGGTAATTTTGCGCTGTTTATGGGAAAAGACAAGTTAAAAAAATGGGCTGAGAATGAGACGTTCCCCAACGTCCATCAGCCGCCGCTGCACGATGTAATCAAACATGGCCTCACTTATATGAAAGGTGAATGGCGTGAAAAGGTATTTCACAACGAAAATCCAATTGTATTGGAACTCGGCTGTGGCAAAGGAGAATATACCGTGGGCTTGGCCCGAAGATTTCCCGAAAAAAATTTCATAGGTATTGACGTAAAAGGACACCGCTTTCATAAAGGCGCAAAGGAAGCCATACAAGAGAACCTACCGAACGTCGCTTTTCTGCGCACTCGAATTGAATTCATCGAAGCATATTTTGGAACAAATGAAGTAGATGAAATTTGGCTCACCTTCAGTGATCCACAACCGCTGGATTATGAGGGAAATCGCCGTATTACCTCGCCTTGGTACCTTGAAAAATATCGTAAATTTTTAAAGCGCGGTGCCTTGCTTCACATCAAACACGACAACCCCGGGGTTTATGAAAAAGCATTACAAGAGCTTCCTGCAGCGGGTTGTACGCTAGAGACACATAGTTTTGACGTGTACGGAGAATACTATCATCAGCAAACACCTGAGATGCAAGACATCCTCAACATTCGCACATTCTACGAGCAAATGTGGATGAAAGAAAACAGAATCATTAAATACGTTCGCGTGCGCACATGACACAAAAAGAAAAAGACGAACGCTATATGCGTTTGGCCATCAAAGAAGCGTTGATTGCCGAAAGCCATGACGAAGTGCCCATTGGATGCGTGATTGTGTGTCAAGATAAAATCATTGCGCGCGGATATAATTTAGTTGAAAAATTGCATGACTTCACCGCTCATGCCGAAATGCAAGCCTTTACCGCCGCATCTGAATTTCTTGGCGGTAAATCCCTTCATGAATGTACGCTCTACGTAACACTCGAACCGTGCGTGATGTGCGCCGGAGCGGCTTATAATACGCGTATCGCCCGTATCGTATTTGGTGCCTACGACCAAAAGCGTGGTTTCAGCAAGTTTGGACACCACCAAGACAATCAGCAAGGCATCATTCACCCCAAGACTGAAGTCACCGCGGGAGTAATGGAAGCGGAGTGTGCCGCCCTTCTCACCTCTTTTTTTGAAAGAAAAAGAAAATAATCTTATACCGCTCCTAAGCATCTCATTCCGAGAAAATACTTATTCGTGCCGAAAATTCGCAGATTGCAATTCCATCTTATAGAAAATTCTGAAAATATTTAACATTTGGAATAAGACGCATTCATGTCGGAATGAAATGCAAAATTCGCATTCTCAATAGCCAAAACCCTTGTGTTTATTAGGGTTATACACATTTACTATCCAAACCTAAGCGAATGATTTACGTACCAAGGACAACACTTGATCACATAAATAATTTGCCTTATGAGATACCTATACTTTATACTCGTGCAGTTTGTCGCAATGAGCGCATATGCACAACTGGATGTTCCCTCATGGTTGCTGCCAGATACTCTGGGCCAATATGTGGCTATAAATGGGCAAATGATGTCGAGTAAGGACTCACTTGAAACCAATGGTTTTATTTCCATCATTAGACACGGCAAAGAAGATGATGTCTATCATTTCAGCACAGAAAAGAACGGCACCTTCATCATCTACCTTCCAGCCAATGGACACTATTCGGTGCGATTCGAGAAGAAAGGACACATCAGCAAAAGCATTGATGTTTTTACCGTGAATGTCCCTAAAAAAGCATGGAAAAATACCTTTGCAATAGAACTTGTAGCCTATATGGAGCCGCAACCAGTGGGCTTTGACGAGAGCATATCAAAGATTCCATACAACATTGTCAAATACTCGCCCGAAATGAAGTTCTTCATTTTCGACGAAGAATTCGAAACCATCCGTCGCCAAGCGCTCGACAAAGAAATCCAACGCTGCACCCAAGCCAAAGCCCTTGCAGGGGTGAAGTTTTAGAACGAGAACGAGAACGAGAACGAGAACGGGAGTTTGGAATTTGGAGTTTAGAATTCCAAATTCTGAATTATACTTTACGAATTCTGAATTATTTTTAATATCCTACCCATTCATGGGCAGGCTGGGGATAGGGAGACAAAAGAACATGGAAACAAGGAAAGTGTCGCTCAAAACTCCAATTTCCAATCTCCGTTGGGCGTTCCCCGCATACGCGGGGCCGGGCTTTTCGCTTCAATCTTTTTTTCGCTTCGCTTAAAAAAAGGATTTCCGCTTCAATCCCTAACGCAGCGACACCACATTCGGAATTCTCAATTGACAATTCGCAATGAATAATTCAGAATCCCTTGTTCCCATGCTCCTTGTTCTTTCGTTCTTGTTCTCGTTCTTGTTTCCCTCTTCCACCCTATCTTCGCATGACATAACACCCCATCTCTGATGTACGATATTTTTAAAGCGCTCCACATCATTTTTATTGTGACCTGGTTTGCTGGTTTGTTTTATATGTTTCGCCTCTTTGTCTATCACGTGGAAGTGGCGGCGAAGGCCGAACCTGATCGCAGTATACTATTGGCACAATTGCAATTGATGGAACGCCGCCTTTGGTATATCATCACTTGGCCTTCATGCATCCTCACGCTTTTCTTTGGCCCATCACTTATTGTGATGAATCCCGATTTACTTGCCGAACCGTGGATGCATTTAAAATTATTTTTTATCCTTTGTCTTTTGATGTACCAAATATTCGGTCAGCGCGTGTACAAAAGACTCGGCGAAAATCCATCTGCTTATCGCTCATTCTACTTGCGTTTGATGAATGAAGTGGGCACCTTGCTCCTCGTCGCTATCGTATTCCTCGTGGTGCTCAAAGACAGTGTATCTTGGATCTGGGGATCTGTAGGGCTTGTAGGCACCGGTTTCCTTCTCGCTTTCTTCGCCAAAATCTACAAAAGTCGCAGGGCCAAGAAGGGCGAACAAACATAATTTTTTGTATTCGCCTGAAAGGCAAATCTGCCTTACCTTTGTGGGGATAATTTAAAATTCATGAGTAGTCCCGTTCCCTTATGCAATGGAATCTTACCAAAGAGCTTCTTTCGGAGATTCGCGAATGGATTGCGGATGGCAAAGACACCGCACTTCTCGAAGTAACGAAAGATATACACCCCGCAGACATCGCTGAACTCATCAACGAACTGCGAAGGGAAGAGGCGGCCTATGTTTACAGACTTTTAGAAGAAGAACGCGCAGCCGAGGTAATGCTCGAGCTCGATGAAGACGTTCGTGAAAAACTCCTTTCGAGCCTTACCAGCCGTGAGATTGCTGACTTCGTTATCGACAACATCGACTCCGACGACGCGGCCGACGTAATCTCTGAGCTCCCCGAGGACAAGCAAGAGGAAGTAATTGCACTCCTTGAGGACGAAGAACAAGCCAGCGATATCATCGACCTTCTCACCTATGAAGAAGGTACCGCAGGCGCGCTCATGGGTAAGGAATTGGTAAAGGTAAATCTCAATTGGACCGTCGCACAAGCCATTCGCGAAATGCGACGACAAGCCGAATACATTGACAATATCTACACTATCTATGTAGTAGACGACAAAGATGTTCTTCTCGGTACACTCAGCGTCAAGTCAATGATCTTCGCTAGCTCAAGCATGCGCACAATGATCAAAGAACTGGTGCGTGAGATGAAGGTTCGTAAAGTACTCGATACGGCCAGCGCTGAAGAAGTGGCCAATATCATGAAGAAATATGACATGGTCGTTTTACCAGTCGTCAATGAAAGCGATGTATTGCTGGGAAGAATTACCATCGACGATATCGTAGACGTGATTCAAGAAGAAGCCGATAAAGACTACCAGATGGCGAGTGGTATCTCCGAAGACGTTGAGTCGGGCGATAGCATCATGACGCTCACACGTGCGCGCTTGCCTTGGCTGTTGATAGGAATGATGGGAGGAATGATCAGCGCCAACATCATCGGCGTATTCGACATCACAGAAAATCCTCAAATGGCAGTGTTCATGCCCCTTATCGCAGCGATGGGTGGAAATGTGGGAGTACAATCTGCCGCACTTGTGGTAAAAGCCTTGGCCAATAAAAGCGCCCTCGACGAGACATTGGCTCAAAAACTAGCAAAAGAATTAGGCGTTGGTTTATTCAATGGGTTGATATGTTCGCTCATCATCTTTGGCGTAAGCATGCTGTTTCATTTTGAATATCACCTCAGCCTTACCGCGTCTATCGCCCTTTTCAGCGTGATCATCTTCGCGAGTTTCTTCGGAACGTGGATACCTATGACCTTGCATCGATTTAAAATAGATCCTGCTTTGGCCACCGGACCATTCGTGACGACCCTCAACGATATCTTCGGTCTGATCATTTATTTCACCATCGGTCATTCGATTCTTTCGCTTTGATATGAAAGTAATTTTCTTAGACAGTGTGCACCCCATCCTCGAGCAGCGTCTGACAGAGGCCGGTTATGAGTGCATTCATGATTATAAAACATCGGCAGACACTATCGCCTTGGTAGGCTTCACTGGCATCGTGATTCGTAGCCGTTTCAGGCTTTCCCGCGAGTTTTTATCGCGTTTTCCTTCACTCAAATGGATTGCACGCAGCGGCAGTGGACTTGAAAACATTGATTTAATCGCTTGCGAAGAATTGGGAATTAAAGTCTATAATTCACCCGAAGGGAATAGCACCGCAGTGGCAGAACACGCCATAGGTATGCTTTTGATGTTGTTCAACAAGCTGCGCATTGCTGATAGCGAAGTCCGCCAAGGACTGTGGCAGCGTGAAGCGAATCGCGGATTGGAATTAGAAGGAAAAACAGTAGGCATTATTGGCTATGGTGTGATGGGAAGTGCTTTCGCCAAACGCCTGTCTGGCTTCGGTTGCAGAGTGCTCGCTTACGACAAACACAAATCTAATTTCGGAAATGAGATCGTTCAAGAAGTGAGTTTGGACACGCTCAAAAAAGAAAGTGACATCGTGAGTTTGCACGTACCGCTTTTGGGGGATACCAAATATTTAGTTGATGCTCATTGGATTGCCTCATTCTCCAAACCATTCTACCTCATCAACACTAGCCGCGGAAAAGTAGCCGAAATTAAGGCCATTTTAGATGGATTAAAATCAAATAAAATCCTTGGAGCCTGTTTGGATGTATTGGAATACGAGGAAACCTCTTTTGAGAAAATAAATCTGAATACTCCTGAATTTAACGAATTAAAAGAATTAAATAATGTGATATTCAGTCCGCACGTAGCAGGCTGGACAGTGGAGTCGTACGAAAAATTATCTTCTGTATTGGCGGACAAAATACTCGGGGAATCTCAAGTATAACTCTGCAATCAAGAGGTTCAATACCCAACCAAGCCATGCCACCATCCTGTACACATCCATCGGCGAAGGATGCCATATCTGCACGATTGTCCATTTCCAAGCCCTAAGTGTAACCGCAGAAAGCGTCAGGGCATAACTTCTAATCATCCATGCTCGGTGGGCTTCAAAGTTTTTATTTCTAGCTTCATCAAAAGCTTTCCAAGTCGAATAAATCCAGAGAACTGCCAGTAGAAGAAAAGCCAATTGGGAGGAAAATCCCCCGTTGGCATGATACCCCATAATCAAACCGGAAGGCCCACTAAAAAATAAAATCACCGAAACATACAGCACTCCGATGTTACGGTGTGCCCTAGGATATTTAATTCTGAATGCATTGCTGAACTGCGTGAAGCCTGCCAAAAGCGCAAACATGCTCGTAAATACATGAGTAAAAAAAGCAGGCTCGTAATAAAAAAACTTGAGTTCCTCTTGCTTTAACAGTAAAAGTGCCACATCAGTGCGCCAAGGAATATACTGAAGAGTAATCTCCAGCATGAGGTAGCTGAAAAAAAGCAATAAAAGACTAGCGACCAAAAGCGTCGTAGTACTCCTTAGCATAATCTTCATAGCGAAGAAGGATTTCTATATTCTTCAATTCTATATCTGTGAGACTTGCTGTAATATCAGTGGATATCGGAACATACCAATCAAACTCACCGAAAAAAGCAGTTAATGAGGGATATTCAAATGCATAGCCATGTCTCGCGTAAATAGAGTTGCGAATGATGAAAATATCTGCCTTCGTTAGATTTTCTACAAAAGATTTGTCTAATAATTCTATAGATGCATTTTTAGAATAAATCATTTCAGTCGTTGAAAGATACATTTCCTCTTCATAGAAAATATCCTTTTTTTCATCCTCATCATAGTAGGAAACACTATCCACCTTGAACTTCTTCCAATCAACATAAACAGTGGTATCGACAGGCTGGTTGATCGGGTCATATTTGAAAACCCTTTTCTTTAAATTAAATCCGTCATCATAAGTATGTAACATTGCATTATTGGGAATCCAAAGACCTACGATATTATCCTTTTGGCTTGAAATAGAAAGTTGATATTCGCCATTATAAGGACCTTTTGTCTGGTGCTTTAAATCAAAGAAATAGACCCCCGCCAACTCTTCATATTTTCCAGTTAAAGGATGCGACTGTCCACGATAAATGGAGCAGCCAAAAGCGCTATCAGCGCTTATTGAGTCAATTCGAATACAAATCATATCCCACTCTCCTTCTGAATTATCCGACCCCTTGGTAGTATCAGAAAAAGATAAATAACCAGTCCAATTGCCAATAAGATCTTCTTTTGAAGTGATAATAAGATTCTCATTTGCTAGCACTGGTTTGAGAAGTTTCAAAGCGGAGTCTCGCTTGGCTTTCATCATGTCTACCAATTGAGAGTCACTCTTACCCGTTGCGGTGGTACAACGTTGTAAAATAAATAGTGCAATTAAAATGCTGAAGCTCGCAATGATTACATTTTTCATAGTCTAAGGTATTATTTCTTTGTTAAGTAATGTTCGATCCGCTCAATAAAAGCCGCTCGCTGATCAATGAAGACCGAGTGACTGCTTTGTTCGATAACCACAAAATGATTGGGTAAAAGTAATTCCTTTAAACGGTTCAATTGTTCCGCGCTGTAGAGGCCGTCTTCGGAGCCATAGATTCCAAAGATGAAAATGCCATTTTTTACTAATGATTTTATTTCTTCTGAAAGATCCAGATTGGTATAATTATCATTTTTAAAATAGCCCATCGGGGCATCGTTTTCCATTTTTGAAAAATACGGAGTGAGAGGATTCCACTGTGATAAATTATGAAACTCCTTCGCTTCGGCCGTGGGCACCTCAGTCGAATATGCCATGGTCTTCATGGCTTGCATAAAACATAGATTGGCATAAAACAAGGAGCTGCGATCCATCTTTCGAATGTTGCCCAAAAAAGCTAAACCAGTAGAATCTTTGCTCTCTTGGTAATAGTTCTCCGCATTCGTGAGAATGGTAGAAAAACTTTCTTGCAAATTAATCGGCGCACCCACCAGGAATATATTTTCCACTCTTTCAGGAAATCGCTTCGCGAATTGAACTGCCACCATTCCTCCAAAACTATGTCCGATGAAAGAGGCCTTGGGGTGTTTGTAATGATTCATTAATTCGGCCAAATCATCTCCCGCTCGTTTCAAGCTAAAGGCTGGTGTGTCTTTTACACTCCTCCCCTCGCCCATTCTATCATAAACGATCACATAATAACCAGCGTCGGCCAGTTTTGTGGCTGTGAATGACTCAAAAGTGGCGCTGTTGTAGCCCGGACCACCGTGCAAAAAATAAATCGCAGGTTTAGAAGCATCGCCGAATGCCCTATGAAACATTCCATCAATACTCGCATAGGACAAGAGAGAAGTTTGAAGAAATGCTAAAAGAACAAAAAGTCTTAGATCAAGCATAGATTCAAAGGTAATGAAAGCCCTTGCTTCATCGTATCTTTGCGGCGATGAAAAAAACGAATTTTGCCAAAGACACATTAGCCACGGCTACGCACCTGGTACTCCCAGAAAATACGAATACGCTTGGAAACCTCATGGGAGGTCAGCTCCTCAATTGGATGGACGTCATTTCGGCCATCAGCGCACACCGCCATTGCAAGCGCATTGTGGTGACCGCAGCCGTTAACAATGTATCCTTCCAGCATCCGATTAAATTGGGCGATATCGTAACCATAGAGGCCAAAGTGTCCCGCGCCTTCAGCTCTTCAATGGAAGTGTACATGGAAGTATTTATCGAAGACAATGTGACTGGTAAAAAAGTAAAGAGCAACGAAGCGATATACACCTTCGTAGCTGTGGATCAGCTTGGAAATCCTATTGATGTGCCAGATCTCGTGCCTGAGACCGAAGAAGAACAGCGTCGATACGACGGTGCTTTGAGAAGACGTCAATTGCGCTTGATACTCGCCGGAAAAATGAAACCTGAGGATGCAACAGAATTGAAGGCATTGTTTATTGAGCCCACAACGTTTCAATAGCCTTTGCAATCTCTTCGCTTGACACGGCATCAATGCAGCGATTATCATTGCCGTATTTGCACTTATTTCCTAATTTAGAACATGGTCTGCGGTGACGGCCATGCGGTTCGATGATGATAGAATCTTTGTGAGGACGATAAGGCGCCATTCCTAAGATTGGTGAGGTGCAACCCCATACACTTACTATTTTCTTTTTAAAAGCAGCAGCAATGTGCATCAATCCTGTGTCGCCACTCACCACCACGCGCGCCTCTCGAATCACAGCAGCGCTTTGATGAATGGTCAATTTGCCGGTCAAGTCAATTGCTTGCCCATATTGGGCTGAAATGGCCGCTCCTGCCTCCACATCTTCCTTGCCTCCCAACAATACGACAGGCAAATTTATTTTTTTGCAAAAATCAACGATAAGCCCTGCCTGCATACGTTTGCCCACATGCGCCGCGCCTACAGCCACCGCCACAAAATCGACAGGTAAATTCAAATTTCGAATGGTCAACTCATGGGGCAAGAAATAATCCAAGCCCTTGCCATCATCGGTTGTACCGAAAGCACTGATCGTATCAAGATAGCGATCCACCACATGCACATCCGGCATGCGATTGATTCTTAGATTCACCAACAACCACTTTTGTACATTCAGTTTATTGAAAGTAAAATTCAGGCGTCCCAATTTTCGCTTCACTACCCTACTACGGATATTGTTATGCAAATCCACCACATAATCGAAATCCAATGCCTCCAATTCCGGCAATACTTCCTGAACTGATTTTTCTATGACATGAATTTGATGGATGTATGGACTATTCTCCAACAGAGGTGAAAAAGCCTTTTTTGTCAAA
>JBKCOM010000008.1:0-3196 GCA_046309775.1 Flavobacteriales bacterium
GCAAATGAGAGGGTGGTTTCGCCAACAGCAAGTTCGCCGTAGTCGTTTTCGGGAGTAACAAATTTTCTTGAGAACCCAAAAGCCTTTTCATAAAACTCAATTGACTTTGTAACGTCATTAACGTAGAGGATGGTATAAGCGAACTTTATCATGTATTCTATTTTGGTTTAATGTACGAATTCCGAATTCCGAATCTCGAATCTCGAATCCCGAATTTATTTCCCCAAGAAATCATCTGTGAAATGGCCTCGTTGTTTGGGTTGGGAGAATTTGTTGTCGTTGAAGGATTTTGAATTTCCTCGGGGAATAGAGAGAGAGGTCCAGCCGTTTTCAGTGAGCATTTTACCGAGAAAAACAATTTGACCGATGTGATATGGATAATGCGCGAGCTGGCGATTGATGGCTTCCGTTACGGTGTGACCTTGGTTTCTAATATAAATAATTTTATCGAGATCATCTTGATTCAAAGAGTTGATGGCGCTAAAAAGACAGTTCCACCCTTCATTCCATTTAGCCAAAAGTTCATCTCTGCTTTTAATATCGTTTTCAAATTCGGCTTCTCTATCTCGAAATTCCTTTTCTCCATCTGTCGTGAGAAAATCTGTCCACCGCGAAAGCATATTTCCCCAGAGGTGTTTTACAATTGTAGCAATGCTGTTGCTATCCTCGTTGTGCTTCCAAAATAGTTTGTCATCTTCTAGTTGAGTGAATGTTTTATCTCCCAACATTTTATAATATTCAAACTGTTTCTTCGCGCTATCTAAGTAGTCGTTTGTCATGGTGATTTAATTTGAAATGAGATAAGTGTTTATTCGTATATTTAATAAACAAATATCATTGAGGTCGGCAATGGCGGCTTTCATAAGGACCAATATAACCAATTTTTTGCTCTCTTTTCCTTTCTTTATCTTTTCTAGAATCACAATCACAATGGGAATGAATAGAGGTTCTAGAATCAGTTATGAGTGCTGAGCTTTTGAAGAATCACAATCACAATCACAAAGAGAATGAATAAAGGGCGATGGGCGAAACCCAGAGGGCGCGCTTACATCAATAAACCGCTATATGAATCACTTGATTGCCTCTTCTAAATGCTTGTCCCCTTTCTTGAATAAAGCTTTGTTGAAGTTGAGGCGTAAGCAATTGTGTGAGGTAGTTATCAATAGTCACCTTGTCAATGGTTACGGGAGCGCCGTAGGTGATGGCGTCGTCGATGTATGAATAGAGGAGCTTGCGATATTCTTGCATAAAGAGTCTGTTTGATACAAACAAGTCTGCTCCTTCTATCGTGTTGCCGGTCACAGCGAGCACGCCGATGATGTCTTTTTGATCATTGAAGATGTTTTCAAAGAAGCGAATGTATTCTTCTTCGCGTCTTCTAAAATTTGCATTGTTGGCGTGCGCTGTATATGAGTCGGTAGCGCTATAAACGCCATCTTTTTTATTGGTGCTTGACACTTCACGCCAAACAGCGTTTTGTCCAGCATTATGATCGATAAGATTGCGAAGATGTTCGTTGGCCATGCCGTAATAAGCTTGGAATTTTTCGCCTTGTGCTGTGTATTGCCATCTTTTTTCTTCGACACAAAACACTGAAAGCTTTACCTGACCGCTATTGGGAGGAATCAGTATATCTCGTGCAACTACGCGATCTTGTTTGCCACCGACTAGTATTTCTCCAGACATGATAAATAGAGTATCACTGGAGAGGTTTCTCACCAATAGGGTATTCACGGTGCCGCTGTTGCTGACTTCGGTTATAACTACTCTGTTGGAATTAATGGCTTCTTGAAGCGTAATGTAATAGCCCATGCTTCCTACCATCACCTTAAAGTTTTCGGTGGCGCGAATGGGAATGAGTCTTAAGTTTTGAAACGTGTAACTGCTTTCGTTACTGAAATCAATATTTACGTAATCGAGATTAAAGGGGAATAGATCGCCGTCAAGTCTTGCAGGCACCATTGCGAGTTGGTCTGGAATAACGATGTCAATCTTTTGTGTGGGGCAACGCAAGCTCTGCATGAGGTATTGATAGTAGCGGTCGTCGGAACTTCCTTTAGAGAAGTTTTTAAGGTTTAAAATTACTTCGACTTGGTTGAAGTCTACATTGTTGGTCAAGCCTAGCGTGATGCTAGCTTGTCCATTTTCATTGGTGAAATAATTTTTTTGTTGTGCCCTTTGGGGAAGAAAACTCACCATGAGCGGAACTTTGGATATCGTGTTATTTTCGTTGTCCTTGGCTTGAATGACGAGGGTTTTGTTTTCTGTTCGGGAGTTGAAATTGATCGTTTGAGCGTCTGATGTGAGGTTGATGCTATCGAGTAGTTTTTGCAATTGAGTATAACTTTCAATTGCGAGAAATATAGACTTACCATCGTATGTCACTTCGATATTCTCGCCCCAATAGGCTTTGATGGCCAACAATGATTGTAAATAAAAATCGATAGCGGTGACGTAGTCTTTTGTTGATTCAGCGCTTTTTGCTTTTTCAAAGAATTGCAGCGCCATTTTTTGTGCTTGTTCTTTGTTGCGTTGTTTTTGGTTAGCGTATTCTTCCTTGAGTATTCGGTAATAAACGTAGTAGTGCGTTTCGTCTTCATGGGTGGCGACGAGTTCGAGATTTTCTATTTCGTCGGCAACTGTAGATTTAATGATGCTTTGATATTCTTCTTTGAATACCCCATTATTGTCCATCTGGTTGAGGATGGATACACTTTGAATGGTGACACGAATTTCGCTTAATAGGTCATCAAGTGCGTTGCGCTTGGCGATTTTTTGATAGTTGGTATTGTTTTTTTCCGCAGAAGCGATACCGATATAGTGCAGCGAGCTATTAGGTCTATTGGTAATCCAATCGGGTTGTTGCGCATACGACTTTGAGGTCCAGAGTATGAGGATTAGCGCGGTGAAGAGAACTGTTTTCATAAGCTCATATTTTCAGAAGTTTCTTGCAATTTAAGGCTCAATATTCTTGCCAAGAGTTTAAAAAGAACAAGGAAGAGAAGAACAAGGAACAAGGAGGAAAAGAATAAGGGAATTTGGAGTTCCGATAGCGCCTAAAATCCGCAAGTGTTGTTAAGATTTATATTATACAAATTTAAAATCACAAATAGGATAGTTATTGTCAAATTGATGGATTATTTACAATTAAAATATTGTATTTATGAGTTTAAGATTACGGGAAGCGTGTTTTTTA
>JBKCOM010000009.1:0-7461 GCA_046309775.1 Flavobacteriales bacterium
AATAAATTGAAAAAAAATGAAAGAATATAATCCAGGACTACATTTTATTGGGGATATTGAGGCGGTGGAGGTTGGGGCCATGTATGATGCCCAAGGGTGCAAAAAACTCATCGACGCGCTCATTGCCAAACATGATTTGAATAAAGTCGGTGAAGTCTATCATAGTTTCGAAAACGCTGGTTTTACTGCTGCTATTTGCCTCACCGAGTCTCACATATCCGTGCACACTTGGCCCGAATATGGCAGAGTGACCTTTGACGTCTTTCTCTCCAATTATGAAAATAACAATGACGGCAAAGGAGAGAATATTTTCAATGAAATTTCTGCGTATTTTGCGGCCGTAACTGTAGCCAAGAATATTCTTCGTAGATGAGCCTTTTAATCAAAACCGCTGGAGATTGTGATTGTGGAAAACCACTTTCATTTTGGGATTTTAAAACCGAGTATATCGCTTGCACTAACTGCGGTAAACTTTATGAAAGAAAAGAAAAAAGGTTCATCCGCACGTTCAACCGCGAATTACTCCAGCTAATCGAATTTAAACACGGTGAATTCGTTCATATTAATGACACCGAATACGAAATCATTGGTACGCTCTTACTTGAAAGCGAGAATCGCCGCAGCCAGTGGTTTAAAATAAGAAATTCTGATTCCCAACTGAAATACATACACTACTGGCATGGAGAATTTTCACTGTATACCAAGTTTTTCATTGAAATAGCTCCATCCGAACTTGCCAATGTCGCTATCAACGACTCAGTAAAGATTGATCATCAAAAAATGACTCTTTTTCAAATAGACAAAGTGGTTGACGCGGTTGGCTTTGGTGAGATTTTGCCGCTATTCGACACATACGAAAAACCCTTTATCCTAAATCTTAGTCACGCTGATAAAACAGAATATTGTATTTGGATAATGAATAAAAAAGAAATCGAGATTTTCGATGTGCAAACACTTCAACGAGTAGAGAACAAAAATTCATTCATTATTCAGTAGATTTACAGAGGAAAATGAGCGCCCTTCCAGAAATAAATAAAAACTATCGCTGTCCTCATTGTAAAGAGCCGCTGACCGTTAGGCTCCCTCAATGGACAAAGCTTGTTTCATGCCCTTCTTGCTGTTTCACCTCCAAATTAATTATGGGCGAGTTGAAGCAATTCGAACAAAAAGAAAAATTCAGCTTTAACTCTACTTTTTTAATTCCCATTGGCAGCACCGTCGTGCTCAACGACACCACCTATATCTGCGTGGGAGCTGTCAAGAAAAAATTGAATGAATATGCCTATTTCACCTGGTGTGAATACTATCTCTACGCTCCAGGCAAACCAGTAACATCACTTAGTGAAATAGAAGGCAATTGGATTTTTCTAGAGGCAATCCCACACATACCAGTGCCCAAAGGCACTGAGGTGAAATACCAATTGCGCACCTATCAACAATACAGCTACGACAAAGTAGATGTCTTGCGATTTGCTGGTGAGACGCCATATATCGCTACCACGAGTTCTTTTTATAAAGAATACATTGCACCGCCACACATATTATCATGTGAAACCACAAGTGATTCCGCACAATGGTTTGTAGGCCGACACGTGTCACGAGACGAAATCAAAGAAGGTATTCCAGACATTCTATCTATACCTCGACGCAGATCTCAGGGTGCTGTAACTCCCAACCCCATTTCTATTCCTGGTAATCTCTTAATGTTTGCCTTTGTCGCCTATTTAGCCCTTTTGAGCTTTGTTGCTTTGATTTCTTACGCAATGGAGACGCAACTTGGCAGCACCAAAATAAAACCTGCAGAAGTCGCGACAAATTACGAAGTGCCCGCTACCGAAATTGATGCCTTCAAGGATTCTTTGCTGGGGGCAAATCCAAAGATGATGCTCTACCAAGCCGACTCCATTGCTTTCGTTCGCTTTCAAAAAAAACAACAAGAAGTCCGTGAGGCAAAAAAAATCTATTATAAAACGCCTTCATTCACCCTTGAAAGCAATTGGACCGCTTTGGAGATAAAACTTGATGCAGAGGTAAGCAATACATGGATTGGTGCGGAAGGCTATTTAATAAATCAAACAACAGGCGAACAAATTCCTTTCTGGAAAGATGTGGAATACTACTCTGGCACTACAGACGGAGAGAGTTGGACAGAAGGAAGCAAGCGCAGCCGCGTAATCATTTCGAGTTTGGATAAAGGAACATATCATATCCTTGTTTCAGCCACCAAACCAAATGTCAACGGGCCTGATTTAACTGTCACTTGGATCAAGGCGCCTTTCCTTACTAGCAATTACCTTTTATTCCTATTTCTCGGACTGGCTGCCATGCTCTCAACCTATTTTTTGCGCAAGTCCTATGAAACAAAACGATGGGCAAACTCAGAATTTGATGAAAATTATTAAGTTATGATGAATACGCTTAAAGATCTTAAAATGCGCGGAATGAGAGGATTTCTTATTTTCTTCTCTGTGCTCTTCCTCGTGTATTCTGTTTCAACATTTTTTGGTTACCGCATTCTAAATATCACTACTTCTGACTACGAAAGGGATTCCTCTTCTGGTTCGACAGGCAATAGACTATATCACAAATAAATAATCACATGGAACTACTCAACCTTAAGTACATCATTTCATCCATTGTTTACTCTGGAATTGGAATATTGATTCTAATTATTTCATTCGTAATCGTAGAAAAAATAGCCCCAGAAAATCTCTGGAAAGAAATCGTTCAGAATAAAAATACCGCCCTTGCATTGATGGCTGGTGCTTTTATGATCGCGATAGCCATCATTATATCTTCAGCAATTCACGGCTGATCGGTCAATGGAGAATAAAAAAAGAATTCGATTCAGTTCGCTCCTACTCGTCTCTGTTTTTGTAGTCGCCACTTGTGGTTTGATTTACGAATTGATTGCTGGTACATTAGCCAGTTATCTACTTGGAGATAGCGTTACGCAATTCAGCCTCATCATTGGAGTGTATCTCTTTTCGATGGGTATTGGGTCCTATCTTTCAAAATTCATTACCACCAATTTGCTTCAGAAATTCGTTCTGATTGAAATATTGGTCGGGCTCATTGGCGGTTGCAGCGCGGCCATCCTATTCATTTGCTTTAATCATATCGAATCCTTTCGAATTCTCTTATTCGGATTAGTTGCAGCAACAGGCACACTCGTAGGGCTCGAAATCCCTCTATTAATGGCTATTCTGCGAGATGAGTTTGATTTTCGCGACCTCGTCTCTCGTGTCTTTTCCTTTGACTACATCGGTGCATTATTCGCCAGTATTATATTCCCTTTATTGCTCGTTCCTAAGCTAGGACTGATTCGCACGGCTTTCTTTTTTGGAATACTCAATACCGCTGTTGCACTATGGGTATGCATTGAGTTCGGACACTTGACCAAAAATTTACGCTTGCTAAAAACAACTTCATGGGCGGTTCTCTTTTTCCTTATTACCGGTTTCGCTTTCTCCAATCGTATTACCAAATGGACTGAGACGCAGCAATACATGGATAAGATCATTTACGCTCAATCATCTCCTTATCAGCGCATCATACTCACGAAAGAAAACAACGACCTCCGCTTATTCCTCAACGGTAATCTTCAATTTTCTTCACGCGATGAATACCGCTACCACGAAGCTCTTGTGCATCCAGCTATGCAATCCGCTGGTGATAGAAAAAAAATCCTTGTCTTGGGCGGTGGGGACGGCCTTGCAGTGCGAGAAATATTAAAATATCCAGAGGTTGAGTCCATTCATCTCGTGGACCTCGACAGCGCCATGACGCATCTCTTTAAAACAAATGCAGCCCTTCTCGAATTAAATGAAAAAGCCCTTCTCAATACTTCAGTATCTGTTATCAATACCGATGCATTCATTTGGCTAAAACAAAACACCGAAAAATTCGATGTCATCATCATCGACTTTCCCGATCCTTCCAACTTTTCTTTAGGCAAATTATATAGCCTTGCATTTTATGAAGAATTAAAAAAACACTTGAACGATAATGGAGCTTGTGTGATTCAATCCACTTCACCTTATTATGCGCGAAAATCATATTGGTGTATCGAAAACACATGTCGCGCCGGTGGATGGGCCACCCTCCCCTATCACGCTTATGTTCCGTCTTTTGGAGAATGGGGTTTTATCCTGATTCATCACAGTCCTCGAGCTTTGCCATTTATTTCTAAAAAAGAAAACATGCGTTTTCTAGACACCAATGCATGGCAACAAATGCAAAACTTTCCTCAGGATATGTCTTATGTCGAGACGGAAATAAACCGACTCAACAATCAATCGCTGGTGCACTACTTCGAAGAAGAATGGGGTGAATATGAATAATAAAATCAACCGAAGAAGATTTCTATTCCATACGAGTGTGCTTGGAGCTGGCATTCTCGCGGGGCCTGCACTTCTTTCGAGTTGTGACATTAACCAGAAAAAAATTAGCATTACAGATGCAAACAACACCTCGGTAGGACATTTACTGAGAACCGGAAAATTTCCTGAACCAGCAGAAGAGATAACCATTCCAGCGCTTATTCTTGGCGGTGGCGTATCGGGGTTATCCGCCGCGCGACGGCTTATAAAGAAAGGATTCAATGAATTTCTATTGCTTGAATTGGATGAAAAAATCGGCGGCAATTCATCATCACGCTCCAATGATATTAATGCCTACCCTCTTGGGGCGCATTATCTGCCTATCGTGAGCAATCACAACAAAGAACTCTTATTTTTTTTAGAAGAAAATGGAATTATTACGAAGTACGATGGAAATGGAATGCCGTTTTACAAAGAAGAATACCTCTGTGCAGAACCGGATGAAAGGCTTTTTTGCAATGGAATGTGGCAAGAGGGAATCATTCCTACAGTAGGTCAAACAGAAGCCGATATCCTAGAATTTCGTAGGTTTTTAGAAATGATGGAAACGTTCAAATGGGAAAAAGACGCTGATGGGAAATACGCATTTGATCTGCCATTGGAGCATTCTTCGAGTAAACATATTTATACCAAACTAGATTCCATTTCGATGGCGACATGGCTCTCGGAAAATGGATTCAAAAGCGAAAATCTCAAGTGGTATGTAGACTATTGTTGCAAAGATGATTTCGGCACCTCATGCCACGACACTTCTGCCTGGGCGGGCATCCATTATTTCGCAGCGCGCAAAGCCAGTGCCGCCAATGCGCAATCCGATGATGTACTCACATGGCCGGAAGGCAACGGCTTTTTAGTGAATTGTCTGCAAAATGGAATTCCGCAAGACAAGATTCAAACAAATCAAATTGTCTACTCTATATCCAACGCCGACCGCGGATTTGAAGTGCTTTGTTATGATGTAAAAAAACAACGTTCTCTCCGTATTTCCACACAAAAAATCATCAACGCCTTACCGCTATTTGTGCATCGAAAAATGCAGGGGAATGTTTCGCAGACCATTGCTGACAGTGCTTCCAATGTTTCCTATGCACCGTGGTTGGTAGCCAATCTTTCCGTATCAAATCAATTACAAGAAAGACTTGGTTCAAAAATGTCTTGGGACAATGTGATTATGAATCAGCAATCGCTGGGCTATGTAAATAGTAGTCATCAATTGCCCATTATGAAGCCCACCCGCTTGGTGCTCACCTATTATCGTCCACTCAGCGGTAGTGATGCAAAAGCCGAGCGGATGAAAGCATACGAAACAGCCAATGAAGAATGGGGACGAATTATTTTTGATGAACTAAAAATAATTCACCCCGATATAGAAGCTCATACCACGTCCGTCGATATTAAGTTATGGGGACATGCCATGCCAAGACCCGTGATTGGCGCACTGTGGGAAGAGCGGCCGAAGAGAAATGAAACGCTCAGTCAAGTCCAAAATGTATATTTCGCTCATTGTGATCATGGAGGCATATCGGTATTTGAAGAAGCATTTCATCAAGGACTGAGTGCAGCGGATGCATTATTGAGGAGCATTCAATGATAAAGAAAACCAGCATAAATTCTTATATACATTCTCCTTTGTGGGATGGAATGTTGATCATCGCGCCGCCTTTTTTGGTGCTCGCAATATTATTTTGCCTACCATCTGACGCGATACAAAGTGCGGATGTTTCTCCATGGCTATGGATGTTTTTAGTAGTTGGAATTGACGTCGCTCATGTTTATAGCACAATGTTCCGCTCTTACCTCAGTAAGTCAGCATTTCAAAAGTATCGAGGAGTGATGTTGCGCATACCCGCAATATCATTTGCCATCGCGATGATGCTATACACAATAGATCCGTTGTGGTTTTGGCGCTGCCTCGCCTACCTCGCCGTCTTTCATTTTATTCGACAGCAATATGGATTCATGAAAATCTACGGTAGAAAAGAGCAGTTGCCTCGTTGGCTTCGGGGAATACAAACTATTACCATTTACACTGCGAGTGTCTATCCTATTATCTATTGGCACCTCGATGCCAATCGTGAGTTTCATTGGTTTGTAGATGGTGATTTCATGATGATGGAAGCTTCTGCTAATCTGCAACTCGCGCTGCAAGCATTGTATTTTGGGATACTAGCAACATACATAATCAGCACTATTTATGAAGTTGTACAATATGGACTGAATTTCCCGAAGCACGGATTGATAGTTGGGACGATATTGAGTTGGTATTTTGGCATTGTTTATTTTAATGCTGATTTGACCTTTACAGCATTGAATGTGGTGAGTCATGGCATTCCGTACATGGCCTTGGTATGGTTTACCCGACAAAAGGAATTAGAAGGCCAAGGATCGCCTCGAGGAGGCGTTCGGCTGTTGGGTAGCGTCTTAGTGTTCCTAATGGTTTTAATCACCCTTGCAATCTTTGAGGAAGCCATGTGGGACACATTGCATTGGCGCGATCATCCGCAGTTTTTTTCTGGGCTTTATTTTCTTCCACATATTCAGCAGCGGGAGTGGTTGAGTATCCTCATCCCCCTACTCGCCCTCCCCCAATTGACGCACTACGTGCTTGACGGGTTTATATGGAAGGTTTCAAAAAAAGAAGTCCAACAAGAAATCGGACTCGACGGCGGGAAGTAACGACAAGAACTAGAACAAGAACTAGAACAAGAACAAGAACAAGGGAAAGCGACTAGCTTAAAATTGGAGAACAATTCCTATCTCCTATTTTCCTATCCCCTATTTTCCTATCTCCTTCCCTCGCCCCTCGCCCCTCACCCTCCGTCGCTCCGTCGCTTGTCGCTCGTCTCTAAACCCTTATCTTCGCAAAATTTTTTTGGCCCCGTAGTTCAACGGATAGAATAGCGGTTTCCTAAACTGTAGATTCGGGTTCGATTCCCGACGGGCATACGCGTCAACTTAAGATTGTAATTTCCATCATTTGTTGGAAGTTGAGTCGCTTTCTTTTGTCGTAGCATGAAGTTTTAATTAACTTAAGAATGAGTTTTTCTTCTTCGATGGATCGGTGGTTGGAAGACTCATT
>JBKCOM010000010.1:0-2097 GCA_046309775.1 Flavobacteriales bacterium
ATCTTCAACTGTTACTTTTTCAAATTTGAGCTCTGGGAATAATGTATTGATCTCAGTGGAATAGTCTAGTTTCTTTTTTTCAACCAGCTGCATCACTGCCAATGCGGTAAACTGTTTAGCCACTGACGCAAGTTCAAAAGAAGTATTGTTGTTAAGCAGTTGCTGTTTTGCGAAATTTGCATATCCGAACGATCTTTCATAGACTGGAGACCCCTTTTCTGCAACCAAAACTACGCCGTTGAAATCGCCAGTATTGAATAGAGTAGTGAACAGCGTGTCTAAACTCTGCGGCACCGTTTGTGCGGGCAGAGAGTTTGTTAACATAAAGGAAATAAAGATAAAAGAAGGGATATTGAGTGTCTTTTTTTTCATAAATATATGGTATTGTTTGTTGGTGCCATTGCCCCTTTCTTTCATTTTGCTTTTTGTTGCAGACCACCGCTTGCAATTAATGAAGTTAAAATCTTGCGGATACTGGCGATTGAATCGCCGTCAATTGAACCATACATCTCTTCCAGTGATGTAAGCACCTGTTGAAAGGTTTTGATTCCGTCAATCTCAAGTATCATATCAATTATGAAAAAGACCCTTTTCATTGCCTGCCATTATTCGACTGCCGAAACCGAAGCTGATTAACGAACAATATATTCATCTTCCTGCCATTTGTCAATACATTGTTAGTAGCCGTTTTTTGTCAAGCTTTTATTTGTTTGTTGATAAAATTGTTTGTGTAATCTTTCATGATATCAGCAGTACCCTTCAATTTTTCACTCGATATATATTGCTCGAGTTTGTCTCTTAAGTGTGTCAAGTTATTATCTCTATTTTCAGCTGCCAATCGCATGAATTCGGAAAATTCCTGCTTTGAAATCTCCTTAGTTTTTCCGCTATAATCCATAAACTCAAACGAGTAGAACCTTTCGTTAGTCAAGTCAGTGAAGCAAATTTCTATTTTGTCAGCCCAATGAACCCAAAACAATTCTAATCGCTGACTTTCTGCTAAAGATGTACATGAAACCCATTTGGTAAAAGCCTCCGAATTTCTATCAGTAGTATAACGAACTATTAAATTTAGTGCGGCATTTTTTGCGCCGTTAATTACATACCAGCTATCCTTAAAAGTACCAATAATTTGTTCTGGTTTGTCAAGTGTTATAAAAAGCAGCGGTCTAATTTGAAGTCTGTTGTATGTATGGGTAGTTTGAAAGGTTATGTAAGAAATATATCCTAATATAATCAGGTTAATAATACTAAGAAAGTATCCATTAAATGTGGCAAAGTTTGACAAGTCATCGCTTTTGTCTGAATATTTTCCACTAAAATGAGAGAAATACAAAATGAGTCCTACGATGATTACAACAATTGAAAGTAATATTATCCAAATTAATTTTCTCATTAAATTATCGTTTTCTTATAATGGCCACCAACGGATTGCAGATTTTTGATTGGTGGGATTTTTACCACTAATGTATATGCGAAACACAACACTTTTGGCTACAACTAAACTGTCAAACGGAGACAAAACCCCGCCTATTGCCAATGTACTGTTTGCAGCTGGGGTTCTGTCTATAGTGTTTAATTTGTCAATAAACATTTTCTGTCAGGTTTTAAATAGTCAAGTTGCTTGTCCTCGAAAAGTTGTTCTAAGGCTTCGCAACCTTTGTCAATTTTATAGTCTCTTTCTTTTTCAGTAATTGGTATTAGCCAATAACAATGATAAACTTTGTCCTTGAAGTTAAAAAGTTCAAGAGCTTCTCCGTCAAGATAAGGTAATGAAATAAAACAATGGTCGCAGATAGAATTGTCGAGCCAAGGTCTGCCAATATTAAATGTATGATGAATATTTAAAGGCAAACCGTTGCGATGATAAGAAGCACAAACTGTAATCAATTCAACTTGGTCAAGGTCTTGTCGAGGCGAAAAAACAAAAACTTCAATTAAGTTATCATCTTTTTTGGTCAAGCGACATACCAACAGAAAAATAAGTCCAAAAGTCATGGCGGTCATTTGGTTTAAATTCTAAAACATAGAAGTCGTTATGAAGTTTCTCTTTTGGTCCTTTCACTAATATTAGTCGTTGTCCCGAAATGCCAAAAT
>JBKCOM010000011.1:0-91730 GCA_046309775.1 Flavobacteriales bacterium
GTTACTAAGCGTGCCGCTCGTAAAGGTCGTAACCCACAGACTGGTAAGGAAATCACTATCAAAGCTAAGAACGTAGTACGTTTCAAGGCTGGTGCTGAGCTTCAGACTAAAGTGAAGTAATCTACCTCACCAACAAAAAAAATTAAAGGGCTAACTCCAACGAGCTAGCCCTTTTTTATTCTCCATATTTTTGCAATCGCATGTCACAAAAGTTATACGATTTATTGAGCGAACATCTCACGGAAAGAAAGCGTGAGTTGTTTGATAAAGTAGTGAGCAATCGCACGCGCCATTTGGCATTGGTGATGGAGGATGTTTATCAAACGCACAATTCAAGCGCAATTGTGAGAAGCATGGAGAGTTGGGGGATTCAGGATATTTACTCAATAGAAAATAGAAATAGTTTTTTCTTGCATCGTCGCATTGCACGCGGTTCATACGATTGGCTCACTTTGCATCAATACAATGAAGCAGAGAATAACACCGATGCTTGCATTCGTGATTTAAAGGATAGAGGTTATAAAATTGTTGCAACGGCATTGCACGAAAATGCAAAGCCCTTGGATGAATTGGATATCACCCAGAAGACTGCCATCGTAATGGGTACAGAGTTGACGGGAGTGAGTGATAAAATGAAAGCGTTAGCCGACGAAAATGTTGTGATTCCGATGTATGGTTTTACAGAGAGTTTGAATGTATCCGTTGCTTCTGCCGTAATCATGCAAACATTGATAGAAAAACTGCGTGCTTCAAACATCCAATGGCAGCTCTCGGAGGAGGAAAAGTTAGCATTAAAAGTCGAGTGGGCCAAGCGCACCATCCAATGGAGTCAGCACATCATCGATCTATATGAGAGCAATAACCTAAATAGTGACTAGTGACTAACGACTAGTGACTAACGACTAGTGACTAGTGACTAACGACTAGTGACTATCTCACTGAAACTAGTCACTAGTATCTAGTATCTAGTCACTAAATTGTATCTTTACCATCTAAATTAGCCTATTCATGTTTTTAATATTTGATACAGAGACCACTGGTCTGCCGGGGAGTTGGAATGCACCGATAACGGATTCTAATAATTGGCCGCGGTGTGTGCAACTTGCTTGGCAATTGCATGATTTTTCAGGCAAATTGGTCAACAGAGGGAATTATATCATTCAACCAGAAGGATACAGTATTCCATTCAATGCGGAGAAAGTTCATGGCATCTCGACAGAACGGGCGATGCGCGAAGGGCATTCGCTTCAGTCGGTGTTAGAGATTTTTCAAGAAGACCTCAATAAAGCTGAATATATCGCCGGCCATAATATTGAATTTGATATCAATATTATGGGCGCTGAATATTACCGCAAGGGATTTGGCGAATTGGTGTTGAAGACAAAAAAATCTCTGGATACAAAAGATTTAGCCACGGAGTTTTGCGCTATCCCCGGCGGCAAGGGCGGAAAATTCAAATGGCCAACGCTTACAGAACTGCACGTCAAACTTTTTGGCGTCGCCTTCGAAGAGGCGCACGACGCGGCTTTCGACGTTGATGCTACTTCAAAATGTTTTTTTGGATTGATTCAAAAAAGAGTCATCGCCGTAAAAGAAGTTTCAGATCCATCTTCAGTCATCTACGAGGCTCCTATCCTAGAAGACAGCAATTTCAAGACGCCAATTGCATCTTCCCCTTCTCCTACCCCTACTCCTACTCCTACTCCTTCTCCTGATTCTCATTCTCATTCTCATTCTCATTCTGTCTCCTTCGTCCACCTCCACGTTCACTCCCAGTATTCGGTGCTTCAATCTACCATTGAGATATCGGCGATGGTGAAGAAGGCGAAGGCTTGCGGTTGGCCTGCGATAGCGATTACCGATCATGGCAATATGATGGGTGCGTTTCAATTCGTGAGCGAAGCACTTAAAAGCGAAATCAAGCCGATTGTGGGGTGTGAGTTGAATATCTGTCGTGATCTTAAAGACAAGACCAACAAGGATGATGGATTTCAGACAGTGATTTTGGCGAAGAATAAAGACGGTTATCACAACCTCGCCAAGTTGTCTTCGATCGCTTTTACAGAGGGATTTTATTACGTTCCTCGCATAGACAAAGAGACATTATTACAATATAAAGAAAATCTCATTGTGACTACAGGTGGCATGTATGGCGAGATTCCATATACCATCTTAAATTTTGGAGAAGAAAAAGCAGAGGAATTATTTGTTTGGTGGAAAGAGCAATTTGGCGAAGATTTTTATGCAGAAATCAATCGCCACGGATTGGAAGAGGAAGATTTCGTAAACCGAGTACTCATTCGGTTTTGTCAAAAATATGGTGTCAAGTATTTTGCAGCTAATTCCAGCTACTACAACGAACGTTCCGAAGCCGAGGCTCAAGACGCCTTGGTGTGCGTAAAGGAAGGCGAATATGTAAGTAAGCCATCCAAGTATATTGGAAAGCGTGGTCGCGAGTTTCGTTTTGGTTTGCCCAATGATCAGTTTTATATCAAGACCACTGAAGAGATGTCGGAATTATTCGCTGACATGCCAGTGGCGCTTGCTGTTACGATGGAAATTGCCGACAAGTGTGAGTCTTATAAACTCGCACGCGAGGTTCTACTTCCAAAGTTTGAAATCCCTGAGGAGTTTCAAGATCCTAAAGATGCAGAAGATCGCGGTAAGCGAGGCGAAAACGCATATCTGCGATATCTCACGTATGAAGGTGCAAAGCGCCGCTATAAAGAGGTAACACTTGAGATCACCGAGCGTATTGATTTTGAGTTAAAGACGATTGAAAACTCAGGATACCCTGGTTATTTTTTGATTGTGCAAGATTTTTGTGCAAAGGCGAGAGAAATGGGAGTGAGCGTGGGTCCTGGCCGCGGTTCTGCTGCGGGCAGTGCTGTGGCTTATTGCATTGGTATCACCAACGTCGATCCGATAAAGTACAATCTCCTCTTCGAGCGTTTTTTGAATCCTGAGCGTGTGTCGCTCCCCGATATCGATATCGACTTTGATGACGAAGGACGCGACAAAGTGATTGATTATGTACGCAAGAAGTATGGCAATAATATGGTGGCGCAGATCATCACCTATGGTACGATGGCTGCGAAGTCATCTATTCGCGACGCAGGACGCGTATTTGAATTGCCATTACCAGATACCGATCGCATCGCCAAATTGATGCCTGATGGCGACTTAGCGAAGATTTTAAAATATGATGATAAAGAACTTGCTTCAAAACTCAATGGCGATGACCTATTGAATGCGAAGCAACTTCGTGAGATATACAAGAGCACCACCAACGAAGGAAAAGTATTGCAAATGGCCGGAATCTTAGAGGGTTCGGTGCGTAATACTGGTATTCATGCCTGTGGTGTCATCATTACTCCTGACGATATCACAAAGTTTGTTCCCGTGGCTACCGCGAAGGATAGCGATATGTGGTGTACACAGTTTGACAACAGCGTGGTAGAAAGTGCAGGCCTTTTGAAGATGGACTTCTTGGGTTTGAAAACACTCACGCTGATCAAACATACCATTCGTATGGTGAGGGAAACGAAGGGAATCGACATCGACATTGATGCGATACCACTCGATGACGAGAAGACCTATCAACTTTTTCAACGCGGCGAAACAGTGGCGATATTCCAATACGAAAGTGATGGAATGAGAAAATACTTGCGTGATCTCAAGCCAACAGTCTTCGATGACTTGATTGCGATGAACGCATTGTACCGCCCTGGACCGCTGGAATACATCCCAAGCTTTATCAAACGTAAGCATGGTACAGAAGCGATTACTTATGATTTGCCGGATATGGAAGAATACCTCAAGGAGACTTATGGTATTACCGTTTATCAAGAGCAGGTAATGTTGCTTTCACAAAAGCTTGCTGGTTTCTCTAAAGGTGAGGCCGACGTATTGCGTAAGGCGATGGGTAAGAAGCAGAAGGATGTATTGGATAAAATGAAGGGCAAGTTTATGGATGGCGCCGCGGCTAATGGTCATCCAGCAGACAAGCTCGAAAAGATTTGGACAGACTGGGAAGCGTTTGCGAGTTATGCCTTCAACAAGTCACACTCCACGTGTTATGCATGGGTGGCTTATCAGACGGCTTATTTGAAGGCGCACTATCCTGCCGAGTACATGGCTTCTGTTTTATCCAATAACTTGAGTGATATAAAACAGGTGACTTTCTTTATGCAAGAATGTAAATTGCAAAATATCCCTGTACTAGGACCAGATGTGAATGAATCGAATGCGATGTTTACGGTGAATCAAAAAGGCGAAATTCGATTTGGATTAGCGGCAGTAAAAGGAGTGGGAGAGAATGCAGTAGAGAGTATTGTGAAGGAAAGAAAGATTCGTCCGTATAAGAATATTTTTGATTTCATGGAGCGAATCGATGCGAAGGCGGGAAACAAAAAAGTGCTCGAATCGCTCGCTCTCGCTGGAGCGTTGGATGAATTCAAAATTCAACGAGCATCCTATTTTGCGCCAGACGGCAAGTCGGAAACATTTATCGAAACCCTGCTGAAATACGCAAACAGCATTCGTGAGAGTAAGAATACTTCGCAAGTATCATTGTTTGGCGATATGGCGGAGGCAGCGATGCCAGAGCCACAGCCGCCTGTAGTAGAGCCGTGGGATACGCTTTCACAATTATCCAAAGAGAAGGAAGTAGTAGGAATGTTCATCAGTGGACACCCGATGGATGATTTCGAATTGGAAATAAGAAGCTTTTGTTCTGAAGGTGGATTGACTTTACTTCAGGATATGGAGCAAAATAAAAATCGCGAATTGAAGCTTGCGGGCATGGTAACTGAAGTGATAGAGAAAGTGGCCCGCGCCAGTAACAAGCCTTTTGGAACTTTCAAAATGGAAGATTACGAAGGCAGTTTTGAATTCGTTTTGTTTGGTGAGGATTACATGAAGTACAGACATCTTTTGCAAAAAGGACACTTCCTGTTCATAGCTGGTCGCGTACAAACAAAGAAGTTCGGACCAGATGCTGACAAAGGATTGGAATTTAAAATTAATAGGGTGGAGCCGTTGTACGAGATTCGTGAGAAGATGGCACGCTATCTTACCATTACGGTTCCTTTGGAGTTTGTGAGCACTACTATGATAGATAATTTGACATCATTGATTCAAAGTGGTCAAGGCAAGACGCAGATGCGATTTAAGATAAGAGATGGAAATACTGAATTGGTATTGCCCAGTTTGTCGCATAATAAAGTCGCTGTTTCGAATGACTTGGTGAAAGAATTAAAGAAGTATCCGGAGTTGGAGTACATGGTAGAATCGGCGTAAGCGTCTCGTAATTATTGACGGTTCAAATGAATTGAAAAAGGTTGTAGTTTTGAAGGCATATTTTCTAGGATGACTCCTTTGCGATAATAAAAAGTGATAAGAGATGACAGAGGATAAAATACGAGCGTTAATTGCGGATTTAGAGTCGGACCGAATTGAAAGGACCACTTCTTTTCCTGAGGATAAATTAGGGCCTGCGATTTGCGCTTTGTCGAATGATTTTCCGAACCATCGCGAATCAGGTTATATCATAATTGGAGTCAATGACGATGGAAGTGTTAGTGGAATGACAATAGGCGATGACGAACTTCAGAAGATTGGCAATATAAAATCTAACGTGAATGTTTTGCCTCAACCATCACTTTCGGTAAGTCCAGTTTATAAAATCGATGGAGGTGATGTGGTAGTGGTTGAAGTAAGGCCATCGCAGTTTCCCCCCGTCAGATATGATGGAAGATGTTGGATAAGAATTGGCCCAAGAAAAGCGAAGGCAAGCATAGAAGAGGAGAAGATTTTGTCGGAACGGCGGAGTAGTTTAGCTAGGTCTTTTGACACAAGTCCATGTTTAGGATCTACACTAGATGATTTGCAATTGGATCTTTTTAAAACGTTCTATTTGCCGAAAGCAGTAGATAAAGAAACTTTGGAACAAAATCATCGTCCTATCAAACATCAATTAGCGTCATTGCGTTTTTTTGATCTGCAATATGATTGTCCAACCAATGCAGGTATATTGTTATTTGGTCATAGACCTACACATTTTATACCTGGCGCCTATATTCAATATATTAAAGTAGCAGGTTGCGAGATTGTTCCAGGAATTGAATTTGAAAAAGAGTTCAAAAAGTGCTTGTGTTTGGATTTGCTGAACTTGGATGAGTTTATTCAAGCTGTGATTATTAAAAAAAGTTTGATTCAACATAAGGATAGCATGAGGGAGGAGATTATCTATAATTATCCTCTTTGGTCAATTAGGGAGTTAATTTTTAATGCGATCATGCATAGAAGCTATGAGGGGACAAACGCACCTATTCATATTTCTGAATTTTCAGATAGAATCGAAATTTCGAATCCCGGCTTTTTATTTGGAACGGTAAACCTGAGCAATTTTCCAAATAGAAGTGATTATAGAAACTTGGAGCTTGCAGAAGCTTTGAAGATATTGGGTTATGTAAATAAATTTAATTTTGGTATCAACACGGCGAAGAAGTATCTTTTGGAAAATAATAATCCTGAGCCTATTTTCGATTTATCGCTAGGTACTGCAATGAAAGTGACAATACCAATTAGTACCAAATGGAAGTAAAATACATGGTAAAAGTGGTTTCTTTTGTTTTACTTCTCTCTATACTTTTTGTAAAAAATACAATAAGTCAGGATATTATTGAAGGAACCAATGGTTACGTGACTTATGAGCAGGGAACTCTACCCATTGTGATATCAGTGCCGCATGGTGGCTCCTTGATGCCTGCTGATATTCCTGATCGCACATGCAACGATCCTGTTTATTTTATGGATGCCAATACCATTGAGGTGGCGAATGCGCTCAATGCTGCACTATTTGAGGCCACGGGTTGCTATCCTCATATTATCTATAGTTATTTACATAGAAGAAAATTGGATTGCAATCGCAACCTAACGGATGGAGCTTGTGGAAATGCCCAAGCCATGACTGCCTGGAATGAGTTTCATGATTTTATCGCACAAGCTCAGGCCACTGCGAACAATGATTGGGATGATAATATATTTTTTGTAGATCTTCATGGTCATGGAAATGAGCAACAACGCATTGAGTTGGGATATTTACTTTATGAAGAAGAATTAGAGGAGAGCGATGCAGTATTGAATACTTCGACTTTTATTTCCTATAGTACTATTCAAAATTTGGTGGCTTCGAACCTCGAGAATCAATCGCATGCGCAGCTATTGCGAGGTCCGCAAAGCATGGGGTCGCTGTTGGCCGCTGAAGGTTATCCCAGCGTTCCAAGCGCTGAAATTCCAGCCCCTGGTATTGGATCTAATTATTTTAGCGGAGGTTATATTGTAGCGAATCACACATGCTATCAGGACGAACTAACTACCAATGGCGTTCAGGTGGAGCTGAATTTTGATGGAATTCGAGATACCGAATCGAATCGACAACTTTTCGCTACACGATTTGCGGCAGTGATTCTAAACTATTTGGATATTCATCGAGGCGTCGATGCTTCGTCCTGTTCTAGTCTGAATTCATTGGAATCAATTATTGAAGAAACAGAGTTTTCCATTTTTCCCAATCCCGTGCCGACTGGGTTGAGAGTTTTGCATGTTGAAGGATTTAATTCTAAAGAGGCTCAAATAGAGTTGAGAGATTCATTCGGAAGGTTGGTTCAGATATACAACAATCTGTCATCAGAATTGATTTTGCCAAACCAACTTGCTTCAGGAGTCTATTATCTTGTTTTAAGGGATGATCAAAATTTTTCTTCTAATAGAATTATTGTTTACTAGAAAGGGTTTCCTGAGTTGAATCCTCGCAAGTCGAACTTTTTCTTCTGCCTTGCCATTTCATAATGATGATTTTTTTTTAATAAAAAAATATTATTTCAGTGCATGTATCATTGACGCCTCGATAATGTCGAGCGCCTTGTCGATTTCTTCCATAGTGATGGTCAAGGGAGGTGCAATGCGAAATGAACTGGGACAGGATAAAAACCAAAAGCTTACCAGTCCTTGCTCCAAATTCTTCATCACCACATTCGCTACTATATCTTCATTTTCCATATCAATGGCGAAGAACAAACCGCGTTGTCGCACTGTCATTACACCGGGCATTTTTCTCAATCTTTCAGCGATGTAATTTCCCTTTTCATGGACACGACAGATGAATTCATTTTCTTTGAAATATTTTATCGTAGCTGCCACCGCAGCGCATATCACGGGATGACCAGCAAAGGTGCTGATATGGCCTAATACAGGGTCGTGTGTGAGTTGTTTCATGTTTTCTTTAGAGCTTACAAAACAACCGACGGGCATGCCTCCTGCAAGGGCTTTTCCTAACGTGAGTATATCGGGAATAACACCAAATTGGGAGAAGGCGAAATACGTTCCGCTGCGCCCCATTCCGCATTGAATTTCATCAAAGATCAATTTTGCGCCGACTTCATCGCAGCGCTTACGCAGGGCTTGTAGATATTCAGGTGTTGGAATGCGCACGCCTGCATCACCTTGTATCGTTTCCATAATGACGCCTGCAGTGCGCTCATCGATCATTTTTAAATCATCAAAATTTCCAAAGCGAATGAAATGAACGTCTGGAAGCAAAGGACGAAATGCTGCTTTCTTCACTTCATTTCCACTCACAGAAAGTGAACCATGCGTGCTGCCGTGATAAGCACCGCGACAACTGACGAGCTTGGTGCGTCCCGTCAACCTTTTAGCAAGTTTGAGAGCTGCTTCATTCGCTTCTGTTCCGCTGTTCACAAAAAAAGCACAATTCAATTGATCTGGTAGAAGAGATGTAAGTTCTTTTGCCGCTTGTGTTTGTGCGCTCTGTTCATATTCTCCATACACCATCACGTGCATGTGCTTATCTAATTGCGCTTTTATCGCGTCAATGACAGGCTTTACACCATGACCGATATTATTTACACCAATACCCGATACCAAGTCCATGTAGGCTTTTCCGGTGGTATCATAAACATAAATCCCTTCCGCGCGCTCAATATGCAAACCAAGCGGATGCATCGTAGTGTGTGCGAGATTTCTATCAAAAAATATTGGATTCTCTAACATTTTATTTGATGATAATTTCATCCGCAAAAATCCATCCTGCCTCTCCCGCCCCAAGATGTTCAGCGGGGATATTCATGAGAGGTTTGGCAACAACTTTTACATAGCGCGCTTGGGCATTTGGTGTTGATTGCCATTCTCGAACTTCTGGGTAATAATTGTCCCATTCATCATCTTCGTGGTAGCCAGCGGCGAAATATTCTTTTCCATCTTTTGAAATATAATACTCGATAGATACTGGATGAAATATCCAAGATTTTATATCTCGCAAGGTGGATAAGGTGATAGAGTTGATTTGCTGAACTTTGCCAAGATCAATGATTGCCTCTAATGCTTGGCCTCTAAAGCCTTGCCAAGAGCCTGTTCTGAAATCATTGCTACCTCTTAACTCATCTACTAGAGCATCTGGTGCATTGCCATTGTACTGAGGGTCTGGTTGATTGGTAAGTTTGATTTTTAAAGAGGAGTTTCTTTTGTAAAAAGTAGCATTGATATCCTTGCTTTGTTGCTCTCCATATATTGCCCTTGTAGTAACAGTTCCTGTATTGTGTATGTAGAATTGTTTGCCACGCAATTCTTTTACTTTTCCTTCAGCATCTGTAAAGTAGGAGCTATAATATGCACCAGGTTGAATGTGAGATAGCGTAATTAGTAGGCTGTCAGAAAATGCTTGACTCTTTGCATTTATAATTGGAAGAGATAATACTGCATCACTGGATATTCTGCTTCTCGGTGCAATAGAACTACGGATACCTAGCGAAAGGAATGTGCTATCTGTCGGTCCAGTTTGAACCCATTGTTTGGCTCCTGGCGTGGTAGAGTATAGATTGTGAGAGGCAAGAACGTACCAAGCAGACATCTGACCGCAGTCTTCATTTCCGCACAAACCGTCAGGCGTGGGTTTGTACATTTCCTTCATAATGCGCTGCGTCATTTCAAAGGATTTATCATAATTATCATCTACATAGTTATAGAGTGATGCCATGTGATGGCTAGGCTCATTACCATGCACATATTGTCCAATCAATCCCGTGATATCCGCTTGTTCTCTACCAGTGGTTTTTGTATTCGCCGAGAACATATCATTGAGTGCTTTTCTAAATTCATTTTTTCCTCCATGCAAATCAATAAGTGTTTCGATATCGTGAGGCACGAATAGACGGTATTGCCATGCATTCGCTTCTGTGTAATTGAAATTGACTTGATAGGGATCGAAGGGTTCGATGAATCCAGCATTTCTGCGTGGTCTGAAGAATTTAGTTTCGGGGTCAAAAAGATTCTTCCAGTTTTGGGAACGCTCCATATATTCTTCATAGGCGCCATCATTACCTATCATTTTAGCGAAGGTTCCAATACACCAATCGTCATAGGCATATTCAAGCGTTTTACTTACACTTTCAGAAAAGTTTTCCGAAGGCACATATCCCAAATTATAGTAAGCCATTTTTTCTTCACTGTTTAGTGAAGAGCCAATGAGTGCTTCCATTGCCAGGTTCTGGTCAAAGTTCTGTATTCCCTTGGCCCAAGCGTCTGCTATAACACTTGCACTGTGGTAACCAATCATACAGTGAGTTTCATTCGCGGCTAGTTCCCAAACGGGGAGTTCGAACCGCTGTTGATACATGCTCAAGAAACTTTGAATAAAGTGTCCTGTTCTTTCTTTTTCAATCGCTGTAAACAAGGGATGAAGCGCTCTGAACGTGTCCCAAAGAGAAAATACAGTATAGTGATCATAATCGGCTGCGATATGGACTTGTCCGTCCATTCCTCGATACCTGCCATCTACATCACTCCATAGGTTCGGTGTAGTGCAGCAATGATACAAAGCCGTGTAATAGTTGATCAAATGATCATTGTCGTCGCTCTTGATAGGAAGTTTTTTAAGTTGTGCTTCCCATTTTTTATTTGCATTGTTTTTAAAGCTTTCAAAATTCCATCCTTTGGCTTCATTCCAGAGATTGTATTTAGCACCTTCCACATCCGTTCCACTAATACCGACTTTAACAATTAGTTCGTTTTTTTTATCTGGTGCGAATAGCAATGAAAACACTTGTACTTCTTCATAGACGATGTTTCGTTCACCATTTTCATTAACTGCATCGGTTCGTTGCATGAGCTGATCCATTCCTAAAAATGGTTTGCTGAATACAGCATAGAAATAGCAATGTTGTTGCTCTGCCCAACCTTTAGACACGCGATAACCATATACTACCGTGTCACCAATAGTTTGAATATCATAATAAAGCAATTCATCGCGATGCATCATATCGATGAAAAGTCGACATGTGTCTTTTGGTGCGAGTTGATATTTGTGAATACCAGTTCTCTCGGTGGTTGTAAGCTCTACGTTGATATTATAATTGTCGAGTTTGACTTTATAAAAGCCTGGCGAGGCTTGCTCAGTACTGTGCGAAAAAGAGCTTTTGTATGCATCTCTCCATAATCCAGCTTGAGCTGTTTTTCCATTGGTTGGCATGAAAAGAATATCGCCATAATCGCTAACACCCGTTCCTTGGAGGTGAGTGTGCGAAAATCCGTAGACGATGCTGTCAGAATAGTGGTATCCGCTGCAACCGTCCCAACCTTCTAGGCGCGTATCTGGACTCAATTGAACCATTCCGAATGGAACGGTAGCTCCAGGATAGGTGTGGCCATGAGCATCGGTGCCAATGAAGGGGTTCACAAAGCTCGTTAGTGATTTTTCCTGACCAGTAGCACTTTGGAGTATAAAAATGAAAAAGCTAAGGATGAATAAGGTTCTCATAGGTACAAATATATTGAAACTGATGTATGTCATGGCGCAGGGCTGAGTTTGGTTAGTGTGCTTCCCGCTGAGCCACAATACTTTCGATTTATGATTAACAATGACCTTACCAGTTTACTAGAGCGATATGATGTCGCCGTGCCTCGATATACAAGCTATCCAACAGTTCCTCATTGGAATTATGACAATTGGAGCCTTGATCAATGGAAGTCCGCTGTTTCCGCTCGGTTTGAAGAGGAAAACGGGGAAGTATGTATTTATATTCACCTTCCTTTTTGTGAGGAATTGTGCACATATTGTGCTTGTAATAAAAGAATCACTAAGAATCATAAAGTAGAAGAACCATATATCTCGGCCGTTCTGAAAGAATGGGAGATGTATAAAACGTTGTTTTCTAAAAAGCCGATTATTCGGGAGATTCACCTCGGTGGAGGCACGCCTACATTTTTTTCACCATTTCATTTGAATGCCTTAATTTCGGCAATAACCGACGGTGCATCCATCGCACCACATCATGAATTTAGTGTGGAGGTGCATCCGAATTATACGACCCAAAAACATCTTGAAGCCCTTCGTGCAAGTGGTTTTAACCGCATCAGCGTGGGTGTTCAGGATTTTGACCCCGATGTTCAGTTTTTAATTAATCGTCTTCAAACTTTTGAGCGCACCAAAGAGGTCATCATGCAGGCAAGGGCCATTGGGTTTACAAGTGTCAATGTTGATTTGATTTATGGGCTTCCAGGTCAAAGCGTTTTTAGTATCGAACACACCATTGACCGAATTATAGAATTAGATCCCGATCGCATTGCGTATTACAGTTATGCGCACGTTCCATGGAAGAGCAAAGGACAGCGTAGGTATAGTGATGATGACGTTCCGAAGGCAGAAAAGAAAATAGAAATGTATCAAAAGGGAAGTGCACGTTTACAAGCGTTGGGCTATGTAAGCATCGGCATGGATCATTTTGCTAAGCCTAATGATCAATTAATGATTGCCTATACTAATGGTGCGTTGCATCGCAACTTTATGGGCTATACCACCACCAATCATCGGCTTGTAATAGGATTAGGCGCATCATCAATAAGCGACGCATGGAGCGCTTTTGCTCAAAATGAAAAGACGGTTGAAGACTATCAGATAAAAGTATTGCAAGGCGGTTGGCCTATCGTAAATGGGCATGTACTAGACGATGAAGATATGTCAATACGAAGAAGCATTTTGGATTTGATGTGCAAAGACATTGCTGCTATTCCCTATTTTTCAATGACTGAAAAACACCAGCGCGATGCCTATGAGAAGCTATTGCAGTTCGCATTAGAAGGTCTTATTGAACTGGAAGGACATGAAGTAAGGGTGACAGTCAAAGGAAGGCTTTTCATCAGAAATATCGCCTCCGCCCTTGATGCCTATTTACATTCTCAAGTCGGTGAATCACGATTCTCGAAAGCAATTTGAGAAAAGAAAGAATGAAAGAATGAAAGAATGAAAGATTGGAAGATTGAAAATCTGAATTCCGAATTGTGAATTCCGAATTGCGAATTGCGAATTCCGAATTCTGAATTTCTAACTCACTTGCACACTCCGCAATTCATGCGGTCGTGGGTCATGCCGAAATGGAGTACTGCGGGTTTGGAGGGTTTGATTTTTTCGTTGAAAATCTTCTTTTGTTCGTCTGTGAGAATCGCTGTGAGATCGAGCTCGCGGAGTTGACGTTGCATCTTTTTTTCTTCGTTGAGAGCTGTGACTTTAGTATTAATTTCCTCTTCGTTAAGACTTGATTGCTGAATTGCTTTCATTTCTGATTCAATAAGTGCAATTTTTGATGCGTAGGAAAAATATATAGAATCGATCTTGGGCTTTTGGTCGGTTGTGGTAATCAATTCACGATGAAATCTGGCCAGATAGATGGAGTCCTGCGGATTCAGACTCTGTGCAGAGCTACTTATTGTAATAATTACAAAAAGTATCAGGCTAAGTATTTTCGTCAATATGCACATTAAGTTTTGTAGGCCAATATTTATACCATTTGGATAACAAAGATAAAACTTCTTATGTTTGCAGCGCTAGATTGTTTCCGAAGCATCGTGCTATGCAACGGAATTAATAGGGAATCACGTGTAAGTCGTGAACTGTACCCGCAGCTGTAATCCCAGAGAAAAGGGACTTGTCGCATCAGCATCCACTGCCTATTGGGCGGGAAGGAGACAAGTCTTGGGAAAGTCAGAAGACCTGCCAACTCGCATTAAAAACCGATCATCGCTCGGGAAGAAGCGCTGCAGGTAATATGTTAAAATACTTTATTAGTTATATCGCAATTGCATTGCCGTTGTGTCTTTTGGCACATCACAATGATTCGCTCATCGAAGGTAAATTGATGGCGCAACTAACTATTGTCGCTAAGTCTGAGGTGGGGCCCTTAAAGTTCAAAAGCGATTCTCTTTTGTTCAAACGCAACTCCCATCAGAGTTTGGGAGGCTTTTTAGAAAAAATGGGGTGGGCGAATGTCACCTCTTATGGCGCACCGGGTGGTCTCATTACAGCAAGAATCAATGGAAGCTCGAGCGACCATGCAGTGGTTTTTTGGAACGCGATGCCGCTCACCAATCCTGCATTGGGACTGACAGATCTTTCCTTAGTTCCGATGGCCCTTTTTGATGGTGCAAATATTAAAGGAAATCAAAACCTAATTGGAAAGGGGCAAGGAGGTTTGGGGGGCACTATTTCGCTTGAAAATGTGCCAGAGTGGGAGAAAAGTGTGGAACTCAACACAGGTTTGAATTCTCTCAAAAATTCATTTGCCCACATCGTTGCGAATTACAACGTTTTCGGCATTCAGATGAGGACAATTGTTCTCAAAGAGTCGAATCGCAATGAGTTTGAGTATATCGATCAAATGCAAATTCGTCGACCAATGATTGCTCAACATCACAATAACAACAGCAATAGTGCAATCATGCAAACGATGCATTGGCGAGGACGAAAAGGCCTATATGCACAAGCCCAAGGGTGGTATCAAGTACGCACCAATCGTGTTCCCGAGTTGATGGGAAGCAATCAAATCGGTACGGCAGAGCAACGCGATAGTTTGTGGCGTGGTAGCATAACCGTGGGCTACCATATACCTTCCCAAAATGAATTCTTGGCTTCAGCTCCTGTCGAGGTGATTGCTGCTCACAATAGAGAATATCTGCGTTATACAGATAGAGCTTTTCCTGATTCAGATGTTTTGAGCATTGATTCTCGACTGCGCACCGATGTGAGCATGCAAAGCGTAAATTGGAAACCCCGCACATCAACCGGTATGCATCGGTTTCATATTGATGCAAGGAATTTTGCAGTAGGTATCGAAAATACTAATTACGCTGGCGGAAGAAGAAAAGAGTCATTTCAAAGCCTTCATGTTTCTTACGCATTGCATTTGGAACAATATCACTCTCGCTTTTCATTATTTGGATATCAGGAGCGAAGAAATGAGTTTGATACCAAACCATCTTATGGAAGTGAATTTTATTTTCAGGGTAATGATATAAAGTTTTATATCCCTAATATTAGAATTGCATTTGCGCATCGTTTTAGAGTTCCTGATTTTAATGAACGTTTTTGGGTTCCTGGAGGAAATCCAAGCCTAAGTCCAGAAAGAGGGAATCATGAAAGTGTCGAGCTCAGTTGGGCCATTGTTAGAAATAAAAATATCGAATGGAATTTATTAGCAGATGCAGGCGCTCAGCAAGTGCTCAACTGGATTCAATGGATCCCTCTGCCTGATTGGTCTCCCGTAAACTATAAGAATGTCGATATCCGATATCTGGGATTGATGACTGAGGTTTTCTGTAAAATAGAACATCATCAGATTGGACTTCGTGCCAATTGGAAGTTAACGGAATCTATTGGCAGAAACGATCAAAGTGAAGATTCTTTTCAAATGATTTACACTCCAAGAAATACAGTTTTTGGACAAATCGAGTATCAATATAAAGGTCTGGAAGTGGGGGTGGACGGACGCTTCATCGATGTGCGTTTTACCAATGAGGAAAATAACGAACGTACTGCCTTGGATGCCTATTATCTCATCAACGCATATCTAGGATTCAGTCTAAAAGGTGAGAGTTGCAGTCATAGCATTCTGTTGACATGCGATAATGCCAACAATATCGCTTTTCAATCAGTAAGAAGTTATGCGATGCCACGGCGATTTTTTGGAATTCAGTATAGGATAAAATTAGAAGTTAAATCAAAATCAAAATCAAAATGAAGAAGTTCTTTTATTTCGCTGCCTTGACATTGGCTTTTGTTTCTTGTAAAAAGGATGAAGAGGAGAGTGTTCCTGAAGTGCCTGTTACTATGGGGTTTTACGTTTTGAATGAAGGTGCTTTTCTTCAGAATAATGCCTCCATTTCATATCTCGCAACGAATGAGCAAATTCAAGCTGATCCATATTTCGATGCGAATGGAGTTCCTCTTGGCGATGTATTGCAGTCTTATGTCAGTTATGGTGAAAACGGCTATGCTGTTTTAAATAATAGCAATAAGATAGAAGTGTTCAATAGAGCTAGTTGGGAAAATGTGACAACCATCGAAGGAATAAATTATCCGAGATATATCGTGAACGGTGGTAACGAAAAGTTATATGTGAGTGCGGGTTCATTTGCGGGAAGTATTCATGTTATTAATCCCGTCACAAATACAGTAGAATCAACTATTTCAGTGGGCAATGGCCCAGAGAGAATGTTGGTACACGACGGTAAACTTTACGTTTGCAACAGTGGAGGTTGGCTTGAAGATAATTCTATTAGTGTGATAGACCTCGCTACGAATGCTGTTGTGGCTACCATTACCGTAGGAGACCGCCCGATGGATATCGATATCGATGCGAACAATGATATTTGGATTTTATGTTCTGGAAAAACTGTGTGGAATGCGGACTATACAGAGATCATTGAGGAGACCGCTGCACAGCTTGTGAAAATAGATGCAGCTAATTACGATGTCTTGGCAAGTGGAGATGTAGGGGTTATCGGAGATCATCCAAAACACATGGAAATCGGGAATAATAGTAATACGCTCTATTATTTGAATAATAAACTCTATTCGTTCAATACCGAAGGAGGAGAATTACCAGGAAGTGTGCTGATTGACCAGAATTTCAATTCGTTGGATTTGCGCGATGGCCAGGATTTGTGGCTCACTAGCATTCCTAATTTCACCACCTCGTCTACATTGTTTTGTTATAGTCTAAGTGGATCTTTATTGAATCAATGGACTGCGGGCATTGGTACTAATGGAGTGGTCTTTTTTTAATCATTCCCCCCTTGGTGTCTTTGATGCTGTGCATTACTACAAAGGCATTAGGATCAATTTTTTCAATCTCTGTCGTTAAGGAAGACAGTTCAAGGCGGGTGATGACGGTGAATATTATTTCTACGTCACTCACGTGCCCTTTTTTTCCATAGCCTCTTTTTCCTTCATATACCGTAATACCACGCCCGAGGCGGTGTGTAATCATTTCTATAATTTCTTCATGGTGTGAGGAGATGATGGTTACACCCGTATATTCTTCAATACCTTCAATAATAAAATCTACTGTCTTTGAGGCTGCGAGGTATGTGATCATTGAGTAGAGAGCTGTTTCAATATTGAGCAAATAGGCCGCCGCAGAAAAAATCACAATATTGATAACCAGAATAACGTCTCCGATAGTGGCACTGGTTTTTCTACTCAAGAAGATTGCTAAAACTTCCGTGCCATCCAGCACGCCGCCACCTCTTACAGCTAATCCAATTCCGGCGCCCAGAAAGAATCCTCCGAACACTGCTACGAGTAATTTGTCGTGAGTAACATCGGGAAAGGGAATGGTAGCCAGTATGACTGCAACACCGATAACGGCGAATGCAGTTTTCACCATAAATTCCCATCCAAGCATTTTGTATCCCATGAAGATGAAAGGGATATTGATAATTATTATCAAAGCGGCTAGGGGAACATTCAAGAGTTCAGATGATAAAAGCGCGATACCAGTGGCACCGCCGTCGATGAAGCCGCTAGGCAACAAAAAACTTTCCAGGCCAAAAGCCGCGGAGAACATCCCAACGATGATGAAGAATATCTGTTTGATTTGACTGCGAACAGTCAGGCGCAAGTTGCGGTATTCCTTCGCAATAAGGAATGAAGAAGGCAATACCGCGTCCAACCCAGTGCGTCGGGTAATTCTCGAAATGATATGTTTTCTAATAAAGTTTATCATGTTGCTCTTCTGAAGAAGTGCAATTTACGCATAAAAAAAATAGGCTGCCCGCTTGCTTCGGACAGCCTATTGTTTAAAAACTGATAATCGATTACTTCTTAATCACCACAGAAGTATTATTGAGTACGTTGTTATTCTGAATAGAAAGTTGGTACAAACCAGCGCTCAAAGCAGTAACGTCTAGAACGGCTTGTGTGGCTGCATTGATTTGTTGTTCAAGTACTACGCGGCCTGTCATGTCAATCATGCGAACCACGTTCGTTCCGTCGGCCAAACCGGTGATATTGATTTGATCATTGGCTGGATTAGGGAATACATTGATTTGCTTTGATGCTTCTTCCACTTCTTCATTGTTTACTACTAAACAATTACCACCCATGGGATCAGAGGCCATGAATTCTGTCATACCAAGGGAAGTAGAGTTGAGGTTTACCATCACATCTTGTCCGCATGGGAACGGCCCGAGAACGTATTGTCCGTTGTCATTGATCATGGTCATTTGCTCTCCATCTGCTGTGCTAAGTAAGTATGGTGCACCGTTTCCGAGGCTCATTACTGCTGCACGCACGTAGTATACCCCTTCCTCCGCAAACTCGTCGATGTCAAAGTTGATTACTGGAGATTCCATTTGATAGAAGCAACTACCATCTTCGAATTGAGCCAAAGGATTGTAGTTGAGCGCTTGAGTATCGGTACATCCACCGCAGTAGTATTGACAGTTTCCGATTTCACAAGTTGCATTCGGGTCGAAGTTGCATGCATTCGGGTCAGTACAGCCGGGCACTTCATCATTTGTAGAAAATACATCCAAGGCGTAATTGAAATATTCTGCTATTCCTTCGCCGAGTACGACTCCTTCGTCATTGGTGATAGAGTAAGTGAGACTTTCGCCACCAATCGAGTAGGCTTCGAAATAGAAACATCCTTCGATTCCACAGAATCCTGTTTGTTCAGGATACATACCAGATGCCTGCTGTCCTGTGATGAAATTGTATACATACCAATAACCTGGAGCGCTCAATGATACCGTATTCCAGTTGTCGGTGCAGCAAGAGCCATCATCGATGGTCGCACTTGAATCATAGTTGAATGCCTCGGCATTAGTGCAGCCATAGCAACTGTAGTCGCATAGATACCAAGTACCGCATGTTACATTTGGATCATAGTTACAAGCGTTTGGTTCCGCGCAGCCCACAGTTTGATTACCATCGGTGGAAACTACTACCTCTCCAAAACCATTGTTCGTTCCCGAAGCAATCACTACACCGTTTTGATCAAGGATGGAATAGTCTATAGGCAAACCATTGAAAGAGTAAAAATACAAGTTGAAACATTCAGAGTCAGAACAGAATCCGCTTTGAAGAGGGTACTGACCGTATGAATAATTATCATAGTAATTGTTTGAAGCAACCGACCAATAAGCTTCTCCGCTTAATTGAAGAGTATAGTAATTGTTGTAGCAACAAGTACCATTGTCTGTAGTTGCATTTGGATTGAAGTTAAGTGCTTCTGCGTCGGTACAGCCGAAACAAGAATAATCGCAAGCAGAATAATCGAAACAATTTGCATTTGGATTGAAGTTGCACGCGCTGGCATCACCGCAACCTGAGATGACTTGAAACTCGAAATAATAGGGCTCAAACATGAAAAGTTCTTCACTAGGATTAATGGTTGTTACCACTCCGTCGCCATCGGTGATAGTATAAGAAATTGGTAAGTAATTGTTGTCGTACACAGTGAGGCTGAAGCAACCAGGGTTGATGCAAATGGAGGCTTGATTGTTTTCGCTAACTCCAGATGTGTATTGCCCATACAGTGAAGAACTTCCAAGGTAGTAGAAGAATTCAACATCTGCGGAGATGGTCCACTGCTCCAAACAACAAGTACCGTTGTCAATGGTGGCGTTAGGGTTGTAGTTAGATGCTTCTGGGTTTGTACAGCCTAAGCAAGAGTAATCACAAAGATCCGCGTTAGCGCAGTTCGCGTTAGGATTGTAATTACATGCTGACTCGTCAAGACATCCTTCTGTAGCGTTGTACGAGAAGTTTACAGGCATGTCAAAACCTTCGGTTGTAAAGTTGAATAGGATGTTGCCTTGTGGGTCAGCTATTGTCAATGAAGAACTTTCACCTTCGAATAGCAGGTTAGAAGCATATCCTGTGAAGCACCCATCAGGGATGCAGGCATTAACAGTTTCCCCTGCATTTACATAAAAGGTAGTATAAAATTCACTATTGTAAATCACGACTTGGAAAGTGCTGCTTGCTGAAATGAACAAATAGTTTTCGCTAGAGCAACATGTACCATCATCGATCGTAGCATCCTCATCGAAGTTGGCAGCATTGGGATCTGTGCAGCCATAGCAGCCATAAGTGCAAGAGTTGAAATTAGAACAAGTGGCGTTTGGATCGAAATTACAAGCATTTGGATCGCTGCATCCTGAAATTCCATTGACTGAGATAGTCAAGTTTATTTCATTGAAAAGATCTACAAAACCTGATGCGATGACATTCCCTTGATTTAAGAGTGTGACATTTGAAAGCTGACCGAGATTATCATAGAATGTGATTTGAAAACAAGGTTGATCCATGCAAAAACCCGTTACAGTGGGATATTCACCGTAAATAGCAGCACCAGTTTCAGGGTCGAAGGCAACGAAATCAACGATTCCATCAGACTCGATGGTATAATATGTTTCTGGATTGGTACAACATGAACCATCATCGACACTAGCGGTCTCGTTATAATTGAATGCAGTAGGATCGGTGCAACCAAAGCAATCAAATTCGCAGGCGGCGTAGCATGTTGCCAATGGGTCGTAATTGCATGCTCCTGGAGTCATACAGCCTACAATGCCTTCACCTAGAGTGAGATCAATGGTTGTCGAAATCCATGGCGCTGTAGAAAAGGAGTATTCATTGCCAAACTGATCCACTCCTGCGCATGACACTGGTGTGCCATCGTTTGAAGATAGGAAGAAGGTCTGACAACCTGCTGGAATACATAACTCAGCAGTGCCTGGGAAGTAAACCTCGCCAAATAAAACACCTTGATTGTTGTAGGCAACAAAGTAAGCATTCGAAGTGGAGCTTACGGTAATGAAGAAGTCCTCATAACAACAACTTTGATCATTGGTCGTGGCTTGAGGATTGAAATTTGAAGCATTGGGATCAGTGCACCCGAATGTTTCAAACTGCGCAAATGAGGTAAGAATAGAAGTGCAAAAAATTAAACAGAGGAATATTCTTTTCATGTAGTTTAGATTGGTAGGCATTATGTTCTTATAGAGCAATTTACCCGACACAAAGTTGCAGATGTTTTTTAACATAATGAATTAAAATCACTACAATAAAGATGTTGTATTATATGATTTGAATTATTCGATTGAAAATGAAAATTCTAAGTCTTTGTTTTAGCAATTCAAGAATGAGATTATTTTTCAAAAAACAAAATATCGGTACGAAATGCAAAAAAGTGGTAACAAATACTATATTTGGCGATATAAAGTGATAAGAATATCTCGTCGGGCCTGAGCCTAGGGATAGTTATTTAAGTAATCAAGAGCCGAAAAACCCCGCAACGAGCGGGGTTTTTTGGTATTTATAAAATGATCATTTCCCTAGGGAATCGCGGAGTTTCATGAGTCCTCGTGTAAGTCCATTCTTTAAATTCATCACTTGAGCTACCCCTGGTTCTTTGACAACCTCGTCAATTTGTTCTTTTACAATTGCTTGGAGCTCCTCTAGTTGTTCTTTTGATTCTTTGATGATTTGCTGGTTGGAATTATAATACAATTTTAATTTGTCATTTTCTGCGTTAGAATTAGCAATTTTAATCTTCAAATCATCCAGTTGCTGCAAATAGAGCGTTTCCTTTTCATTCCATTGTTGCTCTTTTTGAAGAAAATCTTCCATGCCTTGGTTGGTCGTTTTTTTGTTTCTTCTTTTCAAGTTGAAAACAACGATAGTCAATGCGACTAAAAGTAGTAAAAGGCATAGAATAGCAACAATATAAGTGGTTTCATTTTTATTCCCCTCACCTACAGGGGCGCTAGTCACGGCGGCTGGGGACGTCTTATTTTGCTCAATCTTCGCGGCAATCATCGTCAGTAGATCCGTGGAGTATTTTTCATAATTAGCGTCGAATTCTCCTTTAATAATGTTGATTGCAACGATATTGGATTTGAGTTCTGTATTTGCTTTAAGGCTTTTATACAAGTAATTTAAGGCATATCTAAAACGCAACTCATTATAACCAGAGTTTTGAATGTCCTCGGGCACCTGCGCGTACTCCGCAATGATGTCTTTTCGCTTTTTACCTAGAAGACCTTTGATTTCTGAAATTGCTATGATGCGTTGCACCATTTGATCAGGGTTGTCTGGTCGGAGATTCAGCAGCGAATCAAGCGCTTGGAGCTTCATCTTAGGCTTCTTTATGCTTTTTAAAACTGTATTCCAATTTAAAAAGGGGAGAGCCTTTGAAGAATCAATAATGAGATTTTCACTTGAAGATAGCATCCATTGTGCAGCTTTCGTATCCTCATTTTGGATATTATAGTAACGGTGCCAAAGAAGCACCGCATTGGGATTTGATTCTGTCAATAATGATGCTGATAGGCTATCAAGCAATTCAAGTTGTGGTGACTTTGATGAAAGTAAAATTTCTTCAGCACGCTTTTGAGCGGAAGCGATGAGGTTTGATGATAAAAAGAGAAGAATTAAAAAATATCTCATTTCACTTTGAATGAAGATAGTAAATATTCAAGACAGGGATCAATGCCTTTGGCTAAAGTTTCTTGTGTCACATCGATAGCTATATGCGGCTTGATAGGTTGTGCTTCATATTTGAACGTGTTGTCGTAATTGTATCGAATTGTAGCGATAATCACAGGGAGTTTGCTATTTGGAAGCACATATACCGCAGGATTTCCGAATGTTCCCGTATGTGGTCCAAGGCACGGTTCACCAATAACTTCACCTCTTTTTTCTAAGTAAAATGTATTGGTGAAGTCAACGCCTGCAGAGGCAGTCATGCCGTTGATGAAAAGGGCACATTTTCCTGTATAAACAAATTGTTTTTTCTGTTTTTCAGGAACAGAGAAGTATGCGGTATCTATTTTTCCAATGGAGTCTTCATAGAATTTTACAAATGCCGCGATATCCTCATCTCTTCGTTTAAACGTTTTTAATGCCCATCGCACAAAGCCAGGGCTTACCCATTGACTTCTGCTGCGCGCAAGTTCGCTGGACTTGCCGATGATGTTTGAAGGTGTGTTGTGCCCTTCAGGCTTGAGGAATGAATAGATGTATTCAACATTGCTCGAACGTCCTCCGCCATTATTTCTAAGATCAATGGCGAGCATTTGGACATTTTTTTCATTCATCTCTTTGAATGCGTTCTTGATGAACTTCTGATATTGCTTCAAATTGGCAGGACTGAAAGTTCCAATCTTCAAAACTGCAACACTATCATGATGGTAGTATTTGAGAGAATGCATTCTCTCGAACTCCGTTGCTCCAAGTTTCTTTTGACGCTGGGAGAATCTTTCTTTGTCATAAGTTGGGAAATAAGCAGTGATGACCGTGTCTTTTCCGAACGGTTCATAATCTATCTTCACGGTATCTCCAAATTGACGGTTGAGACCTATGACAGAGTAAAAGAGCGCGTCTGAAATTCTTCGCTGTCCGGTTATCGCATTTCCTTCTGTTGAGCCATATTTCATGGCTTCTTTATACAGTTCCGTGGCTTCGACATTATCAATGCAATGAATGCGTGAACCCACAGGGATAATAGAATCGCGTTCTATCTCAGTGAAGATTTGTCCTTGAATAGAGTGAATCTTAATCGGAACGATTCCTCTTCCATTTTCAGTTTGCACTTTTGTCAGATGACCATAGTCAATGCTCGTGTGAGAATCTTTTAGAGTTTGCAATGCTTCTGCAACTATGACGATGAACTGCGCATAGGTAGTAGCGTTGGTTATGGACTCAGCGGCTTTTCCAAATGCTGCATTGAATTCTTGTTTCGTGCAAAAAATATACGGATCGGGATGTGAATCGAGGATGGTGCTTTTTAATTTGTAGATATCTTCTATCAATTTCTCTCTTCCAATAATCGAGTCAGGCGCACATTGAGCAGCCGAAGTCAAGGAAGAAATCAATAATAGAAGGAGAGCAAAATACTTCATCAGTTGTCTTGATTCAATTTTTTTACCATCGTAAGGATTGTAGCAAGAGCAACGGTTTCACCAGTTTCATCATATACATCTACGAGGAATTTTACAATTCCTTTCGCAATATCTTCTGGAGATTTTTTTTCTTGATCTACTTTTTCTTTGACCGTAAATCTCACACCGATTGTCATTCCTGGATAAACAGGTTTGGTAAATCGTGCTTCATCAATTCCATAGTTGAGGAGCACGGGACCTTTTTTGGGGTCTACAAAAAGTCCGGCCGCTTTTGAAAGCACAAAATAACCGTGTGCTACGCGGCGTTCGAAGATAGTTCCTTCGAGTGATGTAGCGTCCATGTGAGCGTAAAAATTATCTCCACTGACATTTGCGAAATTTACGATGTCGGCTTCGGTCACAGTATGTTTATGCGTGAACACCGTTTCACCTACTTGCATTTCTTCAAAGTGTTTTCTGAAAAGGTGCGGTTGAGCTTCGGGTTGTTCGCCACCGTATTGATATACGTTTGTTACCGCTGTCAAGAAAGAAGGACTTCCTTGAATAGCGGTGCGTTGCAAGTAATGCATCACACCGCGTTTTCCGCCCATTTCCTCTCCGCCACCAGCACGACCAGGTCCGCCATGTACGAGCAACGGCATTGGAGAACCGTGGCCGGTACTTTCTTTCGCACTTTCGCGATTGAGCACCAATACGCGACCGTGATAAGAAGCTGAACCGATCACAAAATCACGAGCAATTTTTTTATCATACGTTGCAATACTACAAACAAGACTGCCTTTGCCGAGTTTGGTGAGTGCAATCGCGTCGTCGATGGTATCGTAAGGCATCAACGTAGTGATAGGACCAAAGGCCTCTACTTCGTGCGTTGCGAGGTTTTTAAATGGCTCTTTATTTAAAAGCAATATCGGAGAAATGAAAGCGCCTTTGTTTGCATCTCCATCAATAACTTCTACATTCTTGGGATCACCGAAGACAATCTCCGAAGTTTGAGTAAGTATGGCTAATTTCTCTAATACATCTTCTCTTTGCGACATACCAGCTAGCGCGCCCATTCGCACCGTTTCATTGCGAGGATCGCCGATTGGTGTTTTGCCAAAGGCTTGACCCAGTGCGATCTGTACGTCTTCGAGGTATTGTGAAGGCACAATGACGCGACGAATAGCGGTACATTTTTGACCACATTTCACAGTCACTTCTTTTTTCACCTCTTTGATAAAAGCATCAAATTCGGGAGTGCCGGGTGCCGCGTCAAGGCCGAGTACACAAGCGTTGAGCGAATCTGCCTCCATGTTGAAAGGAACAGCCTCATCTACAATTCTTGGATGGCGCTTTAGCATTCGCCCGGTGGATGCACTTCCGGTAAAAGTTACAATATCTTGAGAGATGATGTGATCTAGAATTCCCTCAGCGCTGCCGCAGATCAACTGCAACGAACCTTCAGGAAGAATGCCTGATGCGATGATATCTTTTGTTACCACTTCCGTGAGATACGATGTGATAGTGGCGGGCTTTACAATGGCAGGAACACCAGCTAGTAGATTCACAGCAATTTTTTCGAGCATTCCCCAAATTGGGAAGTTGAATGCATTGATGTGAATGGCAACACCTTCTTTCGGAACCATGATGTGGTGTCCGATAAAAGTACCTTGCTTAGAAAGCTTAGCAGTGTCACCATCTACGTAATAGGTTTCGTTGGGGAATTGCCTGCGTAAGCTGGCATAGGCGAAAAGATTACCAATTCCACCATCAATATCGATCCAAGAATCAATTTTGGTTGCGCCTGTTTTGTAGCTCACTTCATAGTAGGCAGCCTTGCGTTCGCTGAGAAACATCGCGAGAGCTTTGAGCATGCGGCCACGCTCTTGGAAAGTGAGTTTTCGCAGAGCTGGTCCTCCGACACTGCGTGCATAATGCGTCATGGCGGCAAAGTCGAGTCCTTCGGCGCTGGCTGTCGCTACGATATCTCCTGTGACAGCGTCATATAGGTTTTTACCTTTTCCTGCGCCTGCCACCCATTGGCCGAGAGCGTAGTTATGTAGAGCATTCATGGTTTCAAAATTGACGCGGCAATTTAGTCAAAATACTCGTGTGATATAAGTCACATCTTAATAGTTTATAAATGTTGAATATTGTTCAAAATAATAGTCATGCGCAATTTTTTTTCTATTGGTTTTTTGCTCTTGTTCTCGCTTCTCAATAGTGATTTTAAGGGGCAGTCAACATACGATTTTGGGGTGGATTTGGTCGCCAAAAGTATCCCTTCATTGCCGGGCCTTCACTCTTATGCCTTCGCTCAGTCTGAAGGGAAATGGCTAATTGTTGGGGGTAGAAGGGATGGTTTGCATGCGCGACAGCCTTTTAATGCATTTCCAGCAAATCAAAACAATACGATGTTGATGTTGATTGATCCTATCGGCAATCAATTTTGGGAAGCATCACTTTTGTCACTTCCATTGAGTGTTCAAGAACAGTTGCAATCCACCAATATGAACTTTGAGCAATCAGGAGACACGCTGGTTTTGATAGGAGGTTATGCATACTCCGAATCTGAGGGTGATCATATTACTTTTCCATACTTGACCACGATTATTGTTTCGGAAGTAATCAATGGTATTATCAATGATGTTGATTTTTCTTCTTCCGTAAAACAAGTTTATGATGAAAGTTTTGCCGTTTGCGGGGGTCAATTAGCAGCTCTTGGAAACAAATTCTATTTAGCTGGGGGACATCGCTTCGATGGGCGCTATAATCCTATGGGGAATCCTACTTATACTCAACAGTACACCAATGAGATAAAGATTTTCGAATTGGATAATACTGGTGATGTTCCAGTTGTTTTTAATCAGGCATCATGGATAGATGAGGTGCATCTGCATAGACGCGATTACAATCTTTTACCATTAATAAATTCGGAAGGTGATGAGTCGTTTATGATTTCATCGGGCGTGTTTCAAACCGACGTGAATTTGCCTTTTTTGTATCCTGTCATGTTTGATGAAAATGGCTATTCTTCAGAAGTAGAATTTATGCAGTATTTGTCCAATTATCATTGTGCCCATGCTGCTTTTTATGATGAACTTAATCAGAAAATGCACACCATGTATTTTGGGGGTATAAGCAGATATTACATGAACAATGGCCAATTGATTGAAGATAGCAATGTTCCGTTTATCCAGACTATTTCTGCGATCACATTTGACAACGCCAATCAGATGCAGGAAGTAGAATTGCAAACCTCTATGCCTGATGTTCGCACCGCAAGCGCGGAATTTATTCCTTCTCCCAATTTAGAATCTAGCGATAATGGTGTTTTATTTCTTCCGAATGATTTGGGAGATGGGTTAATGATTGGACACATATATGGAGGAATTTATAGTCCAACGGCAAATCCCTTTAGTGTAAATCAAACCAACACGACCTCAGCTTCTTCGGTAATCTATGAGGTATGGTTGAATCGAAGTGATGTGGTTAATGTGGAATTGGTGGATCATCCGAATCTGTTTGCCGTAGAGTGGGCATCATTTACACCAGAAGGAGCTATTCACTATAAATTGAACGCCCCTTCTGATGCGTATGTGCGTATTTTACTAAGTGATGTCAGTGGTAAATTGGTCGCAAAGGCAGAGCAACAAATAGAAGGAGGCAATCATTCTTATCAAAGCTTTTTTACAGGTGTGCTGCTTCCCACGGGACTATATCATATCCATTTCTCATTCGATGGCAAGTTTTTTCAGAGCATAAATGTTATTAAGCCTTAGGTAAGAAATATTAGGCCCTTTACTCCTTGTTTTTCAAAGCCATGAGCAACGCATAGGCTCCTTTGCTAACAATGGTCTTTTGAGTCCATTCTGGGCTGACAAGGATTTCTATTTTACCTTCATTTACTTGTCCTTTTTGTACTTCTAGCATTTTGAATTTGCCTTCACCTATTTTTTCAAAAATAAATGTCTTTCCTTCAAAAGATAATACCGCTTCCTCTTCCAAAAGAATGGCAGTGTGCTTTGTCGTAGTGGTTCTTGCTTTTATTGTAAGTCCAATCGTCCAAGGCTCGCTGAGTTTTCCCAAATCACAATAGACTTGATAGGTTCCATCCGACTGCACGATAGGGTGGATGTTTGTAATGATGGTTTTCAAGCTATCAGCCAGCACAGGAGAAGTGATTGTTACCGATTGCCCGATCTTTAATTGTCCTAAAGAGTTTTCAAACGCCTGAAGTTGTGCAATCGCATTCGTTCCTGATACCTGTGCAAGCTGAGTGCTTCCGTCTAAAAGAGTTCCAATTTCGATTTTCTCATATTGGATGTATCCGTCAATGGGCGAGTGAATAGTGATGGAAGAGGAAATATTCGTTGATTGAATACTTGAAGGGGAAACATACAGCAGTTGGATTCTATTTTCTAATGCCTTCAAGTTGGCTTGCTCTATCTCGAAGCGTTCAAGCGCTGATTGATAGTTCTTATCAGTAGTTGCTTTTTCTTTCAAGAGCTCCTTTTGTCGATTGAGTTCTAATGTTGCATTGTTGAGGCTGGCTTGACTATTTAGATAACTGCGTTGAAGCTCAATCCAAGCATCACTATTGACGCTGAATATTTTCTGCCCTTTCGATACCTTGTTTCCTGGTAAGGCATATATTCCCGATATTTTACCCTCTATATTGATGCTTACGGTTGCCTTTGATGAAGGGTTACTAATAATTTTTCCTTGAAGTGAAATTTCACCTGCAATATCTTCCATAGCTGGATGAATGATGCTTAAACCAATGTTTTTGATTTGCTCATCACTCAATGAAATTTCATCTGATGGAGCATCTGCAACTTCTAGTGTTGAGACTGTTTCAGTGGCGCATCCAATGAAAAGAAGGGCGAGGGTGATATAGAAAATTGTATTTTGTTTCATGACTTAATATTTTAAAATTTGACTGAAAGCTTGGATAGCTCGTATTTGATTGTCGATGCACAAGAGTTGAGCGTCAATGATATTCTGATATATAGTTAAGAATTCAATAAATGAAAGTTCGCCAAGTTGGTAAGCCTTCATTACAGACGTGATATCGTTGGCGCTATTGATACTCTCGCATTCATTTGCTTGATTTTGTAAGCGAAGCCACTGATTATACTCTAATGAGTATTGAGAGCGCACTTTTTCATTTGTAAAATCAACTTGAGCTTCTGCAGCAAATGAAAGTGCTTCGAGTGCTTTCGCTTGTTTTTTATATTCCTTGTGAAAAATAGGTAAGGTGAGTCCAGCATTGAAAGTGTAAAACCATTCATTCCCGCCGTAAAAACGATCAGTTCCATCTATGTTTTGAAACCCTTTGATTGTCATTGCTGAGGCTCCAATCGCAAGGGAAGGAAGTCGAGAAGATAGGACACTTTTTTTTGTGGATTTAATAATTTCGGACTGAGATACGGCAAGTTTGAAATTGGGAGTATTTGCAGCATCGAATGACTCTGGAGAGGTCACATCTGGAAATTTCGAAGTGAGAGGCTTGTCTAATTGCTCACCCGATTGAACAAGAATAAAAGCCTGTGCCGATGCTATCGCATTTATGCATTGATTGATTTGCAATTTAATTTTTTGTGATTGACCTTCCAGTACTTGTTGATTCCATTTTTCTGAAACACCTTTTTCTGTTTGAACTTCTTGAATTCTCTTCGCTTCATTGATAAGGCTATCGCTTTTCATTAGGTATTCAAGCCTTTGATTTTCTCTTGATATAGTGAAGTAGGCTTCAAATATTGAGGCATATAGATTCTTGCTTAGAAAATCTTTTTCTGCATACTTAAGGGCTATTTCTTTCTGTAATATTTCTCTTCGCGCGATGTTTCTTTTGATATTCGGTAGCGGCTGAACCAATGAAATGCGCTGATCCATTGCTGCACTATTTACTTGACCATATTCGTAGTCTAGTGTAGTAGGTTGATGGATATATTGCACCGACAACTGGAATTCAAGTGCTTCTATTTCTTTTGCTTTTTGTTGTACATCAGCATTCTTTAAAATTGCTTTTTGATAAAGAGAGTCGAGCTGCTGCGCCTCTACTTTATTATAAGAGAGAATAGAAATTACAATGATTATTAATGGTGCAACAGTAGATGGTTTGATCTTCAACTTCTTTTCTGTGATGACAATAAGGATAGGCAGTACTACTAGGGTTAAAAAGGTGGCTGTGATAAGTCCTCCGATTACCACAGTGGCAAGGGGTCTTTGAACTTCAGCTCCAGCGCCATTGCTTAAGGCCATTGGAAGAAATCCGAATGAAGCGACTGCTGCTGTCATCAACACGGGGCGGAGTCGCAATTTTGCACCGTCTTTAATTGCCTCCAGATTAGATTTACCGAGAAGTAATTGTCTGTTGAATTCGGAAATGAGTACGATGCCATTGAGCACTGCCACACCGAATAGAGCAATGAATCCTACTCCGGCGGAAATGCTGAAGGGCATATCGCGCAGCCAGAGGGCAAAGATTCCACCAATGGCAGAAAGTGGTATCGCTGTGAAAATGAGAACACCTTGTTTGATAGAATGAAAAGCCATATAAAGAAGAAGGAATATCAAAGCGAGTGCTACAGGTAGAGCTATCTGGAGACGTTTTGTAGCATCATTCAAATTCTCAAATGCCCCACCATAGCTGAGAGAATAACCGGGCATAAAGGAAATCTGTTGCTTTACTTTTTCATCTAATTCCTTTACAGTGCTTTCTATATCTCGTCCACGGACATTGAAGCCTACCATAATTCGACGTTGTGCATTTTCCCTTTGTATTTGGTTCGGGCCATCAATCAATGAGACATTGGCGAGTTCTGAAAGAGGAATGTATGTGCCGCTATTCGTTTTAATAGTGGCATATTGTATCGTATGCAATTGGTTGCGGAGTTTGGGTTCCATTTTAACCACGATATCATATTTCTTTTCTTCTTCATAAAAACTACCCACCGTGGTGCCGGCATATAAAGTTTGGATTGTTTTATTAACCTCACTCACAGACACACCGTGGCGAGCAAGTGCCAATCGATCATATTTTACTACTACTTGAGGCATACCGCTTACCGTTTCGATGTACAAATCTTTCGCACCATCTATTTTTTGGACCATCGCTCCTAGTTGATGTGCGTAGGAGGCAAGTGAATCCATATTTTCTCCGAAAATTTTACATACCACGTCTTGTCGTGCGCCGGTCATTAATTCATTGAAGCGCATTTGGACAGGGTATTGAAAACCTACTGAAATACCGGGAATCGATTGAAGTCTATTTCCCATTTTTTCTGCTAACTCATCGAAACTTGTTGCGGAAGTCCACTCGGATTTGTCTTTTAGGATTACCATCATATCGCTTGCTTCGATTGGCATTGGATCGGTTGGAATTTCGCCGCTTCCAATTTTCGTTACTACTTTTTCTACTTCTGGAAACTCTTTTTTAAGAAGGCCCGCAGCTTTTTGTGTGTATTCGATGGTGGATGTGAGGCTACTTCCAGTCATCAGTCGTGTATCAATCGCGAAATCACCTTCTTCGAGTTCTGGTATGAATTCTCCTCCAAGCGTAGAAAAGATATAAATGCTTATTGTAAAAAATACAATAACTAAACCGATGATTGCTTTCTTTTTGAGAAAGGCCCATGATAGAAGTCTTTCGTAAAAGCGCTCTAGCTTGGACATAAGTCTTTCGTTGAGGTTTGGTCGGTTCGTTTTTGGTGGTAATAAAAAAAGTGACGACATCATGGGGATGTAGGTGAGGGATAAGATGAATGCACCAATGATGGCGAAAGCCACGGTCTGCGCCATTGGCTTAAACATTTTACCCTCGATACCTTGTAGTGATAGAATGGGGAGATAGACGACGAGAATAATGATTTGACCGAATACTGCTGCACTCATCATTTGTCCCGCGCTCTTTTTTACTTCGCCTTCAATTTCATTTTTTGTTGCTGTGCCTCTATTCATAGGATGGAGTTTGTGAAGCACCGCTTCCACGATGATTACTGCTCCATCTATAATGAGTCCGAAATCGAGCGCTCCGAGGCTCATCAAATTTCCGCTGACGCCAAAGAGATTCATCATTATAATGGCAAAGAGCATGGATAATGGAATGACGCTCGCTACGATGAGGCCTCCACGAATGTTTCCAAGAAAAATGACTAAAACGAGAATCACAATGAGTGCGCCTTCGAGTAGATTTGTTTCTACTGTTGAAATAGCATTGTTGACCATTTTGGTTCGATCTAAAAAAGCTTCAATGACGATTCCCTCGGGCAGTGTTTTTTGAATTTCTGCAATTTTATTTTTGACATTTTCAATCACCTCGGATGAGTTGGCACCTTTGAGCATCATCACTACCGCTCCTGCCACTTCGCCTTGGTCATTGTAGCACATTGCTCCGAAGCGTGTTGCTGCGCCGGTAGAAATTTGTGCCACTTCTTTCATCAAAATTGGAACACCTTGATTGGAGAAGCTCACAGGTATATTTTCAAGTTGATCTTTAGAAGTGATGAGTCCTTCTGATCTTATAAAAATGGCGTTGCTGCCATGTTCAATGTAGGATCCGCCTGTATTTTGATTGTTGGATTCTACGGCATTAAATAGATCATCAATCGCTAGTCCTTGGCTTCGTAATTTTTCTGGATTGATTTGAATTTGCCATTGCTTGAGTTCTCCTCCAAAGCTTGATACATCTGCAACACCTGGAGTGCCGAGCAACTGTCTTCTTACTATCCAATCTTGAATGGTTCGTAATTCCTTCAGGTCATATTTGCTTTCGAACCCTTTTTCAGGTCGAACTACATATTGGAAGATCTCACCAAGACCAGTAGTGACAGGTCCGAGTTGTGGACTTCCGATTTCTTGGGGAATTACATTTTTTATTTCGATAAGTCGTTCAGAAACTTGTTGTCTAGCGAGATATACATCGATGTCTTCTTCAAATACGATCGTAACAAGAGAGAGCCCGAATCGAGAAAAACTGCGCATTTCTTTGATTCCAGGTATGTTGGCGTTTGCCTGTTCAATTGGAAAAGTGATAAGACGTTCGATATCAGTGGCACCCAAGCTAGGGGCAACGGTAATGATTTGAACCTGATTATCTGTTATATCAGGAACGGCGTCGATGGGCAAGCGTTGGAGCTCGATAATGCCGTAGGTGATGAGTCCTAAAGTCATTAGCGCGACCATGAGCTTTTGCCTTACGGAAAAGTCAATGATGCTTTGTAGCATATTAATAAGATTTATTAAATGAAAATTGATTTAGAAAAAGAGAGATATTCTAAATCAAGCTCGAGGCGGCTGCCAAATCCCTCCCACAAAGGATTCGGATAATATCAAATCTGATTGAAGCGTAATTTTATTACAATTTAAACAAGTTGAGAGAGGAAGACTAAATTCAATCTTCTCAGTGATTTCAAGAGGAATAGAGAATTGAACAGATGATGTTTTGAATGGCAGACTCATGTCTTGAGCATAATCATCATCAAATACTTGTTTGTCGATATAATGAATCTTGATAAAGTCAACTATGCTAAAATCTTCATTTTGCTGACGATGCTCAATGAAGTGTTCAATGAATTCATTCACCTTTAGAACCTCTGAGATAAGGCTCGTACGAAATACAAGCACTGAGAGTGTTTGCAAAACGACGATTATGAGGATGAATCTTTTCACTTTCCAAAGGTATAGTAATAAAATGTTTTTTCAAGGTAATCTTTGTCACATACAATGCAATTCTCAAGAGCCTACAGGACTGGGCATTGATTTAAAAATCATGACAAAAGTCATGTACATTAAGTGAATTATCCCTGATTCATGGTATTGAATAGTGTGTAAAATTTCTAGAATTTGGTCCTAACAAACAGTTACACTTATGGATTACAGGAATCATAGTCAAAATCGAGAGCGCATCCTTCTCGAGTTTTTGAGTGCTTATGAGCATGGTGGTATGCAACGCATCTTTTTTTGTGCCGGAGTCAAGCAGAGGCAAGAAAATACGGATGAAGAGTAGAATTGACTGATGAACGGTCGGGCGTATTGTGAAGGATTTGTTTATTTAGCAAAAAAACAATTTCCAACAACTATGCGTTCGATACCAGTTTTAGTTTTGATGGTTTTAACTATCAACTCGTTTTCTCAAAGTGATTCTCTTTGGTTGCGTTATCCTTCGATTTCACCAGATGGAAACACCATTGCTTTTTCTTATAAAGGTGATATTTATACAGTGCCAAGTAATGGAGGCACTGCTACTCCTTTAACAGTACATCCCTCTTATGACTATATGCCTGTGTGGAGCCACGACGGTAAGACTTTGGCTTTTGCTTCCGATCGAAACGGTAATTTTGATGTTTATGTGATTCCTTCGACAGGTGGCTTGGCTTCTCGTCTAACTTATCATTCCTCTGACGATCAGCCATCAGATTTTAGTCAAGATGATTCGAAAGTCTATTTTTATTCAGATAGAACCGATGATGTGAAAAATCAAATGTATCCTACGGGCGGTTTGGGAGAATTTTATGAAATACCCGTCAAAGGTGGAAGAGAGATCATGATACTCACCACTCCTGCAATAAATGCAAGGTGGAATTCTAATTCGAATCTTTTGGTTTACGAAGACGTTAAGGGTTATGAGAATTATTGGCGCAAACATCATACATCTTCCGTTACGCGTGATATTTGGATCTATGATGCGGGCACCAAGAAGCACGAACAGCTCTCTCCTTACAAAGGAGAAGATTTGTCACCAGTATTTAGTGCCGATGGTAAAACTATTTTTTATCTCAGTGAGATTTTTGGAAATTTCAATGTTGTAAAGCAAAGAATAGGTGAGCCACAACCGGTCCAAGTTTCTTTTTTCACAGATCATCCCGTGCGCCAGCTGACAATCAGCAATTCTGGAACGCTCTGTTTTAATCAACATGGTGAGTTATACACTATGCGAGAAGGTGGAGATCCTACCCGAGTGAACGTTCGGTTTATTCAAGATGTTCAGAGAAATCCAATAGCTTCTATCCCAGTTACCGCTCCCTCGGAGTTTGCCGTTGCACCAAATGGAAAGGAGATTGCTTTTATTTTCAGAGGTGAAGTTTTTGTGGCAAGTATGAGTGAAGGTACCACTAAGCGAATTACATATACTCCAGAGCAGGAACGCAATGTGAGCTTCTCTCCTGATAGTCGCACATTGCTATATGCTAGTGAAAGAGATGGTAGTTGGAAAATATACACATCCACATTGACCCGAAAAGAAGAATTGTATTTTTTCACTTCTACGATTTTGAAGGAAGATCTTTTGATATCAAGTGCAAACGAGGTCTTTCAACCTTCATTTTCTCCTGATGGTAAGGAAGTGGCTTACCTCGAGGATCGTACTTCATTGAAGGTATTTAATATAGCTTCCAAGCAGTCTCGATTGATTGTTCCTGCGAAGAATAATTACTCATATGCAGATGGCGATCAGCATTATGAATGGTCTCCTGATGGGAAATGGTTTTTGATAAACTATTTACCAGGCGAACAATGGATCAGCCAGATAGGTCTTGTATCCTCAGATGGAAAGGGAGAAATTCGAAATTTATCGGAAAGCGGTTATGGGGCGGACGTACCTTCATGGATGATGAAAGGAAAGATGGCAATTTGGTTTAGTTCAAAAGATGGGATGAAAAACCATGCGAGTTGGGGCGGCCAATCAGATGTTTACGCGTCATTCTTCACTGCGGAAGCCTTTGAGGAGTTTAAAATGAGTGAAGAAGAATATGCGCTTTACAAGGAAGCAAAGGAAAAAGTAGAGAAAGATAAGGAGCCAGCAAAAGAAGAGGATTCAAAGAAAAAGAAAGGCAAAAAAGAAGAAGAAAAGAAGGAAGAAAAGGTAATTGAGCCACTAAAATTGGATATGGATGGGTTTAAGGATCGAAAAATTCGACTCACCATACATTCATCAAATCTAAGTAGCGCTTATGTTACAGATGATGGAAGTAAACTATTTTATATCGGTCAGGTAGATAAAGATTATAATTTATGGCAGACCAACCTGCGGACGAGAGAAACAAAGGTAGTAACGAAGCTTGGTGGACCTGGTGCTTTAGTGGCGGATACTGTAGGTAAGCAATTGTTGATTTATGCTGGTGGTTCTATTATGAAGGTGAATATGGATAGCGGTGAAATGAAGCCTCTTGCAATTGGGGGTGAAATGACGGTCGCTTCTTCAGAAGAGAGGGAGTATCTATTTCATCATATTTGGAGACAAGTAGAGAAGAAGTTTTTTGTTGAAAATCTTCAAGGGGTTAAATGGGATTTTTATAAAAAAGAATATGCACGAAAAGTGAATGATATAGCAAACGAATATGATTTTGCTGAGTTGATGAGTGAGTTGCTAGGCGAATTGAATGCGAGTCATACAGGAGCTTACAATTTTAATCGTCCTAGTGGTGATCGTACAGCATCGCTGACTGTCATTTATGATCAGAATTATAGAGGAGAAGGAATGAAGATTGCGGAATTATTACCGAAGAATCCTGTATTCAAGAGTGATTCTAAAGTCAAGTCAGGAGTCGTGATAGAAAAAATTGATGGACAGGTGATCACGGCCAATAGCAATTATTTTAATCTATTGAATAAAAAAGAAGGTCAACCCACATTGCTTTCTTTATTTGATCCAACGAATGGAACGCGTTGGGAAGAAGCCGTAAAGCCCGTTAATATTGGATATGATGGCGCTTTGCTTTACGAACGCTGGGTAGAAAGATGTCGTTTTATCGTTGATAGTGTTTCTAAAGGTGAATTGGGTTATGTTCATGTAAGAGGAATGGATGATAGAAGTTACAGAGTAGTTTATGATCAAGCTTTAGGAAAGTATGCGTTTAAAAAAGGCTTAGTAGTAGATACACGTTTTAATGGAGGTGGCTGGTTACACGATGATTTAGCTACCTTTTTGTCAGGAAAACCCTACATGAGTTTTTTCCCTAGAGGGCAAAAGTTAGGCAATGAACCACAATTCAAATGGACAAAGAAGAGTGCGGTGGTAATGAATGAAGGAAATTATTCTGATGCACATTTGTTTCCTTATACCTACAAAACTTTGGGTATTGGTCCATTAGTAGGCATGCCTGTGGCAGGCACAGGAACGGCAGTTTGGTGGGAGTTTTTACAGAACGGAGTGATGTTCGGAATTCCACAAGTGGCCACAGTAGATTTAGCGGGACAGATATTAGAAAATCAGGAATTAATGCCCGATTTTTTGGTACGAAATACATTTGAGAGTGTGATTCAAGGTAAAGATTTACAGTTGGAGAAGGCTTGCGAGGTTCTCCTAAAGTAGTGTTATAATAAAATTCATCAAGACCCGCCACTAGAATTAGGGCGGGTTTTTTTGTTTTTAAAACAAAATTGATTAATCTTGTAAAGATATCTTGACCTACTTAGTGACTAGCCATGCATTATCTCGAACAGGAATTATATGACCTTGTGAGAAATGACGACGGAGTTTTTGATTTTATTCAAAACTCTGTCTCTGATGGCATGTGGTATCTCAATGTCGATGAGCCCACTCATATCTGGATGAATTATAGGTTTTGGGAGACATTTGGATACAATAAAGATGCTCTTCCAAAAGACAGTTATGAGTTGATAATGGAAATTATTAACGAGGAGGATTATAAGATTTCTCAAGGTCTTTGGGAAGCGCATTATGCTGGTCGTTCTGCGATGTACGATCAGATTGTTCGTTACACACATGCCGACGGACATTTAATGTATATCCATTGTAGAGGTCGAGTGGTGAATTTTGTCAACGGTCAACCCACAAGAATGTTGGGGATACATATTGACGTTACCGAAGAGTTTCTCAATAAACAAAGAGAGCTTCAAAGTAAAGATGATTTACTTGATAGTGTTTATCGAACCATTCCAGGCGCGGTAATGCGGTATACAAGATACTCCGACGGACGCGAGCAATTGAATTTTGTAAGTGAAGGAATCTATAATTTATACAAAGTTACTGCTGCGGATGCCGCTCGCGATTTGAGCACGCTGTGGAGTAAAATTGATCCTGAATTTATTCCCGGTTTTATTGAGTCAATGAGTGAGTCTGAGAAGAATTGCAGCTCTTGGTACTACAAATGGAAGGTAAATCATGATGAGAATACATCCGTTTGGTTGCAAGGACGAGGAGAACCAGTAAGAGTAGAGGGGACAGGAACTCAGTGGACGTCTGTACTTATAGATGTAACAGCTCAAATGGAGGCTGAGGCAAAGCTGGCTAAAGAGCAGACAAGATTCCGTGCACTCATACAAAACGGTAATGATGTTTATATTGTAACGAAACCAGAAGAAGTATTATATGTGAGTCCGAATATTGAAAAGATGTTGGGCTACAGTGTAGAAGAGTTTCTCAAGATTCCAGTTCATTTGTTTGTTCATCCGGAGGACATGCCGTTGCGCTGGGATGAGATGAAGAATGATGGCGACGTGCTGACAATTGATTATCGTGCTTTACATAAGGATGGAAATTATAGATGGATTCAGGCATCAGGTATTAATCAATCGCATATTCCAGAAATTGGGGCGATGGTATTTAGTCTGCGAGATATTACTGATTTAAAAAAGAAAGAAGAGGAAATTCTCTCCTTGAATGCAGAGCTAGATGAGAAAGTAAAGATGAGAACTGCTGAGTTGATGCGCAGTGAGTTTTTACTACGTGAAGCTCAAAAGCTTGCTAAGCTTGGTTCTTGGGAATTCGATATCATCAATAATTCGATTAAATGGTCGCCTGAGTTGCATGTGATCATGGGAGTTCCTATTGGAGAAATTCCTCCTGACTTTGAAGAACATCGCAAATTTTTTCAAGGGACATATTTTGATTTGCTCTCGGAAAAAGTAAGAGCAGCGATCAATGAAGGGGTGTCTTATGAGTTAGATCTACCGCTCACACGACCTGATGGTTCGACAGGTTGGATTTTGGCTAAAGGAATGGCAGTGAGAGACAGTAGTGGCCGCACCATCACTCTTGTCGGGACAGCCCTTGATATAACGGAACGAAAAAAGTGGGAGGAAGATTTGCGATTGAATAAAGAGCAACTTCAAAATACAAATGAAGAATTAGAAGCATTTGCATATAGTGTTTCTCACGACTTGAGAGCTCCGCTTAGAGGTATCAACGGATGGACGACCGCGCTCAAAGAAGATTATGGAGAAAAGTTGGACAATCAGGCTCATGAATATATCAATCGTGTGATCAGTGAGGCGGAACATATGAACGAGCTTATTGAAGGCTTACTTACCTTGTCTAGAGTAACAAGGCATAGTTTTAAATCTGAGCTATTTTCCTTGAGTGATTTAGTGAAAGCGATAATACAGCGATATCAATTATCTATGGATTGTTCCAACTACGAATTCGATATACAAGACGGCGTGATCATTAGAGGAGACAAGGCTTTGGTAAAAGTGGCTGTGGAAAATGTGATATCAAATGCAATTAAATTTTCTTCTAAGGTTTCGAAGCCTAAGGTGAAATTTTATGCAAATATTAGTGCCAATGAAAGTGATTTATATTTTGAAGATAACGGTGCAGGTTTTAATGTAGACAATGCGAAGACTTTGTATACCCCGTTTCAACGTTTTCACAGAAAATCGGAATTTAATGGAACGGGTATTGGGCTAGCTACCGTTAAACGAGTGGTGAATGCTCACAAGGGCATTATCAATATTGAAAGCGAGATTGGAAATGGTACTTTAGTTAACATTATTATGCCAAACAACTGAAAATGTATACCAGAGAAATTATTTTAATAGAGGACAATCCAAGCGATGTAGAGCTCACGAAAAGAGCTTTTAAGAAAGCTCGCATTTCGAATCCCCTTCGCGTCTTCGATAATGGTCAATCGGCTATTGACTATTTGAGCGATTATGTCTCATCGGAGAAACGAAAAGGTGACACACCTCTGCTGGTTTTGCTGGATGTAAATCTTCCCGTAATGAGCGGGTTAGAAGTGCTTCGATTTATCAAATCGAATGCTCATTTGAAAAAAGTATTAGTGGTTATGTTGACTACAAGCTCTGAGAATAGAGATCTAGAACAGGCTTATGAACTTGGAGCGAATAGTTATATCATAAAGCTAGTTGACTTTGAGAAGTTCTCCGATCTGGTGGCGCAGATTGGAATGTATTGGATGGTAATCAATGAGCCTCCGCGAATAATAACTGACGATGTATGAATTCAAAAATAGCAGTATTAGTTATTGAAGATAATGATAGTGATTTTGCTCTCATCACTCGTGAACTAGAGCGTTCTGGCTTTAAGGTTGACGCTGCACGCGTTGATTCCGCCGAATTGATGCAGGAGGCATTAAGGCAAAAAAAATGGGACATCGTCATATCGGATTATTTGATACCTGGGTTTGGAGGTGAAGAAGCGTTAGAGGAATTAAAAAAATCTGATTTGGACATTCCTTTCATTCTCATTTCAGGAACGGTAGGTGAGGAGCACGCTGTAAATATTATGCGAAAAGGTGCAAGTGATTATCTAATGAAAGATAAGCTTACGCGTCTAGGGTCTGTTGTTGATAGGGAATTGAAAGAAGTGATAATTCGCAACGAGCGAAGACAAGCCATTGAATCATTAAGGGAGACAAGTTTGATCATGCATCATGCTCAAAACTTGGCCTCACTGGGAAGTTGGCAATGGGATATCAAAACAAATCACGTGACATGGTCTGATGAGCTTTACTCCATTTATGGTGTTGATCCGCTCACATTCAATGCGACGTTTGAGAGCTATCTTCAACTGGTTCATGCCGAAGATAGGGAGCGTGTGGAAAAACATATACTCAAGGCATTAACCTCCAAGTCATCCGTTCAGTTTGAAGAAAGAATAGTGCGACCAGATGGGGCTGTGAGGCATCTTCGTTCGTGGGGAGCTGTACTGCTTGGTAGTGATGGAAATCCTACCAAAATGCACGGTGCGTGTTTGGATATTACCGATAGCAAAAGGGTATTAGAGACCTTAAGTTGGAGCGAACAGCGTTTCAAATCGCTAGTAGCAAACATCAGTGACGTTATTACGTTGCTAGATATTCAGGGAAAAATTCTTTATCAATCCGCTTCAATAAAAAATGTTTTGGGATATGATGAAGAAGAATTGGTCGGTAGAAGTGTTTGGGAGTTTGTACATCCTGATGATCTGGAGCACGTTGCAGATATTTTCAAAGAGAGTGTTAGAATAGAAGGATATTCTGTGCTCATAGAGTTTAGATTCAAGAGCAAATCAGGAAGGTATATTCAAATGGAGGCGCAGGGCAACAATCAATTAGCCAATCCTGCGATTAAAGGCGTTGTCGTGAATTCTAGGGATATTACTGAGCGCAAGGCAGCCGAAGAAGAGTTGCGCGCTAAGAATGTTCAATTGGAAAAAACCAATGAGGAAATTGACCGATTTGTTTACAGCACATCCCACGATTTGAGAGCTCCGCTTTTATCCGTCTTAGGTTTGATAGAAATGTGCGAGGATTTTTATCCTGAAAATGAAGACCTGCATGCCCTTTATGGTATGATGAAGACGAGCATTCAGCGCTCTGATGCGATCATTAAAAGTATTATTGATTACAGTCGAAACGCACGCCTTGAGGTGGCTCCAGAGCTTTTGAATTTGCAAGAAATGGCTGAAGGGTTTATCGAGAATATCAAATACATGGAGCAAGCAAAAGGGATATTGTTTATGGTAGAAGGCAAGGCACCAGTAGATTTTTATTCAGATAGAACAAGGGTCTTCACCATTATTAATAATTTGCTTACGAATGCCGTGAAGTATCAGAGACCGGAGTCCATGGAGAAAAAGGTTTGCTTTGAATTTTTTGTAGAAGAAGAAACGGCAACAATACGAGTAAGAGACAATGGCGAAGGAATTCCAAACGAAAAGTTTGATAGCATCTTCAATATGTTTTATCGACTTAGCAACCAATCCGTAGGTTCTGGCCTAGGTCTGTATATATGCAAAGAAATGGTACAGCGACTTGGAGGCTCCATCCATGTTGAATCGAAAGTACAAGAGGGCACCACATTCACTATTACACTACCCAATCTAATATCCAAGGCGCAATGAGAACTATATTATTAATAGATGACGACGCTATCTCAAACTTTTTGAGCAAGTCGATGATCGAGAAGTCTGGGATTTTTGACAAAGTCTACGTTTATAATTCAGGCAATGGAGCTTTGGATTTTTTGAGGGCGTGCATCAACGGCAACCAAGAGTTTCCCGAGATCATTCTGCTCGATGTCATGATGCCTGTCATGGATGGCTTCACTTTTCTCGAAGAGTTTATGAAGTTTGATGGCAGCCACATCCAAAATGTAAAGGTGTGCATGCTTACTAGTTCCTTAGATCCTAAGGATCGTCAGCAGGCCGATGCATACCCGCAAGTGGTCGAATTTATTAGTAAACCCATCAACCAGGAGAAGATCAAGAAATTTATGTCCCTCATTGATAATTAGCGGTGTGAATCGAAAAAATTAGTATTATTGTAGTAAGAATGTTAACCTACACCAAACCAAATTCTCAATGAAATCAATTTTTACTCTTGCTTTTTCAGTTGTTTCAATGGCACAAGTTCTCGCTTCAGACGTACAACTTGTAGTTCAAAAAGTGGAGAATAATGGCATTGTACCAGGGAATACTTATCGTGTTTATGCGCAATTGCCTTCGGAAGATTATTCGGTACATGCGGTATGGGGTGATACCCAACACCCACTAGTTATCGAAAGTACTGCCCCATTTTATCAGCATCCTCTAGGCCAATATAGCAGCAATGGTATTCACCAAAATATCATTGATATCGCCCCAGAAATTGAATTCGATTCTTTTATTACCCTCGGATATTCTGACTCAGAGGGTAACAGCCTTTGGGACATCGGAGTGGATTTCAACTCATTCGATGAAGGCGGAGAAATCCTCACCAATAATGGAGCTTGGTTCTTATTGCCAGAAAATGAAAAATGCGCGCCTGTGGGCAGCGCCAATCTGGTTTTGTTAGGTCAATTCACCACACAAGGCGTTGCTACCGGTACTCTAAATCTTCAAGGTTGGAGCACTGGAAAGCAAACTTGGAATGCTCTTGGTCTCACTTTCGTAACTACCGATGCAAAAACTTTTGGTTGCACTGACGCTAGTGCTAGCAATTTCAATCCAAACGCAAACTTCAATGATGGTTCATGCATTACGACTGCCAGCGAAGGTGTCTTGAATACACAAGAATTAGTAGCATCTCAATCTTGGTCTGTATTCCCTAACCCTGTTAGAGATAATCTTGTACATATTCAATTCTCTAAAGGCTTCACATTATCTCCAAATGCTGTTCTCGAAATTTTTGATATGAGCGGTAAGCGCCTTGCACAACATGTAATGTCTAACGGAAGTTGGACAGCTTCTAATCGATTAACTGTTAATCAGCAATTAGCGGCAGGAACTTATAAAATTGTAATTTCTCAAGATGGTAAGTCGGAGGCGCAGACGCTGATTGTAGCAAAGTAAGCCTTATCTAAAAAGACATATATGACCTTGTTTCCGCCGGCTTAAGCCGGCGGAGTCGTTAAATTGAATGTCATATTGATAGATGCCATTAGTGGCAAAATTCTCACCATCACGCACATCACCAACCCAGGCCTTTTCTGGATCAGTATTAGAGAATATCAATGTTCCCCAGCGATCATAAATTTTACAGCTATAGGCTGTAATGCCGGTCATCACGGGTATCCAAACATCATTCACGCCGTCACCATTGGGTGAGAATGAGTTTGGAGCGTAAAACATATAGCCATCAATAAATACCCTGCCCACTTGTGTGTCTGAACAGCCGTATTCATTTATAACAGTTTGCGTAATCGTTTGATAGCCTCCTTGAATAAATGAATACTGAAAATCACAATCGTTGCTTTCACCGCCGTCGCTCGTGATATAACTGCAGTTCACTGCATCTTCACTCAAGTTTATAACCTGCACCGTAGGATTTAGTATATCGAGATTATCTCCAAGAATTTCAAAAGCAGCAGTTGGAGAGGGGTTTACAGTGACTGCGTCCTCGAGGTTGTAAAAGATTTCTCTCACGCAACCTGAGGTGGTATATCCAAGCACCGTGATATCGTATACACCAGGGTTCTGATAGATGTGAGCACCCGCTCCTGCCGTTGATTCCTGAGAATCCCCAAAAGTCCATTCGTAGAAAATGGGGGTGTCTGATGTGAAGTCAGTGGAAAAATTCAGAAGCATTGGAGCGCAGCCGGGAGTGCTATTTATAATCGGGGTGAATTCTGGATCCGTTACGACCCAAACATCTTCTGTGTATGTTTTGGTGCAGCCGTTTTCAGATATCGAAAGTTCTACAGGATAAATCCCAGGAGCATTGAAGCTTATATTTTGCGGGCTCTGCGCCGAAGAGGTGGTCGCTGTCGCTGTGGCGCCGAAATTCCAGGAAAAAATGGCGTCGCTTATTGAATTGCCTTCACCGAAAAAATCAAAAGCATTCGTTGAAAAACACTGTGGCTCTGGAGCTTCAAAAAATGGATCAAGCAAGTCAAAGATCTCAAAGTTTATAGAGGCCGTATCAGGACACGTAAAAGGAGCTGATACAATTAATGAGATAACATATGCTCCGGTATCTGGAAAAGTAAATTCAGGGTTAGGCACTGCAGATATATCTCCGCCGAAGACGGTGCCAAAGTCCCATAAATAATTTTGTGCATTCGTACTGTTTTGAGTGAATGTGTAAGTAAGTCCTGCACAAAAACTCTCTTGCGGGTTGATGGCTGCAACTGGTTCGGGTGGATTGTCGAGATTCAGGACGTCGTTGGCAAAACAACCATTATCTTCCACTGAAAGACTTACCTGGTAAGTGGTTTGTTCTTGAAGAAGAACAATGTCTTGAGGGTTTTGATTAGTAGAAGAACTTGGAACGGATCCCGGGCCAAAATCCCAGTTGAAGATAGCGTTATCATTTCCATTTGTGGTCGCCAAAAAGTCATATTTGACATTAGGGTAGTCGCATTCTCCTTGGCCAACGCTGATGCTAACTTCAAGAGGTGGACGTGCATCGAATACCGCGTTTGCAGTGTCTGCACAAGTCCAACCTGGATTCGCAATCAATTGAACATTATACAATCCGGGTGCTGGATAGGTATAGGATGGGTTGGCTTCTTCACTCACATCAGTGCTTATTCCTTCTACACCGAAATCCCACGCAAAGAATGAGGCGTTGGTGGATATATTTTCAAATGAAACCGTAAGGCCGTCACAAAATGAATCCTGTTCTGGGATAGATGCGATGATATTCGGGTCGCACAAGGTAACGTTGAACTGAAAGTCCCGATGCGAGCGATTAATAAGGATTCCATCGCGATATTCACTCACACAGACTCCAATTACATACTGTCCCATCTGAGTTGCCGTTCCTGTGATATATCCCGTTTCAGGATTGATGCTAAATTCTGGAGAAGAAGCGATTTGATAATTTTCATCATAGCCATTCGACCATACGACGTCTGTATACGGACCTGGAGCCAGTGGATTGGGTGCAGGTGAATTTGCAGAGCCTCCGTGATATGGAGTACAAAACTCATATACAAGCGAATCACCATCGATATCAGTAGCGCCATGGTCAAAAAAGAATTCTGCATTTGCACAAAGCGCTGCTGGAGGGAAATTATCGAAACTCGCCGAGCTGTTATTGCCTTCAGGTAAGATATTCGTTCCAGGTATTTCGGTATATAGCGTTATTCCTGTTCCGTTTGGATTTACTAGATTTGAAATAGAAGGATTGCGACAACAACGTTGGTGGACTAAATAATATCCAAATTCACTTGGAGGAACCGTAATAGTAGTATTATAGGTTGCCCTTTCTATGCATAGATCGGGGGGAAGAATAAAACACGGATTCTCGAGCTCAACGGGAACTTGCTCAATATTGGATTGCAATAAAGGGATTTCGTCAGTGTAGACAGAAAAGTTTGTTTGTTTTTCAAATGCCGTCAGTAAAATTTGCTGGTCGAATTGAGTGTTGTTTTGATTGGCAGGCCCACAGTCGCGATATACAATGACGGTCACATAATAATTGTCATTCCCTAAATACTCATAAAAAATCTCCCCACCAACAAGGTGGGTTGCTTTTACCGAAGCATGAGAAATCATCACAAGCAAACTGAGTAAAAGTAAGTTCTTTATAGAGTGAAAGAGGTTCATTTTAAAGAATGCGATACTAATATAATCAATACAGCCAATTCCCTACTACATGACCAGAAACATCTTACTTTCGTTGCATGAATGAATGGTCACATTTGGATGAACAAGGGAAGGTCAAAATGGTTGACGTTGGCGATAAAAATGCCACCATACGTTTGGCTAAGGCCCAGGCTTTAGTGGTGTTGCCGCCTCATGTTCACAATCAATTAAAGGCCTCTGATTTCTCTACGGCCAAGGGCTCTGTGATACAAACGGCTGTAATTGCTGGTATCATGGCGGCAAAGAAAACGCCTGAGTTGATTCCTCTTTGCCACCAGCTTTTGCTCAATAGTGTGGATGTCCAAATCGAAGTAGTGGACACACATTTACAAATAATCTGTTCTGTGAAGACATCGGGTAAAACCGGAGTTGAGATGGAGGCGCTCACGGGAGCGTCCGTCGCGGCTTTGACCGTTTATGATATGTGCAAGGCATTATCACATGATATTGAAATAAGTTCAATCCGTTTGTTGTCAAAGTCAGGTGGAAAAAACGATTATGAAAGAAAATAAACCTTCGAAATATTATTTCCACCCAAATGAAATTGCCTTATTGGGCGATAGCTGTGATGCCATGGAGGCATTTTATTTTGAGTTAAAAAATACCTTCCCTCATATTCACATGTGCTATATCGATGGCAGTCACGATGAGCAGCAGCCTCTATCCAATGATCGGTTTGTTATTGGACAAAATACATTGAACACAGAAACGGATGTCCTTTCTTCACAAGTTCAGATAAATGCGTTGGTTGCAGGATTTGATTTAGTGATCATAAACGGACATCATTTTAAAGGAAGCAGACAATTACTTTTTTTAAATGAAAAAAAAATAGGCTCGGTAAAGCGAAGAGCGAGTGAGCTGACAAATGTTATTGCCATTTTTGATAAAAAAAATAAAGAACTACCGCGTTTATTTTCTCTTGAATTGCCTTTCATTACTGATTTATCGGTGATCAACGAAATACCGAAGTTAGAGCCGTTGTTACAATTGAGTTCTGATATTCCGGCATTGAGCATGCTGGTATTGGCGGGCGGCAAGAGTTCGCGAATGGGGGAAGCGAAAGAACTGATCAACTATCATGGTAAATCTCAATTGAATTATTTGATTGAATTAGGTAAAAAATGTGGAATGGAGGTTTTCGTTTCCACGACCAGCCCAACCTTTGGTAATAATACCGACGCGGAGACAATCATCGATTTTATGCAGGCAAACGGTCCAATTGTGGGTATTCTCAGCGCTTTTCGGAAATTTCGGGATCGAGCGTTTTTAGTGGTGGCTTGTGATATGCCATTTATAAATGAGCCAGCGATTCAGACGTTGATTGCAAACCGCGATCACACATGCTTCGCAACATGTTTTGCCAATAGCGAAAAAGGATGGAATGAGCCCTTATTTGCGATTTGGGAACCGCGCAGCAGAATGGTTTTGTGGAATGCCTTAGGAAATGATTTTAGTTGTCCTCGCAAACTGCTTTCACAAATGAGGGTGAAATCCATTGCTACCGAAAGACAGGAATGGTTGATCAATGCGAATGATCAACAAGAAAAAGAGCGAGTGAAAAAAATGATAAAAGAACGAAGCGATGAATATTAAACCATATCAACCAGAGATCAGGTTCTCTGATATTGATGCATTAGGGCACGTCAACAACGCCATATATCTCACCTATTTTGAGCAAACGAGAATTTATTATTTCGGACAACTTATTTCTGAGAAATGGGATTGGAACAAGTTTGGACTGCTCGTAGCCAAAAACGAAATTGAATATAAAGTGCCAATCTTGCTGAACGATAAGGTTTTCATACACCTAGGTTGCAAACACATCGGTAATAAGAGTTTTACCCTCGACTACAGGGTAGATGTAGTGCGAGGTGAAAATCAATTTGTCGCGTGCGTTGGAGCTTCTATAATGGTGAGTTATGATCACCAGCAGAATGTGACCACAGCCATTCCAGAAATTTGGCGAGAAAAATTTGGCGCGTTGAAGTCTGTCACTTCAACACCAGCATAAGGGAAGACATTGGGGCAATGGTTATGTCCTCGCCGATATTGACTTTTTCACCTGTAATAATGTTCTCACCTTCTTGGGACTTTTCAATGTGCTCAGCAAAACGACGTAGTTTGACTTTTGTCTCTTTAGCGGATGTGCTATGAATGCACATGAGTTTTTCGCCGTTTTTTCCGATACGGAAATAAACATAAATGTCTTCCTCAGGCACATATTGATGGAATGCAGACTGCGCAAGCCAAGGATTATTTTTTCGCCAATTAAATAATTTGGAAGAAAAGTCAAACGCCTCTTTTTGGTTAGCAGACATATTATTCCGATCGAATAAATTCAAGGAATCTCCAGGCCAGCCTCCGGGAAAGTCTTTTCTAACAAGCGCGTCTGGATTTGTAAAACCAGTCATTAAAATTTCATTACCATAGTAAACGCACGGAATACCTCTTAAAGTGCCGAGTAAAGACATTCCCATTTTCCATTTTGAAAAATCTTCTCCTATCATGCTGTAGAATCTCCCCAAGTCATGATTGTCTAGAAATGTTACGCCGTCGCCAGCATTGTGGTAGAGGTAGTCATGGGTGAGTGTCATTTGGATTCTTCTTAAACCTTCTTCCCATCCAAACTTTTCATTCAGTCCTTTCGTGATTGCGAAGTAAACCTGAAAATCAGTTACACCATCTAGGTGTGAATCGAATTCTTTATTGAGATTATTATGCTTGGTAAACCATGCCTGCACGGGTGAACCCTGAACCCACGTTTCACCGAAGATGTGCAAAGTCGGGTACTCCTTTTTTAAAGCTTTATTCAGATCACTCATGAATTTTTGATCTGGGTAGGGATATGTATCGATTCTGAAAGCGTCAATTTCCGCATATTCGATCCACCATATGGAGTTTTGAATAAGGTATCTGGCTAGATGTGGATCTTGTTGATTGAGGTCTGGCATGTGTTTATCAAACCACCCATCCTTCAAGATCATTTTGTCGTACTCAGTCGCGTAGGGGTCCATGAGCAGCTCCGTACGGTAATTGGTGCGGGTGAATTCAGGAAACCAATGCACCCAATTGCTGTCTGGAAGGTTTTTGAATGCATAATGTTCGTTGCCCCAATGATTGTAGACAACATCCCAAACCGTTTTCATACCTTTATCATGAAGCTTTTTGGTTAGTTTCTTAAACTGATCATTTGTACCCAGACGAGGATCTACCTTGTAAGAATCAGTAGCTGCATATCCGTGGTAGCTTTCATATGGCTGATTGTTTTCGAGAATTGGATTATACCATATAGCAGTGAATCCCATGTTTTCAATAAAGTCGAGATGATTCTCTATGCCTTTCAGGTCTCCACCGTGGCGTCCTTTTAGGGCTTTTCTATCTGCTTTCTCCAACATTCCGGGCATGTTGTCGTTGGAGGGATCGCCATTTGAGAAGCGATCGGGGAAAACCAAATACATGTTGTCAGCTTGATTTAGTCCCGCAGGTTTGAATCCAGATCTTCTATTCAATGCATATTTATAAGAGGTACTTTTCTTCGAGCCTTTTTTCACTAGTAAAAAAGTAATTTCTCCCTCAGATTGACCTTTTTCGATTACAATAGTGATGTACTTATAGCATTTGTTTTTTGCGGCCTCTTGATGGATGATTTTAGTAAATTTTTCATTCAATAAAATGTCATAATCCCCAATATTGGCGCCCATTACAAGAAGTTCTACAGTGTCTGTCTCCATGTCAATCCACCAGTTCGGCGGGTCTATTCTCTCGATAATGTCTTGTTGTGAATAACTGTCAAATGGGAGGGTGAAAATGAAGATTAATGTATTGATAGACAGTGTTAATGCCGTTCTTTTGATATCTTTTAATGAAAAATTCATATCGAATGCTTGTGTATTCGTAAAAATGCTATTTTTGGAAAGTGTTAAAAGTACACCAAGTATAACCCAAACAACAAACCAAATGAAAAAAATCTACGCATTTCTTTTTGCAAGTGCTATGGCCATCGCTGCGAATGCCCAAGTGCTTGTTGCTTTTACAGTTGACATGAGTGGTCAAACAGTTTCTCCAAACGGTGTTCACCTCGCGGGAAACTTTAATGATCCTAATTATGATGGTAGTGTAATCAATCCAGATTATTCTCAGTGGACTCCTAATTCAATTGCTTTGCAAGATCTTGGTAATGGAATTTATGGTGTTGAATTGAGCCTTCTTCCAGCACAGTACCAATTTAAGTTTATCAATGGTAATGATTGGCCAGGCGAGGAGCAAGTTCCAGAGCTTTGCCGCGAAAATGGTACCACCAACAGATATTTCTGGGTAAGCGAAGAATCTTCTTATGATGTGTGCTTCGGAAGTTGTGTGGCATGTGGCGACAAAGCGGTATTGCTTCAAGTGGACATGTCATTAGTCGACCTTGATGGAGACGGCATCACCGGCGAGCCATATGATGCTGCAACAGAAACTGGTGATATCCATCCTGATGGTGTTCACGTGGCTGGTGATTTCCCAGGCAGCGGATGGACAAGCTTCGTGGCGCTTCAAGACAATGACGGTAACGGCATTTGGACGGTAGTTCTCAACGTTGGCGATATCACAGGTATGGAATATAAGTTCATCAACGGTCCTGACTTCAATTTCCCAAATGAAAATATCACAGGTGCTTGTGGACCAGGTAATGGAAACCGCGCACTTAGCACAACTGACATGAACACTATCCAACAGATCTATTGCTACAATGCATGTGATTTCTGTGTACAGCCAAGCCTCATTACTTTTAATGTTGACATGAACAACTCATGCGCTGACGTTAGCGAAGGTGTAAACCTTATGGGTACCGTTACAGACTGGGGTGCTGGTCAACCAATGTCTGATGATGATGGCGACGGTATTTATACTTTGACTTTACCATTACAGCCAGGTAACTACGCGTACAAGTTCAGAATTGGCAGCGGTGGCTGGGAAGGTTTCCCTGGTGACAGATCGTTGGCTGTAGAGGCTGCGACAAATCAAACACTTCCAAACGTTTGTTTCGGTTCTGCTGATCCTTGCGGTGCATTCTATTCACCAGCCAACGTTACTTTCCGCGTTAATCCTGGTGATAACATAATCCCTCAGGGTCATGTGATGTGGGTAATGGGTGATTTCACAGGCTGGCAAGGTGGAGCTCTTGAAATGACAGAAGGTCCAGATGGTGTTTGGGAAAAAACAATCAATGATTTCTGTCCACAACAAGGTTTCTATAAGTTCGTAATCGGACTTGATAACAACGACACTGAAGTAGATTGGTTGGAGGAAACTGCCGACTTCTCTGAAATTGGCGGTTGCGGGGTTAATAACGGTACATTCTCAGACAACAGAAATTTCGTTCGCACAAGCGATGAAGCAATTACTCTTTGCTATACTTTCGATGAGTGTTCTTCTTGCTTAATCAACGTTGAAGAAAACGAAGCTGTGTCTAACCTTAGCATTTTCCCTGTCCCTGCAAATGATGTTGTAAATGTTCGTTTCAACAACCTCAACGCTCAGACAGTAGTAATCAATCTTGTTAACAACGTGGGTCAAATTGTTAGAAATATCAATTTGGGAACTGTAACAGGTGTATCAAATGTTGAGTTGGATGTAAATAATTTGACATCAGGTGTTTATGCTGTTCAAATCAGCAATGGCAATTCATCTGTAGTTCGTCAGATCGTAGTTCAATAAGCTATTAATAACCAACAGGTTTGAAATCGCCCCTTCATTTTTGGAGGGGCGATTTTTTTTTAGTGAAAAATGTTTTTTAAACATTGATTTGCACCTTTTGCACAATCACTTATATTTGGCGTGATAATCTTAATCACCTTAATACCCAAAATCAAGCAACACATGAAGAAAAGTCTACTTTTTCTTTTTGCAGCAATCACTACTGCTCATGTTTCGGCTCAAGTTACAGGGATCACCGTTGAAGAGTTCTACACTGACAATGGAACAGTAACAGGCTATCCCGCCGGACACACTACTTACAGAATTTACGCTGAATGCACCAATCCAGGTGACATGGTACTAAGTGTATCAGGATCGGATATAGCTCCATTGGCTTTGAATGTTCCAGATGGTATTTGGAATTCCCCAGAGCCTTCAAATGCGGCAGGAAGTGCAAACAACTGCAACCTTTATGGCGTAATTCCTTCTTTACAATATGATTCCTATGTTACTATTGGAAGGTCTTGTAATACCGATCCAGGTTCCGACGTATTGATCGCCCAAGACCCAAGCGCGCCTTGGGCTGGCCGTTTTGATACTGCACCTTATGGAGATGGCAACTTGTTATTGAATACCACAATTGGCGGTGCTTGGAGTGCTGCTCCTTTGAATTTGCAAGGAGTAGCAAACCCAAACGTGCTTGCAGGTGGCGATCTACGCGTTCTTATTGCGCAGATCACTACTTCGGGTAGCGTTTGTGGTTCTTTCAACGTTCAGGCAAGACTTCAAGGCCAAACCAACGGAGCAACACTTTATACAGGTTTATCATTTGGCACTGAGGGTTGCGGAACACCCGGTTGTTCTGATCCCACTGCTTTGAATTACGATGAAACGGCCGGCTTCAATGACGGTACTTGCTTATATGAATGTGCCCTCGCATTTGAAGAAATCTCTTCTGTTAATCCTACTTGCTTAGGTGACGAAGATGGTTCTATTAGTGTAGTTGTTGGCGGTTTTCAAGACGTTTTAGAGATTGAATTTGATGGAGCAGATCCCGCAGCAAGCTCAGGAACTTATTCTGAAAATGGACTTGGAGAAGGTGTGTATTCAATTGTTGCCCGTGACCGTAAATTCTATAATGAACTCTTCAACCCAGGTGGTATCTACGGAACCTGTGAGGTCACAGAGTTTGTTGATCTTATTACGTCGCCAGTAACTTTCGGTGAAGCCAGCATTCTTGATGTAACATGCGGCGGTGCCGATGACGGATGCGCTCTTATTGACTTCTCCGGCGGTATTGGTTCAGTGTCTTTTTCAATTCACGCTAGTGATGACTCTGTGATTGAATCTGGAATGCCCTCTGCTGAGTACTGCGGTCTCGCAGGCGGAAATTACTATTTCTCTTCTTTGGATGAAAATGGATGTGAATCGGTTTCTGACGATTTCACTATTGTTAGCCCACCACAACTTATTTTATTCCTAGGAGCTAGTGCACCTGCGACCTGCTTCAACTCAGCCGATGGAACGCAAGTATTCACATGGTCAGGTGGAACGGGCGATGTAGACTGGAGTCTTGAAGACGACGGTATATATGAGTTGGAAGGTAATTTATCTAACCTCGTATTGAGTGAAATCACTCCTGGCACCTACACAATGTATGCAGTGGATGCAAATGGATGCACCGCTTCCATTGAATATACCAAGGTTGGTGGTCCAGTAATCAATATCGAAGTAGAAGCAATAAGCCCAAGCTGTCCTGGTGACGCAGACGGAATGTTCGTAGTAGCAGCATCTGGTGGTACAGGTGCATTGACTTATGACATCGGATGCACAGGAGAGTCAAGTGAAGTAAACATGGCTGAAGGTTTATCTGCCGGCGTTTATTCGGTTTGTGTAACGGATGCTGAAGGCTGCGTAGCTACTGCTGATGTGGTAATTGAAGATCCAACAGAACTTTCGGTTTCTTTTAACGTTCTTGATGTTTCATGTAACGGTGACGCTGACGGAGTAATTGAAGTTATCGCAGAAGGTGGAACAGGAGCTTACAATTATAGCCTTGATGGCGACATATATAGCGATTCAAATCTATTTGAAGAGTTAGAGCCAGGCACTTATGATGCTTTTGTAACTGATGATAATGGATGTTTGATTCAAGTGCTTGGCGCTATTGTAGTGGCAGAACCAGAAGCAATCACAGTGACACTTGATGACTTTGGAGGAGATGGTGGCCTAGATGACGGATTTATCTTTATTTCTGTAAATGGCGGCACTGGCGAATACTCGTATAATTGGAGTAATGGCTCCGCAGAAGAAGATCAGGTGAATTTGGCCGACGGAGATTACTCAGTTGTAGTAACCGATGAGAATGGTTGTACAACAGAGTTGACAGGCGTGCAAATCCTTGGAATATCTGAAATGTCTAATGGAACGGTTGTAAGCATTTATCCAAATCCAACCAATGCAGAATTCAGATTGAACCTTGATGGTTTAAACGGAGAGCGTGTAACATACTCTATCGTTGATGGTCAAGGTCGTCGCGTAATAGCAAAAGAGCTTGGCAACACCAGCGGAAGCCGCAGTGAGGTTGTAGATGTTCGCGCATTAGCTGCTGGAGTCTACTTCTTGAATGTAGTATCTGGTGATGCGACTACAAGCATCAAGTTGATCAAGCAATAAGATTCCAACAATATACATTAAAACGCCCCCATTGGGGGCGTTTTTATTTGATGGTATTTGTTATTTGTGTTTTGATTTTTAGTATTATAGCACTTTGAAACCAATTTTTTTAACCATTACCAAATCAAACACAATGAAAAAAATCTTTACATTGTTTTTTGGCCTGATTACATCTGTCTCTCCTCTTTTTGCGCAAGTGACATTTACAGGCGTTACTACGGGTATTCAAAGCGTTGGTGGCACCAGCGTTGGTGATTGCACCGTGGATATGAATGCCGATGGTCTTGATGACATCGTTCGCGTTATGAGCAACGGTATTTACATCGATTATCAAAATTCTGACGGAACCTTTACACCGGCATTTTTCCAAATGCCTGTGCAAAACTTACCAAACTGGAGCATCTGTGCTGCCGATATCGACGGTAATGGCTACACGGACTTATGTTTCGGTAACGGAAGTCGCGTATCCTTCGCTTATGCCAATAATGATGGCACAGGCTTTTCAGAAGATGCATTTCCTGAGTATATCTTCTCTCAAAGAAGTACCTTCAGCGATATCGACAATGATGGTAAGCTCGATGCTTTCGTTTGTCACGACGTAGATCAGAGTCACCCGTATCGCAACGTCAACGGCGTATTGGAGCTAGACTTTAACTTGATCAATACCTTAGATGCAGGCGGAAATTACGCAGCGATTTGGGTGGATTACGATAATGACTATGACTCAGACTTATACATCACCAAGTGCCGTGGTGGCGCTCCTGTAGGTGATCCGCAACGTATCAACTTGATGTACCGAAACAATGGCGATGGCACATTCACAAGTGTGGGTCCGCAAATCAATATGGATGATGGCGACCAGAGCTGGGCTACTGTTTTTGAAGACTTTGACAACGATGGTGACTTTGACTCATTTACCGTAAACCACGCTTGGGCCAATCGCTTTATGCAAAATGATGGAACAGGAATGTTCACTGATATCATTGCTTCAACTGGAATTACTGCCGGCGATCTCGGCGCTTGGAATTGTGATGCGGCGGACTTTGACAACAATGGCTTTGTAGATATATTCTCAGAAATGGATAATGAAATGTACTGGAACAATGGTGACGGTACATTCACAGGAAGCAACTTGAGCTTCAGCTCAGGCGGTATTGGTGACTTTAACAACGATGGTTTCCTCGATGTAATTCGCGGGAATACTATGTTCATGAATCAAACCAACAATAACAACTGGGTTAAAATCGATTTGGAAGGTATCGTATCTAACAAAGAAGGTATCGGTGCGCGCGTTGAAATCTATGGAGATTGGGGAATTCAAATAAGAGAAGTTCGCGCTGGTCGCAGCTTTGACCCTGCTTCTTCACTAATCACGCACTTTGGTCTTGGCACTGCTACTGAAATTGATCAATTGGTGATTCGCTGGCCTAGTGGAATGGTTACTTCCATTCAAAACCCTGCGATCAATACGCAGCACAATGTGATTGAATCTTCATGTACCCTTGATCCAGTAGCTATTTCTGTAAATGGAAATACGCAAATTTGTGAAGGACAAACCGTGGAACTTTCTGCGCCTGCCGGTTCAAGCTATGCTTGGAGCAATGGTTCCAACACTCAGGCAATTTCTGTAGGTCAAGCAGGTAACTATAGTGTTTATGTTTTTGACGAAGAAGGTTGTGTTGCTTCTTCAAACACTGTAAACGTGGATGTAGTTGAAGAGACAACTCCCGTTGTATCTGTTCTTGGTGATACTTATTTCTGTGCAGGAGGATCTGTTCAACTTACAGTAAGTGGACTCAACGACGCGACATGGAACAATGGTGCTCAAGGTACTCAATTGGAAGTGACGCAATCAGGAGAATATTATGTTTCTGCAATAGGACAATGTACTGGAAATACACTCACCAGCGAGCCAGTAACAGTTCTTGTTAACACTCCTGCGCTTCCTGTAGTGGAAGATGTGCAGATCGGTGAACCAGGAAGTGTTGAGTTGACTGCAACCGGTGAAAACCTCGAGTGGTTTGCCACCGAAACTTCAACTGACGTTTTAGCTACTGGAAGTGCATTCAATACACCAATTGTTGAAGATCAAGCTTCATATTGGGTTCAAAATACTGTTGTATATCCTGGTGAAGAAGGATTTGGTGGTAAGCCAACAATCGACGGTGGTGGTGGATTGCCATCTCAGGGTGGTATCTTGTACTTCAACGCATCTGAACCTTTCACATTGAAACAAGTTACTTGCGTGGTTCCAGCTAATGGAGTAGAAGGTGATCGCACATTGATTATTCGCGATGCGGACAACAATGAAATCGGCCAAGCTACTTTCTTCTTAGCACTTGGTGAAACAACCGTTGATGTAAATATTGACGTACCTGCTGGACAAGGCTTCCAAGTTGTTTGTCCTGAAAATAACCTGTTCAGAAACAACAGCGGCGTATCTTATCCTTATGCTATTGGAACAGTAGGAGAAATTACTAATTCATCTTTTGGTACTTCTTACTACTATTATTTCTACAATTGGAAAGTGCAAAAGGAATCAATGACTTGCGTTTCTCCACGAGTAGAGGTAAGCGTATCAGTGGTAGGAGTGGATGAGTTATCGGCAAATCCTTTTGGTTTGAATGCTTATCCGAATCCAACCAATGGTATTCTTAATGTCTCTGTAAAGAGCGAAATGAATAACGCAGTAATGACTATTACTGACGCAGTTGGTAAGATGGTGCGCACAGAAAAGCTAAACATTGCTGGCCGTGGCACACAAACTATCGACGTAACCAATCTTGAGGCTGGTGTTTATCACCTCACAGTTTCTAAAGATGGAATGAAGTCGGTGATTGATTTTGTAGTTGAGTAATTGTATTTTTTACAATAAGCAAACGGGCCCTCTTTTGAAGGGCCCGTTTTTTTTTCTTCGTAAAGTTGTTAGTCTATTTCGAAGTTGCTGTATAGTAAGGTTGGGCTAGGGCAATGAACTTCTGTTTGATACGGTCTGTATAGGCCATATCCCACGAAATATTACCTGTTGATTTATCAAATTGTGCTTTGGCATAGGGAACCTTACACAGATTGAGCAAGTCGGAATCTTCCACGATAGGGAAGAGGGTGACGTCGGTCATGCATTTGATTGCAGCGTCGTCATTTGGATAATCAATGTCGCGACAATCAATTTCGAAACTTTTACAGAAGTAACCTTCTTTTTCAAAAACGACATGGTAAACTTCGCCTTTTGGTAATAAAGCGGCGTAGAAGCCAGTTTCGCGAACTTTGTTCGATTGAATTACAGAATCACCAGCATACACAAAGACATTTACTTCTTTGAGTTTGGGTGGTACTTTTGCTTTCTTTTTTTTCCCCGCATCTTCTTCCTCGAACTGACCTTGTTCTACATAGCCATAGAACATTACTTGAGGGGTTTGTGCGAAGACAAAAGTCGAAATGCAAAAGATCAATAGGGTCGAGTAGATCTTTTTCATCACTAAAATTGTCAACGCACCTTGTTACGAGCACAGCAAGTATAAGGTTGCAAATGGCTGGTATAAATATTTGAAAAAGGAGCATGAGTGGCGCTGCCGACTCACTCGTGTTCGCGGATACGAAGCGAATCAGCCTTGCCTGAACCTAACTCTGGATCAAAGCCATCGGTGAGGTTAGATTTTGAAATAAATTTACTCAAGTCGGGCATTCCTGCGTTTACCCATGCTGTATACCAATAACTTCCAATAGTAATGACAGCAGATTTCATCCTGCGCTCTACTTGTCCCATCAGCATCTGATGATAAGCATTACTGTATTCTTCACTATAGACTTTTAGTTGGGCTTGTCCTCTGACCTCGTAGGTATATTTTTGATCCGAAGGGAAGTCAGTATTTAATTTTTGTTCAAATAGTAATACGCTATCCACGGCGCTGTAGCTCTGACGAATCTTGGACCAGATGTGGTCAAGAGGAGCGGAGATATATTCAGATTTTCCAACAAAAAAATCGTATTGATTGTCATAGAGTTCTGGTAAACGTGATTCCCAAAAGCCATGAATGCCGCGCTGATTGGTTTTTTGACCGTTATAATTACTGGTTGTATGCAGCGGTACGTGGGCATCTCCGATATAATGTCCCAATTCGGCGCTAAGGTGCAGAATACGGGTTAGGTTTTCTTCTTTGAATGCTTTTGTGAGTTTAAAGACCATCAGATTTACGTGCCACGGCACGATCCCATGTGCCCTGAGACTGTCCTCAGTGTATTTTGCTACGGCATCATCCCAACGCTTGGGTACATTCTCAAACGGATCGCAACCAGCCACACCAAAGCAATATTTATCCATATCAATGTAATGACACTCCGCTTCGCCCTTCACTCCATACCTTCTCTTATCGGGGTCAACAGCGTGTTCAATAATGAAATCCATGTTGGCTTTGTAAAAACCGAACATTTCTTCTGGTAAGGTATAAATTGCTAATTCATTGATGCGCTTGTGCCCGTAAAACCCCCAATTCATGTGGTTTTCGCAAGGATCAAAGACGGGCTTCTTCGGCGTGAGCGATGCCAAAAAAAAGAACGATATGACGAGCGCATATCTCATTCAGCAATTACTGGCTGCAATTTTACCAAATAACCATTTTCCAAAATTGGTATGGTATCTACGGTATTCAATGTGAGGCAATACTTGACGTCTTTTTGAATATTCAATTTCACCAATCTTCTACGATGTGAAGAAGAGCGAAGGAAACTCCAAAGGTGCTCTTTAGCGCTGCGATAAATAAATTTTGCCGCTACCGTGCTGTCTTCGTCTGCACGAAACTTTCGCGAATCGAGCAAGATATCAGCGATAGCGCCGCCGCATATGGTGTCTTCAAGATTTACTTTGTCTTTCCAACCTGAAGCAAGGATCAAGGTGTTCTGATGTTGCTCGATCAGCCACTTGCACAATGCATCGAGGTTATTCAAACATCCAATTACCACCGTCGGTCTGTCAGATGCATATTGAATGGCCTTTGTTCCATTGGTGGTGGTGAGCACCACTGTTTTTCCTTTCAAGGCTGGATCCATAAAGGCATAAGGTGAGTTCCCAAAAGGAAAACCTTCTACCACCTGTCCATCGCGCTCTGCCGCGGCGATATAGCCTTGACTTTGATAAGCTCTAGCCTCTTCAACAGAACTAACGGGAATGATTTTTTCCACGCCATGATGCAGAGCACTGGTGATAGCGCTGGTAGCGCGCAACACGTCAATCACGACTACGATGTCGAAGTTTTCTTTGTAGAGATGATATTGCCCCGGAGTGTAGCAAACCTCTACCAATTTTCTTTCAGACAATGGAACCATGCGCGTCAATTAGGCTTTGTAAAACGGAATGCTTGTAGTTAAGGCTTTGAGTGCTTTTCCACGAACACTGATGTAAATCTCATTACCTGGTTTTGCGAGCGCGGTAGGCACGTATCCCATACCAATGGCTTTGTTGAGCGATGGTGATTGGGTGCCGCTGGTCACAACGCCAATGACGTTTTGATTCGCGTCTACGATTTCGTAGCCGTGGCGTGGAATGCCTTTGTCAATCATTTCAAAACCTACCAAACGACGCGCTGTACCATTTTCTTTATGTCCTTTGATATAATCACTATTCATAAAGGTCTTGGTGAATTTTGTAATCCAACCCAAACCTGCTTCTATCGGGCTTGTGGTATCGTCGATGTCATTGCCATAAAGGCAGAATCCCATTTCCAATCGGAGTGTATCTCTAGCACCGAGGCCGATAGGCTTAATGCCTAAGTCTTTTCCTGCTTCAAAAATTTTGTTCCAAATTTCTTCTGCATATTCGTTTGGGAAATAAACTTCATAGCCACCCGCCCCGGTATATCCAGTAGTAGAAATGATGATGTTTTCAAACCCGGCAAACGTGCCCATTTGGAAGGTATAATATTCCATAGAACCGAGTTCCATAGATGTGAGCTTTTGTAAAACGGCCGTCGCATTCGGACCTTGAATGGCAAGCAGGGAAGTAGCATCGCTGCGGTCTTCCATTTCAACGCCGAATTCCGCGGCCTTTGCATTCAACCAATTCCAGTCTTTCTCAATATTACTTGCATTCACCACGAGTAAATAAGTGGTGTCATTTACTTTGTAAACCAAAAGGTCGTCGATAATGCCACCTTTGTCATTAGGCATACAACTGTACTGCACTTTTCCGTCGTATAGTTTGCTCACATCATTGGAGGTCATGTATTGCAAAAAGTCTAAAGCGCGCTCGCCGCGCACCCAAAACTCACCCATGTGACTCACGTCGAATACCCCAACATTTTGACGCACGCAATGGTGTTCGTCAATCAATCCTGAATACTGAACAGGCATATTATATCCTGCAAAAGGTACCATTTTAGCGCCCAGGCCAATGTGTATATGTGATAATGCTGTGCTGCGTAATTCGGTTGTTTCTGTGCTCATTATTTTGAGGTATTTCGGGCAAATATAAGGTTTTGCTTTTGGTCAGGGTTAGATGTTGGCAATTAGATAATCAATCACTTTTTGCATCAAATGCACACGGTCTTTGCCTCGCACATTGTGTGCATGCGCTGGGTATGCAAAAAAGTCCACCTGCACGCGATTGTCAATGCACGCAGTCATGAATTTCATATTATGCTGCATCACTACCACATCATCGTCAGTTCCATGAATCATCAATAATTTTCCCTTTAGATTTTTTACATACTGCGTTAAGTCTGCATTTTTATATCCATCGGGATTTTCTTTCGGGGTATCCATGTAGCGCTCGGTGTACATCACTTCGTAGAGATTCCAATCGATCACCGGTCCGCCAGCCACACCCGCTTTAAACACATCAGGATGCTTGAGCATGAGCGATGTGGTCATGAAGCCACCATAACTCCAGCCATGCACTCCCATGCGATTGGCGTCAACGAATGATTGTTTTTTAAGCCATTCTACACCTGCGATTTGATCATCTACTTCAACAGTACCGAGGTTTCTGTGAATGCTCTGTTCGAATTCCTTACCGCGGTGTTGACTGCCACGCCCATCAATTGTGAAGACAAGAAAGCCTTGTTCTGCTAAATAATGCATCCACAGAGAGGCGCCACCGAGGAAACTATTGGTCACCAACTGCACGTGCGGCCCGTTATAGACATACACGACCACTGGATATTTTTTATTCGAGTCAAAATTTGAAGGCTTGATCAGGCGGCAAAAAAGAGGAATGCTTGCTTTATTCGTTACCGTGAATATTTCCGTTGTGCCAACAACTTTATTTGCCAAAGGATCAGCAGCGTTCAAAAGGTTGGTGGCAATTTTTCCACCTAAACCAATAATGTCGATGCGATTGGGCGTTTGAATATTGCTGTATTGGTCGATAAAAAATTTGCCAGAACCACTTACACTGATTCTGTGAACCCCCGGCATGCGGGTGATTTGTTCGGTGAACATATCCGCGATGCGAATGCGGAAGCCGTGCATTTCCGTGGCATTAGAGCCCGTGCCCATCGCATATCCAAATTCTCCTTTCGCATCAAAACCAATGAAATCAGTCATTTCGAATTCAGTCTTCATCGTAGCGAGCAGCTTGCCCGAAGTGTCATATTTATACCAACGATGATAGCCGTCTTTCTGGCTGTACCACAAAAATTGATTAGGTGCGTTGGGTATAAAAATGATAGGTTTGGATGGTTCCACCCAACGATTGTCGGTTTCTGTAATCAAGGTGGCGCGCTGCTTTCCAGTGCGCGGATCGAAGGCGATCAACTTCATTTCATCTGTCTTTCTGCTGAGCCAAATGATGTAAACTGTATTGTCAGGACTCCACGCGAGGTTGGTGGCGTAGTATGAGTCGCTGAGTTCTTTTTCTATTTCCAGATAAACCGTTTTTTTCGAAGCGACTTCAAATACGCCTACTTTGATAATTTCGCTTCGGCCACCTGCCATGGGATAGCGGATGTTTCTCACCTCTGCGGGCATTTTCTTGTAGTCGATCAAAGGATACATCGTCACGTTTCTTTCATCTTTTTGATAAAAGGCGAGCATACTTCCTTCTTCATTCCAAAATGTCCCTTTTTCAATTCCATATTCATTACGCGAAACGCTTTGTCCGGAAACAATTCCATCCACTTCGTTAGTCACCATCAATGAGTCATTACCATTTTGAATGAATAGGTTATTCTTAATGTTGTAGGCAAGACGACCCGAGCGGTGGTGATAATCGCTCACTTCGCCGTCACCTTTCATCGTTGTTCCTTTGGTAATGATTTTATTTTTAAAATTCACCGAATAAGCCACATCTTGATGAATGAAATACGCCTCGTTACTGTTGATCCATTCGAATGAAGGCATACGTTCGATTTTCTCCGGACAGTTTTTAAAGCCTTGAAGCTGCTCTATTGTCAGCCATTTGCTTTCTTTCCCCTTGATGTCTCCAATAAAAAGACTATTTTCTTTATAATAAATATAGCTTTCAGATTTTGGTAAAAACTGAATGCCCTGTTTGTTTTCGGGAGCGAACTGACGAAACTGCCCCATCACAGATTCTTCGAGGGTGAGGGGTGTTTTTTGAGAGAATGTTGTAATATTGCCCAAAAGCAACAGTGTTGCAACAAGAAAAATCTTCATAGATGTAATTTTTGCGAAAAATAACAGGTTTGATGGGATTTTTCAAACTAATTGTTACCCTACATTTGCACACGAAAATGAAAGTGATGAATGCACATATCCGACTCAAGGCCCTTATTCTTCTTGGGCTAACGGCTTGGTTGTTGTGTTTTCAGACCTATCACGCCATCACAGAGCACTGGAATTTGTTTGATTCTAACCATCACTGCTGTGAGCACGATCATCATCATCACCAAGCTTCGGAGCCACTAAAGGCCGGAATTAATAGTGATCAAGAGGCCGAAGAAGAATGTGAGATTTGTAAATTGATTTCTACAATTCCTTCGGAAATTGCCTCGTTTGATTATCAAATTAAAAAATCAAGTTCTCATTCGGAGTTGCTTGGTATATATACATCGGGCTATTTTGAAACATTCGTTTCACGCGAGTTCGGTCGCGGTCCGCCTGCTTTAGGCTAAGCTCTTTTTCTCATCTCCTTTTTTTAAATCATTTTTTTTACAATTACATGTTTCAGCGTGTAATTCTGTTCGTGTTGCTGTTGTTCGCTGGTAGCAATATACACGCTCAGAATATTACATATTCAGTATCGGGTATTGTTACAGATGCCACCGATGCGCTACCTGTCCCGGGCGTTCTTGTGGAGTGTCATGAGAATAATATGTCCGTACTTACAGACAGTGCAGGGGTTTTTGTGATAAAGAATCTTGCGCCGGGCCATTATCACATCCATTTTGAAATGGTGGGCTACGCCGCGTTTGCTCAAGACATAGATGTGACGGGCGCATCGATAAGCGGACTCAACATTGCATTGAAAGCGAGTACTATTGAATTGAAACATGTATTGGTAGAAAGTGAAATTTCAAAATCAACTTATTTACAACAGTCGTTAGACCTCATGGTATTGGACAAACAAGAGTGGACTTCCTCATCTGCGATGACCTTGTCGCAGCGTTTGACACGCCTTCCCGGAGTAAATCAGCTACAGACGGGAGTGGGAGTGAGCAAGCCTGTGATACGAGGCCTGAGTGGCAATCGTATTGTTGTAAGTGATTTGGGAATGAAACAGGAGGGGCAACAGTGGGGCTCAGACCACGGACTTGAAATCGATGCATTTGCGGCAGAGAAAGTAGAAGTCATAAAAGGACCCGCCTCATTGATGTATGGTAGCGATGCGCTTGGCGGTGTGGTGCGCGTGCAAACACCTTCCATCGTAAAGAAAGGATTGCGAGGAGAAGTGGCTTCGCTCGCGCGAACCAACAATGATTACATCGGCACATCAGCGATGTTGGAAGGCAGTACTGGAAAGTTTTTTGCGAAGGCGCGGATGACATTCAGCGATTACGGAGATTATCGCGTGCCCGCCGAACGATTTACCTATCTGAACCGAACACTTCCAATTGTGAATCAGCGTTTGAAAAACACAGCAGGCGAGGAGTTGCATTGGCAAGTCACAGGAGGCTATGTTTTCAGCCGTGGTATCATAAAATTAACACAGTCGCACTTTTCTCAAAAGAATGGTTTATTCCCCGGCATCGTTGGTATTCCTACTGGCAATGCAGTGGCTGATGATGGTGATGTGCGCAATGTTGCGTGGCCGCGACAAGAAGTGGATCACTTCAAGACCGCATTGAATGCCACATTCCATCTCAATCACGGTTGGTTGGAAGTCGATGCAGGGAGACAAGTGAACCTTCGAAAAGAAATTATTCGTCCGCATCGTGAAGGGTATGCGCCGCTGCCCGACAATCCACTTGCACACCGATTGGAGCTCACTACTTATCAAGCCTCCGCCAGATGGCATGCTCCTAGAGCTGGTGCATGGAGATTTATTCCTGGTATTACGGCTCAGCAGCAATCGAACGAACGTTCGGGTTGGGAGTTTTTACTACCGAATCATCGTTCGGTTTCTTGGGGCGCATTCGTGTTTGGTGAATGGAACAAATCGGCAACGAGCATCTTCAACTTCGGTATTCGTTACGATTATGCACACCAATGGTCGGATAATTTCCAAACACCCATCTACGCTCCCAGCGAGGTGATTGTGGGTTATACAGACCGCGTGGGCGCTGTGAATCGGAATTTTATGAATTACTCTGCATCTGCAGGATGGAGCAAAGTATTCAATAAAAATTGGAATATTAAATCCAATATTGCACGGAGTTTCCGCGTACCGAATGCAGCGGAGTTGTTGATCAATGGCATACACCACGGAACGTTTAGACACGAACAAGGGGATGCCAGCCTCGAAAGCGAAATTGGATACCAATTGGACGCGGCATTGGTTTATGACCATGAGCGTGTGCATTTCAAATTGACACCGTATTTCAATTATTTTGATGGTTATATCTATTTGCGCCCAACTGCTCGATTCTCTGAATTGCCTGATGGTGGCCAATTGTATCGCTACACGCAACACGATGCCGTTTTCACGGGAGCGGAACTTTATGCAGAGTGGCATCCGATTGAGTCGCTGCATTTGGAAGGATCAGTGGACGGAGTATTTGCATATAATGTAAACACAACTTTAGGTCTTCCATTCACGCCGCCCGTTCGCGCGCGTTTGATGACAGAGTATGAAAAGGAACTAGAAGGAAAGAGATTGCATGGATGGAATATTGGTATCAACTACCTCGTGTGGGCCGACCAGTACAACATAGATCGCAATGAAGACGCAACGAAAGGGGCTTACACCATAGACGTATTCGCAGGATTCGAATTCAAAATAGCACAGACAGTTGTAAATGCTCGCCTCGCGGCGAACAATCTGTTAAATCGTTTTTATTTTAATCACATGAGTGCATACCGACAATTGTTGTTGCCCGAACAAGGCCGCAACGTTTCGTTTGCACTTCAAATTCCATTTGAAATATTAAGTCAAAACAAAAACAAATAATTATGAAAAAGGCAATTTTATTTTTTGCAGCAGTAGTGATTTTAGCATCTTGTAAAAAGGACGAAGAGGACACAACGCGTCCAGTGATAGGTTCAGTAAAAGTGAATGGTGTTGTAGCCGATGAGCATGACATCGAAGCTGGCGCTACAATTTCAGTGGAGATTGCCATGAGCGACAACAAAGAATTGAATCAAGTAAAAGTGGACATCCACTCTGCGGATGACGGTCACACCCATGGCGACGGAGGTACTACCGAAGAAGTGGTGGAAGAGAACATTGGTGTATGGAGCGATGCTCGCATCATCAGCGTTTCGGGTGAGTCGAAAACAGAAACCATTTCATTTACTGTTCCGAACACAATCAAGGGACATTGGCACATTGAAGTTTCATTGATCGATAAAGACGGCAATGAAGCGGTGGAGTATGTAACAACACTTCATCTAGAGAATGCTAATCTTCCCGTGTTTGCGCTTACCACCAATCCAGCGATTGTGAATGGTGAAATTGAATTGGAGATTGGCGGCACTTTCACATTATCAGGTACAATCACCGACCCAGATGGTTTTGAGCACATCGATATTGAAGTTGAAGATGAGGCAACAGGCACTGTTATATGGAGCCAAGAAGTGACAATAGTTGCTGGAAGCACCATTACACTTTCAGATATTCTCGTTGGCCCATTTGCTGCAGCAGGTGATTATCACCTCCACATCCACGCACACGACAACGCTGGTTTCGAAGGCGAGTGGGGCACGCACGTGCATGTGCACTAGAAATTGGAGATTGGAATTTGGAATTTGGAGTTTGGAATTTGGAGATTGGAATTTGGAGATTGGAATTTGGACTTCCAGATTCTAATTTCCAACTTCTAATTTCCAATTTCCAATTTCCAAACTCTAATTCGTAATTTTACCGGCATGATAGAGGAAGTAATAGCTCATGTAAAAGAAGCCTTGCGCGATGCGGAGGCGGGACACGATTGGTTTCACATCGAACGTGTAAGGCGCAATGCCTTGCATATCCACCAACATGAAGGTGGAAATAAATTGGTAATTGAATTAGCGGCCTTGTTGCACGACATTGCTGATTCCAAATTTCACGGAGGCGATGACACCATTGGACCGCGCAAAGCACGCGAGGTGATGGAGCGATTGGGATTCGATGCTTCTATCATTAACGAAGTTATTTTTATCATCGAAAATATATCCTTCAAAGGCGGCAGAGATATTCCATCACGACGGACTATTGAATTGGACATTGTGCAGGATGCTGATCGACTTGATGCTATTGGCGCAATCGGAATCGCGCGCGCCTTCAATTATGGAGGCTACAAAGGCAGGGCCCTCTTTGACCCTGCCATTCCTCCGGATATGAACATGACCAAGGAGGAGTACAAAAAGAGCACTGCACCTACCTTGAATCATTTTTATGAAAAATTATTTTTGCTAAAAGATTTGATGAACACGAAAACTGGGCGCACACTCGCCAACGAACGCCATCAGTTCATGCAGCAATTTGTTGAGCAATTCTTGAGAGAAGCGAGGGGAATGGAAGATTGAGAGATAGAAAGATAGAAAGTTTGAGAGATTGGAAATTTGAGAGATTAGCACTGCCCTCCTCTCATACTCTCATACTACCATATTATCATACTCTCATACTATCATACTATCATACTATCATACTATCATACTACCATACTTACATTCTCTCAATCTTCCCTGCTTCCATCCTCTGCCATGCGCACCATTTTTGGGGCGAACTTGGCGACGATATCAACGAGATCGGTTTGGGCGGACATCACTGTTTCGATGTTTTTGTAAACCATTGGAGCTTCGTCGAGGCCAGCGCCAATGAGATTCACACCATTTTCTTTGAGCGAATTTCTTAGCTGTTCTTTTGTAATGGTCTTCAACGCAAGTGTACGACTCATAACCCTTCCAGCACCGTGTGATGCTGAGTTGATGGCATTACTTTCTCCTTTTCCTCTTACGAGATAGCCGGCAGCAGTCATCGAGCCCGGTATGATTCCCATCACACCCTTCGCCGCGGGTGTAGCGCCTTTTCGGTGCACAATCACTTCCTCATTATTCCATATTTCTTTCCATGCGAAGTTGTGGTGATTTTCCACTTTCGCAAGCACTTCAGCACCGAGTGCTTTGGTAATTCTATTGTGAATCACCTCATGACAAGCGGATGCATAATCACCAGCAAGATTCATTGCCATCCAATACTCTTGTCCTTCGGCTGAGTTCATATCGAGGTATGCAAGATTTTCCGCGGCTTTTGGAAGGCGGCATAGTTCTTTTGCTAGTTTGGTATAATGTCCTGCGATCGTGGCACCAAAGCCGCGCGAACCAGAGTGTGTTAGCAATGCAACATATTTTCCTTTACGCACATTCAGGGCGGCATCGTCGTTTTCAAATTCGATAATTCCGAATTCCACAAAGTGATTACCGCCTCCGGAAGTGCCGAGTTGATCGGCCGCTTTATCCTTGAGTCTTTTCACCAGATCATTCATTTCAAAATTGGGATTATCCAAGATGGAATGTTCTGCTTTTAATTTGTGTTGCCAACCGGCACCCGCACCGAATTTGGTCCAAGCAATAAGTTCACGCTTGTACTTGCTTTCGTTGTCGAAATAGTGGTTTTCTGGGATATCGAAAATAGAGAGTGCCATACGGCAGCCAATGTCCACACCCACCCCATAAGGAATAATCGCGTTTTTGGTGGCAAGCACTCCGCCAATCGGGAGTCCATAACCATGATGCGCATCAGGCATTAAGGCACCACCAACAGCTACTGGAAGCTTTACGGCAATTTCCATTTGTTCGATTGCTCCAGATTCAATATTTTCGGCACCGTACAAAGTGTATGGCGCGCCAATGTCATTCAGTTTAATTACGTTTTCTGTATTTGAGTTGTTCATTTTATTTTTTTTTACAAAGTAATTATTAATGTGCGCAATGTATTTGCGTAGTTATAAATGAATGAGCAAAAATTGAAAATAGTCGGTCTTTTTTTAGTGAAGTAACTATTATCGACGGCATCATTCAATTCATACACAGGCAATAAGCTGCAAGGGACTCTTACATAGCTCGGATTAAGAGCTAGTTCACCGAAGTGAAAGCTGGATTCGAACCAACATCAACGTTACCAGAGGTAACGCCATTACCGGAAGTAACCCTTACATACGTCACTGAGTATGGTTTTTAGTTGTTGCTAATTCAAAGACGTTTCTTGAATCATTTTCAAAGCGTCCTCTCCACTTTCAAGTGCTTGAAGTACTTCAAAAATTCGCTCCGACCAACCAGCAATCAAATTTACATCTCCGCCGAGTCGTTGGAACGGTACATTGCCATATCCAGCGAGATCGAAAATGTAGAGTTTGGCATTTGGAGCTATATTCTTGTATGACTTCCACATGCGCTCTATTGTTTGATTCCCTCCTGTATTGTTCCACATCTGGCAGTCGGTGAACATCATTACTTTATCTATCATTATTTTACGATCAATTAAGTATTCGATCACTTTGTAACCGTTTGTAGAATAACCGACCTCGCCTTCTCGCTTATAATATTCGTCCACATTCGCGAGAATATTATTGTTCGGCATATTCACCACTTTCCAAGTGTCACCAAACATGCCTGCAATTACACTCTTACAACGTGTCTGCAGACTCATTCCAAGTACTAGACCGATATCGTAAAGTAGTATTTTACTCTTCGCAGATATAGGCTTTTGCATAGAACCAGATACGTCGCACGCGATAAGCACACTCGTATTTTGATCGAAGCCGCTCATATTGTTTACACTTTGAAGTATTGCTACTTCGAGGGCAGACAATACGCTAGAGACATGCACGGACTGAAGTTTTTTGATTTCGCGATATGCTGCAAGAAATCGAAACGGCAGTTGCTTGGAGTTTAGCACATGTTTGGGCTCTGACAAGAATGCACATACTTTTCGGATGTGATCCGCAGATACAGGTGCCTCAATAATGTTGCGAAGGTTGCGCAGCAGCGCCATATATCCGAGTTGATTGCTATCAATCAGTTCTTCCCATTTTGCACGGAACGCTTCACAGCGTGCTTCAGTGTTCTCATATACCTGCTGTCCAAGTGCTGATAATTCTGTTTCCCAAGTGTAGGGCGTGGCAAGATTATTTAGCGCTATTTTATTGAATATCTCTTGTTGCCCCTCACTTTTAGGACTCGGATGAACGAGGAAGAGTGCATCGCGCAATGTGATTTCTCCATTGCGATTGTATTTAGCGAATTGGTATTCATTGAACTCATTGAATGCTGCCGCTAGTCCTTTTTGTACTTGCTTTGACATGCGGTTGAGCTTTTTGTATTCACTTCGTTCATTTGCTTTTTGGTAGTAGGCAAGAAGCTCAGTGATTTCATCGGCTCGGCGCACCACACCCTTTATGGTTTTACTTACTACAACATTACCGGTATTAACCTTGGCTAGTTCCACAGCAAGTACCATAGGAATGCTGCGCAAATTCATTTTTTGGCGGGCATATACGGCAAGCTTACCCACAAACTCAGCGTCATTCTTGGCGATCAGGGCTTGGATGCGAGTAAGACGATTATGTTCTTTTTCATAAAAAGTATCGCTCAATCCAGATGTAACCACTGCTGTATATAGTTCCATTTCAGGAGTCAGTGTATATGCGCGGGCTCCTTCTTTGTTTTGAATTACCTTTGCATTTCTATTGATAAGATTGAATTTCATAATCGTTGTTTTTATTGATTCTTTCTTTTTTATTTTCATGAATGTTGTTTGTCTCATTCACATCGCAAAGATTTTAGCCGTGCTGCGCAATGCATTTGCGTAGTAAAAAATATTTTTAAAAATAATTTTATTTTCATCTCTTTATTTGGTTTTCAAATACTTGAGTCTGGATGTTTGTTTTGCGGGAGTATAAACTACGCAAATAGGTTGCGTTGTAGATTTGATTTTGCTAGTTTTAGACACTAGAAATAATACATTTTTTATGTCAATCAACAAGTTTGCACTCATCCGATACAAGACAATCGACAATTGTTTGCAAAATAGATTTCGAAAATGGACATTGGAAGACCTCGTGGAAGCGTGTTCTGATGCCGTGTATGAGTATGAAGGTATAACGAAGGGTGTGAGCAAACGCACGGTTCAATTGGATATACAGAATATGCGCGGTGATAAATTGGGATATAACGCGCCTATTATAGTAAAAGACAAAAAGTATTATAGCTACGAAGAAAAGGATTTTAGTATTACCAATACTCCCATTACAACGCAAGATCTATCTACGTTGAATGAAGTGTTACATATCCTGAAACAGTTTAGCGGTTTCGGTTATTTTGATGAGTTGAACGGCATGGTAACACGACTTGAAGACAAGCTGTACAAGACGAAGCACAAGGGCAAATCGTATATAGATTTTGAAAAAAACGAATTACTGAAAGGCTTGGAGCATATCGATCCGCTGCACAAAGCCATCATCAATAAGAAGCCGATTCAATTGACATATCAGTCGTTCAATGCACGCGTACCAAGCATCTTTATATTTAGTGCTTACTTACTTAAAGAATACCGCAATCGCTGGTTTGTATTAGGAATGGTGAAGGAAATGGAAAAGCCTTTGGTTTTAGCATTAGATCGCATCGTGCGAATAGAAGAAACCAAAGGTGAGAAGTATCGCTCAGCTCCTTTCGACGTTTTCACCTATTTTAATGATATTAAAGGAGTATCCAAGGATTTGAATCAAAGACCTGCACTCATAGAATTCGAGGTAGGAAGAAAAACAGCTCCATATTTAATTACAAAGCCATTGCATTCATCGCAGCGATTGTTGGAACAGACAGGTGATCGCTATTTATTTTCTATTGAAGTAATGTGGAACTTTGAGTTGGAACGTGAGATACTAGGGTTTGGTGAAGACATTAAAGTGCTCAAACCAAAGTCGGTCGTCCGTCGCATCAAGTCAAGATTAAGAAAAGCGGGGGAGGGATACGAGGGAAAAGTCGAGGGGAGATAGGCGAGGGAAAGCGACAAGCGACGGAGCGACGGAGTTACGCAGGGACGGAGGTACGGAGTTACGGAGGGACCTTTCTTTGCGAATTCCGAATTGTGAATTGCGATTTTGAGAATCGTCGCTAGTCTCTAGTCGCTTCGTCGCTCTGTCGCTTTTTCATTTCCTCCGCCACCATCGCGCTGTATCCGCCTTGCGCTTGAAGGTTGGAGATGATATTGAGATAGCTTTCTTCGTCGCGGTTTTGGCTGAGTTTAAAAACATTGTCTAGTTTGTCGGCTTTTATTTCGAAGCCCACGATGGCGGGCATCATTTGATTGATGTATGATTGCGGAAGGTTGTCCATGATGGTTTGCGAATCTGTATTCCCCTTTTCGAATTTTAAGGTGAGTTTGCGCATGAAGTGAATCAACTCCTCATCGGTCATAAACCGCATCGAGCCTTGTGCATGTACACTCATATAATTCCACGTCGAACCCATTTGTGGATTGGTATACCAGGAGGCGCTCACATAACAACTCGGTCCAGTAAACACTACCAATGCATTTGGGTTTTCGATGAATGCCTTGTGATGATCAGTGTTGCGCATGATGTGCGCCTGAAAATACAATTCGCCTTCGCGTTCTTCGATAAGAAAGGGAACTTGCGTAGCAACTTGTTGACCATTCAAAAAACTTCCCGTCAAGAATGCAAATGGATAGGCTTCCATAAATTCTAGGATGGTCTGTTTGTCTTTTTCTTTGAAATAGGAGAAGTGGTACATGGACTTCTAAATTTTGGTGGGAAGATAGGGGGAAGTGACATTTTAGATACTAGTGACTAGATACTAGTGACTAGATAAAGGGACTGAGGGATTGAGGGAATTTCTGAGAAGGGGTTTGTATCTAGGTTTCCATTTCGATAAGTTTTGTTTGAAAAGCTAACATTAATTTGTTTTATTTTCAATCAAAGGTTATCTTTGTGGTACTGATTCGGGAAATAAATAGTAGAATTATGAGCATGAGATTGTCGCAAAAGCAAATAGGAAAGAGGATATCAGAACTTCGCAAACTGAAAGGTTTATCTCAAGAAGATTTAGCCAAGGGTATTAAAATTTCACGACCGTCGTTGGCTCAAATAGAACTAGGAAATAGAAGCCTAGATGTTCTTGAATTGCAAAAGTTATCAATGATTTTGGAATTTTCGCTGGACGACTTTATGTCCAAGGGTTTTTCAGCAAGTCAGTATTTGGAGGTAAAAGAAGAAGCAGGGACTTATAAAAAGGAAGAGCGTATTTCGGTACCAACCTTACAGGTCAATAAGTTTAAAAATGTTCTATTGTACATTCTTGAGCGCTGTGCCGGCAAACCCAATGTGGGCGAAACTGTGCTTTACAAGCTTCTCTATTTCTCGGACTTTAATTATTTTGAATTATATGAGGAGCATCTTACAGGTGCGAAATATCGGAAACTCCCATTTGGACCTGTTCCCCAAAAGTTAGACAACATTATCAATCAAATGATTGACAAGGGGCAGTTGCAACGAGTGAAATCGGAATATCATGGCTACCCTCAGACGCGTTATTTACCCTTGGAAAAAGCGGATTTAACCGCTCTAAAGGCAAGTGAAAAAGAAACCATTGATAGGGTAATAGAACAAATGAGTGATTGGTCTGCCGCTGCAATCAGCAATTATTCTCATAAAGATATGCCGTGGCTTGCTTCAAAAGAAGGTGAAGAAATAAATTATGAACTCGTTTTTTATCGGGAAGCGCCTTTCTCAGTTAGAAATTATGGAGATGAAATTGAGGTAGAATGACCTTGATGAAAGTACAAGTACTTTTATATCCTAATCTCTATTCGTCACATTATAGAAGGCTGTGATGTAAAGGAGTTTTCCGGTTAGGGCGTCGAAGTGGTAGGAGCGTTTTTCGAATTTAGGATTGGTGCTGCGGGCGGTGTAGATGAATCCACTTTGCCAGTTTTCTCCGTCTTTTGTTTCCTTAATTAATTTAATTCCTGATGAGCTGTCAGAAGGGTCTTGATTTTTTAAATTTTGAAAAGTATAAGCATATGAGTACACCAACGTATTGTCGTGAGGGAGAAGTACCAAGCTATCTTTAGGGTATTTAGCGGTGAGGATTTCTTGAATTTCAACAGTGGTTAGTATGCTCTGCTTTTCAAAGGAAATACTACTTTTTCCATACTGGTTGTTTTCTATGTGAATATAATTGCCGTTTTCCTTCATAGCAACCACCATCTTGATGGTGAGTGGGACGTCCGCATTTGCATAGCGATAGGTGATGATGGCTTCTTTGCAGGTATCTTGAGGTGCCATAGCACAAGGTCTATTGCTTTCTAATACATTGGCGTAGAAATAACCTTTCTCACACGGATTTTGAATGCAAGTCAGGATGAAGTTTTGCGAAAATCCCAGTTCGCCGAAAATTTTCTTCATTGCACTGTCGCTCAAATGCAGCAGTTGCACATTGTAGTCGCCACTGTTGCTGCGGCTGTTCACAGGTGCATGCTCATACCCCGGCTGTGCGCACAAACCGATACTTATAGTAAAAAGTACTAAAAGGGTGAGAGTGCCTCTGATTGCATGAGCTGCTATGGCCATCGTTTGGGTATTGAATTGAATGCTGAAACTCAAATATAATACAAGATGTCCTTTCGTGCAGAGGGGCTGTACGATGAAGAATGACAGTAAACGCTTGTTATTTCATGATTTTGTCTCCAGAAATGAGACGAAGTATCACGGCTATCGCGGCGATGACGAGCAGAATATGAATGAGCCCTCTGGCACTGAATGCAAAGAAACCAATAGCCCAGCTAATAACAAGAATCACGGCGATAATGTTGAGTAGATTGCCCATGTTGTTTGAATAGAATATTATCTATCAAAGATGAACTGCGGAGAACGAGGAGAAATTACACTATTGGGTAAAAAGATTGTATGATTTACAAGATACCTTGCTTTAATAAGACTATTTCGAGTGGTAGGTTTTCGTGAATCAATTTACGATTGTTATTGGAATCCGGAAAGTAGTGAACTTCTCATTTGGTAAGCCGCACCAACAAAATCTCTCTTCGTTTTCTAAGGCGCTAAAATCAAAGGTAATTTTGAAAGAGTATCTATTTTTTAATTTCCTTTGAACTTGAAAACCTTTTTCTTTTATCTGTTCGTAATTCAAAGTGAGTTTCGTGATGTTACTTGAATCGGAAAATTCTTCTATTTTGAAGATGATCTTTGAAGGAATACTCGAATGGTGTTTGAAAAGACTGTCTAAATTGAATCTCACATTAATGATTGAATCAGTGATTACGTTATATGTATATGGTTTGTTAACGTTGGCGCTAGAGAGAGACTCAATGATGATTTCACTGGGGTTGAAATATTCTTTCGGTATATCATTTAAGTGAGCAAACGTGCTATCTCCAATTTGATTTTTCAAATATTCTTTGGAAATTACATTATAACCTTCTATGAAGTTTGTAATTTTATCTTCAATGATATCTTGGTGGTAATAAAAGCCGTATCCGTAGCTTTTAAATCGACAAACGACACAGGGATGTGAGTAATCTGGAAGACCGTAAGACTGAATAAGGAAAATGTTATTCTTAATATCCCGATTAGCGAAGTATTGTCCAAGGCAATGGTAAGTTTCAGGTGTTAGGTTATCGTAGCTCCAAATAGATTTCGTTTGGTTTGTCTCTATGTCCTTTATAACATTTTCACAAGTCGTGGTCTGCCCGTAGCAACCAGCACATAATAGCGTGCACAATAGCAGTGCAAAGATTTGAGTTTTATTAAAGTTAAAATATAGTTTCAATTTTTTTATTTTTTTACCAGCCGATGTGTGGTATAGTTGGATGTTGTTTTAATTGTTAGTATATAGAAACCGCTATTAAATTTTTCTAAGCAGATTTCTTTTCTACGTTCGCCAACTGGCCATGTCTCGGTTAGAATATTTCTTCCAACCGAGTCGTAAATGTAGATGACTGCGCTTTGTTTGAAATTTGTATTTGCTTCAAGCGTGACATTGTCACTAGTGGGATTGGGGTAGACTACAAACGGGTTTATTTTCGAGAGCTCTGAAACTGTAGTAAGCGTCTGATTCAATTTAGCAATACAGTGTAAGGTATCACCCCCAATGGTTGTAAAGTCTCCCGCCATATAAAGGGTGTCATTGATGATTTCAATATCACTCACACCATTCCAAAGAGAGGAAATAGTTGCTGTGTTGAGACATTCCCAAGAGGTACCGTCATAACATGCCACGCCTTGACAAGGCTGGCCTTCTAATTGGTCGAACCAGCCAGCAATGTAAAGTTTGTTGTTGTAAAGTTCAATATCTGTGATGCGCTCATTGACTGGGCCGTGAATATCCCCATAATCATAAGAACTTAGGTCGATGAATGTTGAGCCATTCCATTTCACAATGGACCGATAGTTTGTGGCACCATCTGGAGTGAGCAAGCCACCGATGTAAAGGTCATTACCCCACACTTGCAAGGCTTCTACATTGGATGCAGAGGTCATGGGTGGATCAAAAGCTTGCATCCACCCGTTGTTCACCATACCCAGATGCCATACGCTACCACCTTGTTCATCCAATAATTCATACCTGCCACCCGCTATCAAGGTACCTTGGTAGAAGGCGATGTCTTGAATACGCCAGCCATCTTCTACATATCCATCTGTGACAAGTGGAACAAAAGTTTGACCATCATAAGTGCAAACCATATTGCAAGACAATCCACCGCACTCATCAAAAGCACCTCCTAAATACAACAAGTTATTTGATACAAATGCGGCTTCGATTAATGCGTCGGGGGAGCCTTCTTCTATAGGTAACCACATACCATTATTAAATAAAGCAAGGTTTATCTCAGGCTCATTGAGATTTGAAAAAGAAGACGCCCCATAAAGGTTTCCGTTATACCTAATTTGTAACAAGGCTTGAGTGGTTCCTATATTGTTCGCTATTGAATCAAATTGGACACCATTCCATACCGCAAACCCTCTCATTTCATTGCACTCAGAGTCTGCGCTGAAAGTCCCAGACACATGGAGTAACGAGGTAGTAGTGTCATAAAAAAGACTATGAATATGATGCCCAGAAAGGCAACCCCCAATGCCATTGTCAAGAGGCAGCCATGTCTGGCCAGTCATTTTCTGAATGCTGGCGAGGAGTATTATGAGAATGAAAAAGTTTTTCATTGCTTTATCAATTGAAGATTGTAATGAACTCCCTCTGCTTGGAAGTTCAAGAAGTATACCCCTGCGGCCATTTCTGTTAAATCAAAGTAGTTTTTGCTATTGGCTTCAGACAAAGTTAATTCATCCGTCTTATTATAAAAGATTCAAGGGTGAAAGTACAAATACTTTTTCATACGCGTTTGGTCATAGTGCGGTGGCGAGCACAAACAGTTACTTATTGTAATAAGTACTAAAAGGGAGACGAAGATTTTAAGTCCATTTTGCTTTGCTAGTTAATAGTTTCAAGCGTGCTTGATACAATTGGAGATAACTTCTTTTGGTAGTGTTATTCAGAAAAGAGGCGGCGACCATTTTTTCAACGATGTCTGATTTAGATGTCATCAAAACCATTATTTCCTGAAAGGTCTTTTCACTGATCTCCGCTTGTTTTGCTAGGGTTGCAAATTGTGTAGTGATTTTTCCCTTCGCGAGATTTCGAGGCAATAGTCCATCATCCAGAGCAAAGTCTTTATCGGAAATATGGATGCGGCTATTGAGCAAGTCATACGCGGGACTCAAGCGATAGTCTCCGAAGGGTGTTTCTATAATAGAGAAGTTTTTAAAATGTGCATCTCCATTCGAAAAAAGATAATTAAAAACAATCAATTGAAAGAGCTTTGGTGCTTCTATCTTATATGCCGTCAAATACTTGTGCATCAAGTCAAATATCTCTAAGTAATTCCCGAGATATTTGTAGTGTTCGCCATGCGCTTGTGGGGTTCTTTTCGCCAAGGAAGCAAAGTCGTCTTGAGCGATTTTAGAGCCGTCCTCTTTTACATCAAATCTTTTTGTGATGTATGCAGGGCTACCATTTTTGAAAAAAATCAGTGCGTTTTCTGCTGTCTCTATTCCGTAGACTTGGCGGGCTATTTGCATGGTCAAATGTTCGTTGGCGGGCATTTGATCAGCCTTCTTTCCGCCGCTAGGAATTGGTTTGAGAATGTAGGTGCTTTGTTCATTTTCACGTATGAGCCTTAGGATATTTTTATCGAGCAGCATAGCATATTTTTCTTGCACGCCTGATATCGATATACGCATTCGTGTCTCGTCAAAAAGCTGATTAGTTTCTGAATCAATTGCAGGAGAATCGTAGGGTAAAACGTGGTTTACCTTTTTGCCTTGGAAGACGCGTTTCAATGCTGTTCGGCTATAGGTATTAAAACCTTCTGCCAATGTGCCGGGGCAATATTTGATTTCTGACGAGCTCATTCATTCTCTATTTTAATTACCCTCACTGCACCGATGCTGTCATTTTTTGCAGTTGTCATCAGCAAACCGAAATGGTCGTCACGGTCGATTCTATTGAATGAGCATACCACTTGTTTATTAGAACCCTCAGGAAGCATATTGAAGAAAAAGGGGAACAGGTGATTGGAATGAAATTCCTTTTCTGCTTTAGGTAGTGTAAGACTTATACTTGGCTTGTCGCTATGAGCAATCCAGTCTTCATGATAGCGGAAAGAAAACGAACCATCATCGTATTGGATCAAGATACCCGCCTCTTGATTTTTGAATAATACCTTGGCTCTTCTCATTTAGTTTGGTTGATATTTTTTAGTTGAAGACACACTTCCATGCCGAGCACGTCGGAGATCTTTTGCAGGGTGGATAGTGTAGGATTTCCTTTTCCGCTTTCGAATTGTTTTAACGTTCTCAACCCAACACCAGCGAGTTCCGCTAAGGTTTCTTGTGTCACGTTCAGCGCCTCGCGGCGTTCTTTAATGGTTTTTGTAAGCTCTGAAAAGTGCATTGTATTGCATTATTTTATGCAAAAATAAAGCAAATTAGACGAAAAATTAAGTTAAAGTGCGGTAAAATGCACTTTCATTTACTTTGAGGAGGGATTGCCCAGGTTAAAGAAGGATTACTCTAGCAAGAGACTTTCTACTTCACTTTTTAAAATAGGAAGATTATTAACCACGATACCCCAAATGACATCGTCGGAGATTTCATCATATCCATGAATTATCTTATTTCGTGCATCAACGATTTTCCTCGAGTTTGAAATTTTAATTTGTGGTTCAATTTTCAAAATTCTACTCATTGCTTCACCGATAATTTCTATGTTTCTTTCAACGGCACGTTTCGTTTTTAGATCTTCATGGTAATGGTGAAAAATCTTCCCTGAAGGAAAGTAACTTTCAATTTCTTCAATTGAAGTTTTTATATCATACAGCCAAGCATAAATGTAATCATCCATAAATCAACTGCTTGTTTTTTTCAATTGCCTTCTTGAAGTATGGATTCTTGATAGCTTTTTCTTCGAGTAAGTCAACATGTCTTTTGAGAGCGTCTTCAAGCAAAAATTTCAGGTCAAAATAATTATCGGCGTACTCAAGTAAAGGGACGTCGTAGAAATCTACTATTAAGTCGATATCACTTTGTTCGTCGAATTTGTCAGTCAATACAGAACCAAACGCATAGAGGCGTTTTACTTTGTGGGCTTTACACAGAGCACTTATAAGTTCGATATTTTGACTGATAAAATTCATAGTCCAAATATACAAAATCGCTTTATTCAGCCTCAACACGGTCTTGGCTTTCTCTCGATAGTTACTGGAATATCATTCGGGCCACTTCAATAGCGAAGAAATGCCTTGAGTATGTCTACCTTATAAACCCGATGTAATCGATCTCAATAGAGAACGGACCTTCTTTTTTTTCGGTGGTGATGATTCCAAGTCGAACCATGTTCTGGAGACTGGCGTCTTGGAGTTTATTACCTGTCGGTTCTCCGATGCGGTACTCTTTAAAGTCTTTGAAATAAAGAATGGTCTCTTCCCATGTATCGGGTTTGGAGGAGGAGAAGTTTCCTTTGAAGTTGGGCAGTGTCCAGTTCTTTTCGTCTTCGAGGGTAAAGGCGAATTTTTGATTCGTGGATTTGAATCGGATTTTAACCCCTTTGTATGGAGACAAATCGTATTGACCAAAGCCAGTCTTCACGGAAGCGAAGCCGCCATAGTTGGCCAAGGAAATATCCCCACTCAGGATCATTGAATTCTCAGTGTATTCAAGTTTGGACTTTGTAACACCGCCCATGACATTATCGGATATTACTGACCAGTTGCTGATCTGATTTTGGCCACTTCCAAAATCGAACTTTAAACTATCAGAGTCTACATTCACCATGGTCACACCGAGGAAGAGAAGAAGAATTGATTTCACTTATTGTCTTTTCGAAGTAAGACAAGATTGAGGGAGTGATTGTTCGGGGGGGCGGAGGTTCAAATCATTACTTATGATCTAATAGCTAGTATAACCTCCAAAATCCATAGAAACAATTTTCCCTTTGTCGAAGGTGAATGATTTTATTAGTGTACCTCTATTATTGTAAAATTTCCATTCTCCATCTGGCGGAGAGTGCAGAGGACTAATCGAAACAATTTGATTCCTTTCTCCAGTTTCGAGCACTTCTAAATAATAATTCGTTTCAAAATCTTTGATCAAGTGGTCTTTATCCGCAACAAATCTCCCTTCAGACTCTTTTAATCCATTCGAAAAATAATATGTCCATAATCCATCTTCATTGCCATCATGATAGTTACCACTTATGAATAAAGTGCCCGTCTCGTACCATCGCTTAAATGGACCGTGGGTTTTTCCAAATTTATAATTGGATTCGCTGTGAAGTACTCCGTTTTCATAACAACTTTTCCGGTTTGTAATATAACCATTTTCCACTTTCACGATGTAATAAAATCTTTGGCTCTTATACTTCAGTTCCCCGTTTATATCATCTCCTTTTTGGTAATATATGCTATCGTTTCGGAATAAAGAAAGCGTGTCATTTTTGAATATGATTTTCGTTTGAGCACCCAGCTCGATAGCTGTAAAAAGGAGTAAAAGACAGGTGGTATTTTTCATGATGTAGTGTATGATTGTGAATAATGGACGTCGTTTGTTGTTTAGCATTTATATGGATTTTTACAAGTAAATGAGAAATCCTCCGCAATCCAATACCGTTTGGATATTCATTCCAACAGCAACGCTGCCGTTTTCCAAATAGTATTTTATTCTTCTTTCGGTTTTGTGGTGTTTTCATTACAGGGCTGTACCTGCTCAAGGTAATACAGATAGGTCATATTAAGCCATTCATCTGTCTCAGAAAATCCCTTTTCTTTTTTTACTGATAGCAGCATTCCCTTTGCGTAGGTGAGTGTCAACGCTATTGTATTTCGACCCTTAGTCGAATATATTTTCCATATCCCATCCCTTTTTTCCTCAATATAATTTCCTTCGAGGACAAGCTTATTGTCTGACTTTATTTTAATCTTCTTAGGCTTTGTTTCAAGTGATTGTAAAATGGATTTTTCATTTCCATAATATTCTGGACTATATTCCTTGATCAACTTTCTATTGCAAGCTTCTATGCTATTCAGTGAGTTTGCGTAGAAAATATAAGTAAATCCGATTTCTGGCTCCCAAGAACAACTTGAACCGCCTGGGAAGCACATCATTTTCTCAGAAAGATTCATCTCACCTTTGAAGACCTCGAGTATTGAAATGTAATAACAATTGAAAAATCCATTTTCAATCAACCTTGGATCATACGGTAAATCTTTACCCTCAGAATCATTTTTGAATTCATATTTCGACTTTACGCTTACCTCAAAAATATATTCATAAGAGTCATAGTCAAATAGATTAAAGTCCTCTGAATAGGCACAAGAACAAGCAAAAGAAAAACTTGAAGTGACCAGAGTCAATATGGTTAAGAATATTTTTCGATACATTTTCTAGGTATAATTAAAGGCAAGGAGTAAGTGGCCGTCTTTTTCGACAGGTTGTAAATATAGTATTTGATTTTGAGTATTGCGTTGTTAAGTTAAACGGAAGCAAGCTCAGTTGGCCAAGGAAATATCCCTACTTAGGATCAATGAATTCTCAGTGTATTCAAGTTTCGACTTTGTAACACCGCCCATGACATTATCGGATATTACTGACCAGTTACTGATCTGATTTTGGCCACTTCCAAAATCGAACTTTAAATTATCAGACGTTACATTCACCATGGTCACACCGAGGATGAAGAGAATAATTGATTTCACTTATTATCTTTTCGAAGTAAGACAAGATTGAGGGAGTGATTGTTCAGGTTCCCCCCATCCGTCACAAGACCTCGGCTGGTCTGTTCATTCGAGTTCTTTAATTTTACTTTTTTGAGGAAAGTTGTTCACGTAGAGAATGGTAAGCGTATCACCGATTTCGTATTTGTTGTCTCTATCGGTTTCACTAAAAGTGGAATAAACGACACCGTCTACTTCGTACTGACAACGCAGGAGCCATTCGCTATATTTCCCTGTACTATACCATTTTTTGTACACTACTCCTTTTACCGTTTGCCCATTTTCTCGAAGATCTTTTTCTTCCTGGTAACCAATGTAAAGCCCAAAGGCTGGACCAATAACCAAAACGGATAATGCGCAAATACGTACAAGATATTTTGGCTTTACGTTGAAAGACTTCAATAGTAGATATAGCAAAAAGGGTTGAACAAAAATTATCAATACAAATGGAGTCCAACGGATGACCTCTTGGCTATAGAGGATCTTTTCGGGAAGTCCAAAGAAGACCAGCAGCAAAAGTCCGATGTATAAAAGCAATACTAAATATTTCATTGGGGTGTTGCGTATTACGTCTAGCATTAATCAGCAGTAGGCTACTGCCGATGCGTTCCTTCAAATATATTACAGTTGGAGTTATTTAATCACAATAATAAGCCCTCCTCCGATGCTCAGTGTAAAAATGTCTTTTCTGTAAGCAAAACTTTCTGTTGTAGTGCTTTCCGTGTTCAAGTCTTTTATTTCTTTTATAAAGGTAAGATCTGTTTTGTAATAAGAAGCCATGACGTCAAAGTTCAAGTAGACCCTTTTTGATAGCTTATAGCCAAAAGCTATGGATGGAGCGACGGTGAAATGGTCGTTTGCTCTATTGCCGGAACTATAAGAGACTTCTAATACATTGTTGGAGTTTCTTTGTTTCAAAGTTGCGTTGCCCCAATCAGTGCGGAATGAACTAACTCCAAGTGAGAGTTTGGGGTAAATAAAAAATCGGATTTTCTCGTATCTATATATTACACCCAACAACAAACGGTCAGAGTTTCCTAAAATGGAATTATCACGATCTAAGTTGCCACTGGTTGAAGTTGACACAAAGTAATTGTTGTCGTATTCTGATTTTATGGTGTTTGAAAAGTTAATCGCTCTACTTGAATTATTCCTCGCTTTGTTTCCTTGAAAATTAAACTCGACTCCCCAACGTTTATGAAAGAAATAGGCTACAGATAATACTTGCATATAATTCGAATAATCTGAATATTCGATAAGGTTATCAGTAATTCTGCCATCCAATAGCTTAGTGATGGGAATATTCACTCCGTAGTTTGGTCTAGTCTGCCATTTGGATTTATAGTTCAAGGAGTCTTGGCAATACGTTTTGGCTGTTACTAATCCAAAAAGAATATATGCGCCGAGAATGTAGCGTATCATATTAATTCGATTGGGAGAGTTGTTTCTTCAAATACTCTGCCGTCTGTCAAGGTGATTTTAACTTTAAAACTATGACTGACATTCAGACTTGGAGGTGTCATAAGGAGCAGGTTCATTGATAATTCTAATTGACTTTCGTCAAAGAGAATTAGCTTGTAAGAATTTAGAAATTCACTGAGAGTATCAAATGAATTACCCCTAAAGACCTTAAAAAAATGTGAAACATCTGAATTGGAAGGGTGGTTTGAGTCAAAGTCATTCATTGTAAAAATTTCAATGGATTGTAGTGTGTCCTTTGCAATTAGTTGGTAAGGGATATCGCATCCGCATCCAAATGCGGAGGCTGTTGGAATAAAATGATATTTAGGAGAGTAAAAGCAAGCTAATTTTTCTTGGCTTATGATGACCTTTATTCCAAATGCTTCTTTCGGAACAGAAGGAGAAGTAGCTATAATGGGGTCACTGCCACTATTATCAAGATTTTCTATTGCGAGAGATTGATTGGTATAATGTTCTATTACAGGTTCGCCACAGTCACAACAGGAAACCAATAACTCTGAAATCAAAGGGAACATTAAAATGAATAGGATTTTGGTCGTTTTCATTTCAGTTAATTTAATAAGTGCTGGTATTTCTTTTCGTTATGGTAGACTGTCAAAGTTAAGTTATCGTTGCTTTACCAAACGCGGAAAATGAAATGATCGTATTGTCGAAGGTGAATGTTTTGGTTCTTTACTGCTTTATAAAATAAAAAGAAAAACTTTATCCCTAGACTTTGCAACTGTTCTGCCACCTCCACGCCCTGTACACCGATATTTTGCGTTCTAATCCAGTCATTTCATTTCACTATTATTCGATAATTACTTCTGTTTCCTTTCTCACAATGACTTCTCCCAATTTAGCACTCATGATTGATAAGCTCTTCAATATCCAAGAGGTTTCAAGATCAATCTCTGCTATTACACGTTCATCGACTTCAAATTCGTCAAATGAAACATCACCCTCTCTACCTTCTGAAACGATATACATTTGATACGCATCATTCTTATCGTAGATATACTCGTAATCAATTACAACAGCATTTCCATTTAAATGGCTATTCACCAATAATTCAGCCCTAATTTCTTTATCGCCGTGGTCTATTTCGTCGATATCGGAAACATCTATTTCTTGTGAATATGTTTTATCAATAATAAATGGGAAGCTGTATGCTTGAAAAATGTAATTGAAGGTGTTGAGCATAGTTTGCATAATCGCTGGCATTTGCTCGTCCATATATTTTTTTGCATCCAGTTTCAACTGATTCATTTTTGATTCTTCCAATTCGACTTTGGTATCATCTAGGAGCTGGTTTAGAACCACCAATACCATTTCTTCCATTAAAGCCCGCAACTCTTCTTCGTTTTTGACTTCAAAGGCAAACGCGGTATTCTTACTGACAAAGAAAGAGTACTCAAGTCCTGCAAACCTTTTCTGGATTTCAAGAATTAGATCCTGTAGTAATTGTTCCAGCGGAGAAGTATTGATGATGTCTGATGCGATTGAAATTTCATCATCCAAAATCAACTGTTTGAAGCGTACCTCATAGACGGTATCCATTAGGCTAACTACATCAATAGTATAGCTTGATTTTACACCTGTTGCTATGAGCAGCGAGTCCTTTGTATAGACTATGGTCGAGTCAATTTGAGTGATCTTCTTCGAAGTACCCACCTTCCAATTTACGATGACATTTTGAGGCTCATCTTCTGAGACTTGGGAATATCCAATAGTGGAAAACAAAATTACAATAGTTAAAATGCATATTCTTTTCATGCGATAAAAATAAGTTGTTTTTCTATATAAGGGTAATTTGAGTGAAATACCTTAATGTCTAAGTTCACAGAATGCTGCAAGAGCATAGACTAGAAAGTAGATATTTATGTTTCTGAAGGGTCTCAAATAAAAAAAAAAGAGGATTAATCCGCTAAATGCAGCGTAAAGTTCAATAACTACTTCGATTTTGTATAGAAGGCTATATATAGTGAAAATTTAGAATAGAGCGTTAATTATTGCAAGACCCAAGGCGATAAAATGGACTTCACTAATATGTTGTGTAGCTTTGTTTTCACGTATAGACCTCTTGTGTTTATTGGAACGTATTTGAACTTCTTCATCATTTGCGAAAACGAAGATAATGGACTTTTCCGATGACTACTATTTTACATTGCGGTAAACTAGATTGTATTGTTCTTGTGATAGATTTGAGATGGTCAACGTAAGACGGATTTCTTTTAAAGAATAAGGAAATTATTCTATTAGTAAATATTTCCGATACATATTACGCTTTGGTATTGGGATGAAGCCGAGGCGGAGTCCGATGTATTCGCCTTTAATCTTTTTACATAGGGAAAGGAAGGTTTTTTTCTTTAATTCATCCAAGGGCTTTTTGGGCAGCACAAATGCTCGTCCGCTGGGGTCTTCCAGTATCGCTACGATATACTTTTCTCCTATCAAACACGGTATTCTACCCTTAGCAACATTCTTTCTCATTCGCGTTTGCAATTCAATCACAGTCGTAGGGCAATCGGATACTACTTTTAATTCCAATATTTTATAACCAGACGGGGCTTTGATTTTTACCCTTGGCCCGGTTGGCAACTTACAGTCACAATTCTTCCACATGTTGGGGCAATACACTTGCATCTGATAGAATTTTTCACCACGAACATTAATGATTTTAATTTCGTTTTCATTTCCTTTTCCTTGTTCCCACCCTCCATTTGGAGCTACGCTCCAGACGCGTGCGTTCCTACCACAAAAATCACATTCCTTTTCCTTTGGAACGGGTATTAGGACTTTAACGGGCGTTTCAAAGCAATCTTTATCAGAACAGCCAGGTTTCAAGCCGATACGGAGCATTCCGCAACTGGCAAGGGGAAAGCCTAATGTATCCATCAGCGATAGGCCACTCGAAATAATCGCATCGGAGTTGTTGGTTTCAATAAATTCAAGGCAGTCTTTCAGTTCTTTGTATTCACATCGATTAAAAATCAATTGCGTGCCTTGTGGCAATATGATAATGGTGTCGCCACTGCAACTATCAGCTTCTGCTGTTTTCTTTGAACTAACTTTTTCTACCTTGGTTTCTTGGGGAGCTGGTTTGGGCTTCAGATAAAAAACGATATCCACTCTTCTGTTCTTCTGCTGGCCTTCCTCCTTGTTGTTGTCTGCTATGGGTTTGTCTTCACCGAAAGCTGTTGATTCAATATTTTCCGTCATCAACCCTTTGCTGATCAAATAGGATTTTACTTCAGCTATTCGTTGTTCAGAAAGTTTGATATTATATATGCTATCTGCGCTATTGTCAGCGTTGCCCGTGAGATTTATTTTTTTAATTTCTGAAAGTTGAAGTGTATCCAGAATTTTATCAATCACTTTCTTTTCATCGGGCTCCAAAACGAATTTATTTTTAGCAAAAAAGACGCTTGTTCTAAGGGTATTCACTTGTGTACATGCAAGCCATGGAATACTGGAGAGCATACAAGCGATTAAAATGTGATGAGGGGTTTTTGGCATTTGAAAATTGTAAGATCGAGAAATAGAGAGTTTGGGGGAGAGGGGAATTAGTGAGGGATTAGCGGCTTTTAATTTGGGATTTGATGTACCACAAGTCCTTGGCTTTGGTGGAGCCCGGGCTTGTAATTTTATAACTTCGGGAATTTGAAAACAATTGTAGTGGAATTCCGACGGAGAGGCCGATAAGGCCGGCACCGGCCATGGTATAATACCTGTCTTGATTAAAATCTCCGTTTTTATAATTAATACTTAGTAATGGCGCCACAATGACAGTTGATACGATGGACAGGAATGTAGCTGCAGAGCCGATCGTTTGGAGCACATCAAGACTTGGACTTGTATAGTCTATGTAGTTTATATTTTCAATATTGATCTTTCTTAGGTTCTCATCTTGTGAATAAGGGTAGTTATTGTGGATTTCGGATTCGATTCCGTTTTCGTGCTCCAAATAAATGTTCTCTCTCCACATATCAAAGATAACACTGCTTTGATTTTCTTTTCTAATAAAGCCATGGAGCACTATAGTTTTTTCAAGTATAAGCGTATCATCCGTGGCCTCAGAATAGTTCAATGAATAAGTAATTCAAGGAACGAGCTTCACGCTTTTTGTCGAGTCGATTGAATTCAACAAAAAGATTTCTGTGTTATTGTCAACAACAAACGTTGAATCAACTTTCTGCAATTCTGTCTCGGGTGACTTTGGTAAGTCCGGTTTAATGTTGAGATTGAAGCTTGCAATATAACTTTCATTATTCATTACCATTAAGCTATATCTTATTTGATCATCAGATTTAAAGCCATTTTCTAGAAGAGCTTGGTTGAGGTCAAACGACTTGAAATTTTCAAAAGTAAAGTTTTGTCTAACGCTTTTCCTTGATATAGCTGTGGCAGTAAACTCCAGAGTTAGATTTACGCTGTCCCTCGCTGCATTTTTAAAGCGAGGTGTAATGATCAAATCTTTTAATTGAGTTGGTAGAAGCCACTTATCGCCCACGGGCTCATCATTTAGGAGAAGATCCACTCGCCATATTTCGGTTTTATTTTGTTCCGGAACCTGTCTTAAAAAGTCGCCATCTAGCCAATATTCAGAATAAAGAATGTTTCCATTTTCGTCATAGAAGGTCCATTTTCCATTGGACACTGCACAATAACCTCGGTCGTAAATATTCGCCCAATTTCCTGAGGTGTTTTCTTTGAAACTACCGGTTGATTTTATTTGTCCATTGGGATAAAATTCTTTGTAGTATCCGACATAACAATCTCCACAGGCAACCCCTTCATATAGTAGGATATCATTTTCGTCGTAAGATTCGATGATGCAAGGGCAGCAGCCTTCCAATTCTTCCCATGTCTTATCGTATTTATTAAAAGTTCGTTTACTTACAATTTTGTCATTGACTTGGTACGTAGCCTTTCCATCTTCACAAGTATAGGAGAGGCTTACGGCATAGATTTTTATTTTTTTCAAGTTGCTATATACGCTGGAGGAGTCAGATTGACTGCTGATTTGACTTGAGAGAAGAGTAAGAAAGCAGAGAATGGATAGGTTTGTTTTCATCATCAACCTTTCGTTGTTTTGGCTGGCCATCAACGTACTAATTGTACAATTATTGCAGCCCGCTTGATGTTGCTCTAATCTAAAAATTGTATTTTTTTGACTCTAAGGTCTTTGTAGATTCTATTCGATTAAAGATTTTTAGAATTAGAATCAAAATGCATGGCCCCCATTTTTCTTCTTACACTTCCAATCTCTCAATCTTCCAATCTCTCAATCTTCCTATCTTCCTATCTTCCTATCTTCACATACACTCCAAAGTAGCCACCCGAAAAGTTGAGGGAGATTGGGTGGGCGGCGCCGACGATCCAGTCGCGGCCAACACGGTCTTGAAGGGTTTGGGTGCTGAAATATTGATAACCGAGGCGCACGCCTAAACTAGCGATGACTGGTGAATCTGTGAAATCATATTCTACTTTTATTCCTCCCTGTCCTTGAAAGTCACGACTTGAGAAAGAATTATATTCGTATCCAGTGAGTGCGGTTTCAAAACGGAGGTCTGTCACTGCCCGCGAGAATCCGATACCGCCATTTAATTCCAATCCAAGGTGCAATCTACGGAGCTTGTTCTCCTTTTCCTGAAATTTCAATAGATGGCTAATATACCAATTGGTGCTGAGTCCGGCTCCTATGGCTTCAGTGCGCAATTCAAAGGTGCCGGAAGCATTGGAAATGGGAGCGCCTGTTTCGTCGGTAATGCTTCTTGTAATATTCGATTCTGAATTCCCATATTGATAGCTGCCGTAAAACCCAAAGTCGAATAGTCCCATTGGTCTATAGTTGATGCCTAATCTAAAATGTTGTCCAGATGTAATGCGTTCTTCTAATAGATCGACACTGGGTTTGGCGGCAAATGAGTCAATGTAAAATTGATTGATGCTGCCCATATCAAATTGGTTGATGCCATAACCAAATTCTACAGATAGCATTTGTTTTTCATTTTGTGCATGAAGCGCAGCGCTGCAGCAGAGTAATAGCAAGAGAAGGAGATGTTTTGTTTTCATAGCAGTTTTCAGAATTTGAGGTTTTAATTAATTTGGCAATAAAAGTAATAAATTAGTTTTTATTGGCGCTCGTAATGCCACTCTGTTCCCAATTTGTCTATCAGAATCAATTCTTGGAGGCTCAGACTTTTTATGAATCCGTTGAATTCTAATTCATAATTGTCATTTTGTTTTTCCTTTTTATTGGAGTTAAATCTATAGTCTAAAAAATAAAGATATAGTAGTTTGTCTCCTTCTAATGCCTTTTTTTGCACTTCACATTTGCCCTCCCAAGAGAGGATTGGACATTTCATGCATGCCTGTTCTATTTTAAAATTATTCAATGAATCAATAAATATAGTAGTGAATGGTTTTGCTCCTGGGGTTCGCCAAAGTTGGAGGGAGGGTTCTTGAACAATGGCGTCACCGTTTTCATAGCGAATTGTTTGTACAAGTACCCATGTTCCACTTAAGCTAACATAAGCTGAGGAAGTTGTCAATTCACTCGGTTGGTGTCTGAATACTTTAGCAATTAATTGCTCAAAGTCAGATGTTATTCGTTTTTGCTCTTCAAATAAATATTGTTTTGAAAATGGCGAGCCGCAGTCTTGATTGTTTACTTGATGCACTAAAATTCCGTTTTCAAAATAACTCCTGTCTTCAACTATTTCTGATTTTTCAAAATCAAATTCTGGGTCTAAGAAGTATCTATTGTAATGATATTGTCGCTCGATTACGAATAAAAGCTGTCCATTCTGTATGTAGTATTCTTTCAGCCATCTGCTCATCTCACCGAAGTTTATTTTAATAACTTTCATTAATTGTTGGCCCTGATAGTAAAATATGGCTTCCCCTCCTTCTGCAGATTCGTCCTCCAGATAAAGTGTGTCAACTTTAGTCCAATTTTTAATATTGCTAATTCTGGAATAGTTGGCTTCTATTGATTTGAGGTTTTCGGATCGGTTTTCGCTGAATTCTTTTGATTCTTCTGTCTTGGTTTCTTTATTCAAAATATTACTTTGAGCCTGCTCGCTTTGAATCGAGCCGCAACAGAAAAGAGTTAAGGAAATGAATATGTATAAAAGTCCTTTCATTCGCAGGGGCTATGAATTCTTCATATAATTATTAAATACCAAATCCTAGCTCATCGGGGTGCATATTTCTACCAAGAAGCCATCGATGTCGCGGATGTAGGCAACAACTTGTCCCCACGGCTTGGTTTTTGGGTTTTCGGCAATAGTAGCACCTGCCTGGACGGCAGCGGCAGCGACGTCTTCCACATTTTCAGTGGTGAACCCTATTTCGATGCCAAATGGTTTTTCTGTCAAACTACTTTCCAAGAATCCATTTGTGAGGTTGGATTGGGCAAGTGATATAGAAGCAAATGAGAGGGTGGTTTCGCCAACAGCAAGTTCGCCGTAGTCGTTTTCGGGAGTAACAAATTTTCTTGAGAACCCAAAAGCCTTTTCATAAAACTCAATTGACTTTGTAACGTCATTAACGTAGAGGATGGTATAAGCG
>JBKCOM010000012.1:0-2249 GCA_046309775.1 Flavobacteriales bacterium
GCGAATCTCGGTCTGAACCCTCAAAATAATGGCGAGCTAGTAATTATTGCTGTGCCGATGCTGACCGAAGAGCGTCGTAGAGATTTGAGCAAGCGTGCTCATGCAGAGGGCGAACATGCTCGCGTGAGCATTCGCACGGCACGCAAGGATGCGGTCGATTTTATAAATCAGGCTCAAAAAGACGGTCTTCCAGAATACGAGGCAAAAAATGGAGAGGCGAAGGTTCAAGAAATTACCGATAAGTTCAACAACAAAGTAGAAGAAGTACTTGCTGCAAAAGACAAGGATATCATGACCATATAATTTTCAATAATGTCAGACAAACGTGTTAGGGTGCGCTTTGCGCCCAGTCCCACTGGCCCATTGCACATGGGCGGTGTTCGTACAGCTTTATACAATTATCTCTTTGCCAAAAAACATGGTGGAGATTTTTTGTTGCGTATCGAAGATACGGATCAGGGTCGCTTTGTGCCTGGTGCGGAGGAGTACATTATTGAAGCATTGAAGTGGTGCGGCATTGAGCCCAATGAAGGTGTTGGATATGGCGGGCCGCATGCGCCCTATCGCCAAAGCGAGCGTAAGCCGATGTATAGAGCTTATGCCGAAGAATTGGTGAACAAAGGCTGGGCATATTATGCCTTCGATACGCCAGATGAATTGGACAATATTCGCAAACAAGCGGAATTGGCAAAGATGCCCAACTGGCAGTACAATAGTATTTCAAGAAATACGATGAAAAATTCGCTCACCTTGCCTGCGGATGAGGTGGCGCAACGCATTGCCAATGGCGATGCTTATGTGATTCGTTTTAAAATGCCTCGCAACGAAGAGGTGCGTTTTCATGATATCATTCGCGGCTGGGTGGTGTTCAATACCAACGAACTCGACGACAAAGTTTTGTTCAAGAGCGACGGTATGCCCACCTATCACCTTGCGAATATTGTGGACGATCATACCATGGAAATCACGCATGTGATTCGCGGTGAAGAGTGGCTTCCATCGGCGCCGCTACACGTGATGATGTATAGAGCATTTGAATGGACGGCGCCAGAATTTGCACACCTGCCACTCATCCTCAAGCCGGATGGCAATGGTAAATTGAGCAAGCGTGATGGTGACCGCCTCGGATTCCCTGTGTTTCCATTGAATTGGAAAGACCCGCATACTGGTGAACAAAGCAGTGGATACCGTGAGCGCGGCTATTTTCCGAAGGCATTTGTGAATATGCTTTTACTTCTCGGTTGGGCGCCTAGCAACAATCAAGAGATTTTTACCATTGATGAAATGGTGGAAGCGTTCACCATTGAACGTATCGGAAAGAGCGGTTCTAAGTTCGATCCAGAAAAGACGAAGTGGTTCAATCAGCAATATCTAAGAGCTACGTCCAACGAGGATTTGGCGGCGCTTATCCAGCCGATGGTAAAAGAGAGAGGTTATGATTTGAGCATTCCATATTTGGCGGGTGTATGCGCGTTGATGAAAGAACGCGCCGTATTCATTCCAGAATTGTTGGATGGACCCTATTTATTCGAAGCACCGAAGGAGTATGATAAAGACGCCGTGGCGAAGAAGTGGAAGGTAGGGGAGAGTGGAGCCTTGATGCGCGAATGGTCGGCCGCATTGGATTCGATTGAGAATTTCACATCAGAAAATATTGAAGCGCGTTTCAAAGAATTCATCACCGAGAAAGGCTTGGGAATGGGCGCTGTGATGCCGTTGTTCCGTATTTGCCTCACTGGAATCCTTACAGGACCGGCTAGTTCGGAAGTTGCAGCGCTGATTGGAAGAGAAGCATCAAAGCAACGTATTGAAAGTGCAATTTCCATTCTCGGATAATTTAAAAACAGAATGATCATTCGGTTGAATAATATTCAAGTCTATGCGCATCATGGATGTTGGGCAGAGGAGACGGTGATAGGCGGCGAGTATGTCGTGGATGTGGCGATTGACGTGGATTTCACCGAAGCCGCCATGACAGATGATCTGTCAAAGACGGTAGATTATGTGGAGGTGAAAGAAATTGTTTATGAAGAAATGCGCACTCCATCAAAGTTAATTGAGACCGTAGCATTTCGCATTTTGAATCGCTTGAAGACAGGATTTCCAAAAGCGAATGATCGTTCGGTTCGCATCACCAAAATCAACGCGCCCATGGGTGGGCAGGTGGAAAGTGTGAGTGTGGAAGTGAATGGGTAAAAAAATTCCTTTTTTCTTGTGTGATTAATATCACGAACAAAGATTTCTCTTTA
>JBKCOM010000013.1:0-37258 GCA_046309775.1 Flavobacteriales bacterium
AGGTCAAGCTATTGACTACATCGAAGCTAACGGTAAGTAATAATCCGAACTTATTTTTTAATTTATGGAGCTCAAAAGGGTTGTAGTAACCGGACTTGGAGCCCTTACCCCACTAGGGAATACGGTCAATGAATATTGGTCCAACCTTATTGCCGGCGTAAGTGGTGCTAACCTTATTACCCGTTTCGACGCGTCCAAATTTAAGACCCGTTTTGCGTGCGAACTCAAGAATTTCAACGTGGAAAACCACATTGAAAGAAAGGACGCACGCAAAATGGATCCTTATACGCAATACGCGATGGTGGTGGTCAAAGAGGCCATTGAAGATTCAGGAATGAATCTCGAAACCATCAATAAAGATCGTGTTGGTGTGATTTGGGGATCCGGCATCGGTGGTCTTTTAACTTTCCAAGAAGAGTGCTTCAACTACGCTAAAGGCGACGGCACACCACGATTCAATCCTTTCTTTATTCCAAAAATGATTGCAGATATCGCTTCGGGCCATATCTCTATCAATTATGGTTTCAGAGGACCGAATTACACTACTGTTTCTGCTTGTGCAAGCTCGACCAACGCTCTCGTTGATGCGTTTACATACATCCGTCTCGGAAAGGTGGACATGGTGGTAAGTGGAGGTTCTGAAGCAGCAATCACCGAAGCAGGTGTCGGCGGCTTCAATGCCCTCAAAGCACTCTCCGAAAACAATGACAATTTCGCAACAGCATCACGCCCGTTCGACCAAACCAGAGATGGTTTCGTACTCGGCGAAGGCGCTGGTTGTATCATACTCGAAGAATACGAGCATGCTAAAGCAAGAGGCGCGAAAATCTATTGCGAACTCGTAGGCGGCGGTATGTCTGCAGATGCTTATCACATCACTGCTCCACACCCCGAGGGTATCGGTGCTACGAATGTGATGCGCTATGCACTCGAAGACGCTAACATGAAGCCTGAGGACATTGATTATATCAATGTACATGGTACCTCTACTCCCCTAGGAGACGTGCAGGAAGCCAGAGCAATTCAAAATGTTTTCGGTGAACATGCCTATAAGCTAAACATCTCTTCAACCAAATCGATGACAGGACACTTGCTCGGTGCAGCGGGGGCTATCGAAGCCATTGCTACCATCCTTGCAATTAAAAATGACATCGTGCCTCCAACAATCAACTTCACCACTCCAGACCCGGAGTTGGATGCAAACTTGAATTTCACATTCAATAAAGCACAGCAAAGAACAGTTAGAGCAGCCATTAGCAACACGTTTGGTTTTGGCGGTCACAACACCTCTGCTATTTTCAAGAAGATCTGATGCGTTGGAAGTTACCTTTCTTTAGAAGTTCAAAAAAATCCAATCACCAAATAAAGGCGTTCGTAAAGGACGCCTTTGGTGTTTCTACTCGCGAAACTTCGATGTACGAGCAAGCATTGCGACACAGCAGCGCCGCCCAAAAAATCAAACCGGGCTTAAAAAATAGCAACGAACGTCTCGAATTTCTGGGTGACGCAATCCTCGATTCCATCGTAGCGCATTATCTCTACAATAAATATCCGACCATTGCAGAAGGCGAACTCACCAAAATGAAAAGCAAAGTGGTGCGTAGAGAAAACCTCAATATGATCGGCTATACGCTGCATGTAGACGAAATGCTCGTATTGAATCTTGGAAGACAAGAAATGCATGACTCCCTGGTAGGAAATGCCTTGGAAGCTCTCATCGGCGCATTGTATCTCGACAAAGGTTATGACACGACTAGAGATGTAGTTTTAAAATTGCTCAAACAGCACGGATTGGACACCAAAGTGCATGATGACGTAGACTACAAGAGCAAACTCCACGAATGGGGCCAGAAATACAAGCGATCTTTGGAATTCAAAGTAGTATCCCATCGTAATGAAGGTGGGGCAAGTCATTACGAAATCATCTTGTTGATCGACGAAAAAGAATACGGCCGTGGAGAAGGTGGCTCGAAAAAAATAGCCGAACAAAAAGCCGCCAAACAAGCGGTAGATTCTTTGTTCAAGTCTTAAGTGCTGCGCTGTATATTAGCGCCAAATATTCATTTACATGTACGGTAAACTTCAAGCCCACTTGCAGGCGGAACTACAATCCATTCAAGAAGCGGGATTGTATAAAAGAGAGCGCGTGATCATCACTCCGCAAGATGCTGCGATTCGCACCTCTGACGGAAAAGAAGTGCTCAACTTTTGCGCAAACAACTACCTCGGACTTTCAAGTCATCCTGTAGTGCTCGAGGCTTCGAAGAAGACCATCGATACACACGGGTTCGGAATGTCGAGTGTGCGCTTTATTTGCGGCACGCAGGACATCCACAAAACGCTCGAAGCTAAAATCGCAGAATTTCTTCATACAGAAGATACCATTCTATACGCTGCAGCGTTTGACGCCAATGGCGGCGTTTTTGAGCCATTGCTCAACGAACAAGACGCTATCATTAGTGATGCCCTCAACCACGCATCTATCATCGATGGAGTAAGATTGTGTAAAGCACAACGCTACCGTTATGCAAACAACGACATGGCTGATCTTGAAGAGCAATTGAAAGCCGCTTCTGGAGCGCGTTTCAAGATGATCGTTACTGACGGTGTGTTTTCAATGGATGGCTATGTAGCACAATTGGATAAAATCTGCGACCTCGCTGATAAATACAACGCACTCGTGATGGTAGACGAATGCCACGCTACTGGTTTCATAGGCAAGACAGGTAGAGGCACTGTGGAGTTGAAAAACGTATTGGGAAGAGTAGATATCATCACAGGCACACTTGGAAAAGCTTTAGGTGGAGCTATGGGAGGATTCACCACAGGACGCAAAGAAATCATTGAAATATTGCGCCAACGTTCGCGCCCATACTTGTTCTCCAACTCGCTTGCACCAAGCATTGTAGGAGCCTCGATTGCTGTGTTCGATCTTTTAAGCAAGACCACAGAGTTACGCGACAAATTGGAACGCAATATTCAGCAATTCAAAAAAGGAATTCGCGAAGCAGGATTTGAAATAAAAGATGGCGATAGTGCCATTGTGCCCGTGATGCTTTATGACGCTAAGCTTTCACAAGACTTCGCCGATCGACTTTTGGAAGAAGGCATCTATGTGATAGGATTCTTCTTCCCCGTAGTACCAAAAGGACAAGCGCGCATTCGAGTGCAACTCTCGGCAGCGCACGAGCCTGAGCACATCGAAAAAGCGATTGCAGCATTCACCAAAGTGGGCAAAGAACTCGGTGTTTTGAAATAGTTCATGAAGAAAGATATACTCATCATAGGCCAGGGAATTGCAGGTACATCCCTGGCTTTTTCTTTGTTGGAGCGCGGTCACAATGTGCAGATAATGGACGACGGACACCAAACCTCCTCCTCCAAAGTGGCTGCTGGAATGTGGAATCCAGCGAGTTTCAAAAAACTCAGTCTCGGTTGGAAAGCCGCAGAACAAGTGACCATTGCAGAAGCATTTTATAAAAAAACCGAACAAACGCTCGGTGTGAAATTTTATCATCCGATGCGTTTGTACCGCATCTTTCCTGACCAACATTCTGCGAATGATTGGGATGAAAAATCGGCACAAAAAGAATTTTCCTCCATCCTTTCACCAGAGATTGGAGCACCACTCAAAGATGTGAAGGCGCCTTTTGGATATGGCATTGTAGAGCAAGCTGGATGGTGTGATTTGCCCACCTATCTCGACGCTGCGGCCCATTATTTTCAAGAAAATAAAATCTTGATAAAAGAAAAATTCGAGCCCACGCAGCTCGATATGCACGAGGATTATTTTTTTTATAATGAAAAAAAATATGACCGTGTAATCTTGAGCGTAGGCTACATGAATCAAGCGATACCGTATTTTGAAGACATCCCTATTTATCCCAACAAAGGGCAAGTGCTTACGGTAAAATTTGAAGATTATCGGGAAGAAAAATTATTGAATTATGGTAATTTTTTACTCCCTGTTGGAGGTGAAAAATACCGTTTGGGAGCGACGTATGAATTCAACGACCCGAACCCTGAGCCCACGGCGGAAACACGGGATAAGCTATTGGAAAAATTAACTACCGTGCTTCCCTTACATACACCGCATGTGTTGGAACACAAAGCTGGATATCGCCCCACTGTGCCGGATCGCAAGCCCACCATCGGCGAACACCACAGCATCCGCCATCTTTATTTATTCAATGGTTTCGGCTCCAAGGGCGTGATGTACGTCCCTTATTGCCTCCCCTATTTCATCGACCTCCTCGAAAACAACACCCCCGTGCCGGAAGAGCTGAATCTTTATCGGTTTAAAAAATAGAACGAGAACGGGAACGAGAACAAGGGAAAAAAAGAACAAGGGAACAAGGGAACAGAAGAACAAGGAACAAGGGAAAAAGGGAACAAGGGAACAGAAGAACAAGGGATTTGGGAGAACACAGGGGATAATCGAGAATCCGAGAGCCACTACCACACTACCATACTAGCCTACTACCATACTATCCTACTACCATACTAGCCTACTACCATACTAGCCTACTAGCCTACTAGCATACTGTCTTTCCCTTGTTTAGAATGAACCTAATTTATTCAATTCGGTTTCATTGATATAGAAAGACATTATTTTTGTCTTGGTGAATTTGTAACGAATAAAACAATATACCATGTTAAACAAGAAAGTAGAAAAAGCGCTCAACGACCAAGTGAAGGTAGAGGCAGAAAGCAGCCAAAGCTATCTTGCTATGGCATCGTGGGCGGAAAGTGCTGGTTTTTCGGGCACTTCGGCGTTTTTGTATCGCCACAGCAATGAAGAGAGAATGCACATGTTGAAATTGATAAAGTTTATCAACGACCGCGGCGGTCAGGCCATTATCCCCGACCTCAAGTCGCCTGGAAAAGACTTTAAAAATCTTCAAAATGTATTCAAACTCCTTTTGGAACACGAAACGCGCGTAACTAATGAAATCAACGGAGTGGTAGACATCTGTCTCAAAGAAAAGGACTACACTACCCACAATTTTATGCAGTGGTACGTGGCTGAGCAGATCGAAGAAGAAACCCTCGCTCGCAACATCCTCGACAAGTTGAAACTTGTAGGAAATGATGGCGGTGCGCTCTATCTCTTCGACCGCGACCTTCTCTCAATGGCATCAGCCCCGGTTGAGGAAGCAGAATAAGATTAGATTTTAGTTAACAATCAGCCGTTTAGAAGAATTTTCTTTTAAACGGCTTTTTTTTTTGTGCAAGACTAATTTTGGTACAAGGCAAATTGTTTTCAATCACTTGACCAAAACGCTTACATATCTGGTTATAATCATAGCGCTATGCACCTTTGGGGGCACTGTTGCGCATGCCCAAAAGCTAGATGAAAGCGACACCCGTGCGCTGATCCATGCGAACTATCTCTACCAATTTGCCACCAACTGCAACTGGCCCGCTGAGACAAAAAAGGGGAAGTTTTACATTGGCGTTCTGGGCAATGCGGATGTTTTCAACGCCACCAAAGAAAAATTCGGAGCCAAGCCAGTGGGCAATCAAACCATCGAAGTGGTGTCACTCACAGATATCCCTACAACGCAATTTTTCCATATCATTTTCATTGATAAATCGAGAAAAAATGACCTCTCAAAAGCAACGCGTGATCTAAAAACCAAGAGCACCCTCCTACTCACCAACTGGGACGGAGCGCTTGGTAACGGTGCACATATCAATTTTAAAAATGTGGAAAACAGCGTGCGCTATGAAATGAATGAAAATGCTATCAATGATAGAAAGATAACGCCTGGAGTAAAAATCATTCAATGGAAAGTAGGATGAAGAATTATACGGTCATATTCCTCGCCTTTTTGCTGACAGTTGGCGCTCGCGTGGCTGCCCAGGATGCCCTTCCGTTGACACAGCTAGCGGGCGAGCTTTGTAGCCAAAATCGCTTGATTGAAGCCTCACGCGAGGCAGAAAAGGCGATTTCCGATCCCGTCGAAATGAAGGTAGCTCAATCTTGGTATATCGCAGGCTTCATTTACAAAGAACTCTATAAGGATCAGGAGTCGGAAATGAGGGAAAGTCCGTTTAGAGAAAAGGCTATTCAATACCTTCAAAACGCGCTTACGCTCGATAAAAATGGAGAAAACACCCAAAATGCCAAGGCTGCGGTGCGCTACCTTGCCATTAGTTATTTCAACGATGCCCTGAAACGCTCAAAAGAAATTACCGCTGCCACGGCAGATGAACCCGAAGCACTTTATCAAAAATTCAGACATTGTATGCGTTTGGTGAATGTGCAAACAGATTTCACAGAATATGACAAACAAATATTCAAGTCACTTGGACAAGCGCACTATCGGATGTGGGAACAAAACACTTCGGCTTCAGGAATAGCAGCGCGCAGTGCAGACTATTTTCAACGCGTACTCATCCTTGACGAATCTGATTGCGAGGCAAAATTCAATCTTGTCATTATCTATTATAACCAAGGCGTGCACAAAATCCGTTCGCTTGACTTGCAGTCTGACTTGAATGATTTGATTGCCTCGCAAGAGCTCGCCATTCGATTCTTCAACAAAGCCCTTCCTTACGCGCAGGACTGTTTTGATTCTTGCCCAAGTAGAGTAGAATATTACAAAGGACTCATGTTTTGCAATCGGGCACTAGGAAAAGAAGAGGAGTATTTGCGATTAAAAGCCCAACTCGAAAGCCTGATTCAGAGCGGACAATTAAAAGAGAAAAAATGAAAGGAATGAGATTTACCATAGCGCGAAGAATAACCCTTGGATTTGGGTTGTTCATCCTCGTTGTGGCTGTTTTATTTCTTATCACCACATCTACATTGCGTCAGAGCCGCGAAATCAATCAACGCATCAATGAAAATTTTGTGCCATCCCTTTCTTCTCTTCAAGAGCTTGACAACCGCCTCATGCGAAGCCAAGATTTATCGCGCCAATGGGCATTTGTGCAGCGCCTAGAAGACGACCGCGAGCGACGCGAAATGGTGCAACTCATGGATAAAGTCATTCCTGCTCAACTTTTCAAACTCAATGAATGCGCCATCAAATGGAATCCTGCTGACAAGGCTGTGCACGAACGTTTAGTTGGTAACACCCGACGTATTCTACGTTATTATAAAGAAATAAAAAATCTTCTCCCATCATTCGATAGCTATGCAGACCCTATAGCTACGATGAGCGCAGAGCAATATTTTATCGACGGCGGACAGATACCGATGGTCTATGAAGAAATTCGCAAAGACATAGACTTGCTTATTGCTCATCATCAGTCGTATATGCAATCGGACATTGCGCTGATGAACAACAGTTTTGATCAGTTGAAAATGTTGCTGATCAACATCTCCATAAGTGTGATCATTGCTGGTATTCTCATTGCATTTTTTACCACACGTTCCATTGTAAAACCGATTAATCTTTTGAGAAAAAAACTTGCGAATCTTTCTCAAGGAATTTACTCGATACACCCCACCAAAGCTGGCAATGATGAAATTGGTGACATGGCAATAGCGGTCAATAAACTTGTGGCGAATTTTGAAAAAACAAAAGAATTCTCAATCAATGTCGGTGTGGGAAATTTTAATATCCCATTCGAGCCACTAAGCGAGCATGATGAAATGGGAAAGGCACTCTTAAGAATGCGCGACGACTTGCTTTCGTACCGAAGCGAAATGGAACAGAAGGTGCGCGCTCAAACGAGAGAAATTCGCCGTCAAAAAGAGGAAGTAGAAATTCAAAAGGAAAAAGTAACCGCTCTCTACATCGACTTGCAATCGAGTATTGACTACGCACAGCGTTTGCAAGAAACCATATTACCCAACGATGCCAGCATCAAACGCATGTTTCCGGATTCGTTTGTATTCTTCCGTCCGAAAGCTACCGTTAGTGGGGACTTCTATTGGTTTAAAGAATTGGGGGGTAAAAAAGTATTTGCTGCTGCAGACTGCACTGGCCATGGCGTACCAGGCGCATTCATGAGCCTTGTGGGACACAATGTGCTCAACACTGTGACGAAAGTATTCACCAAGCCTTCGCAGATTTTGAATAATGCCAATCGTCTTGCTGTTGATGTACTCCGGCCAGTAGATGGTGAAACCTATATGCGCGACGGCATGGATATCGCCTTGTGCACCATTGATCAAAAAAATATGACCTTAGAGTTCAGTGGCGCGCACAATCCCGTTTACATCATTCGCAATGGCGAGCTCATCACTGTGGAAAGTGATCCATTTAGCATCGGCAGCTACATCAATAACGAGCGTGAATTCACCAACCACAATGTGAATCTTAAAGAGGGCGATTGCCTCTACATCTTTAGTGATGGATATGCCGACCAGTTTGGCGGACCGAAAGGAAAGAAATTCATGCGCAAGCGTTTCCGCGAGCTTCTTCTCGAAATATCTCACCTACCCATGCCCGAGCAGAAATGGCGCCTCATGGACACTCTAGACCGCTGGCAGGGTAATCAAGACCAAGTGGATGATATCCTTGTTATTGGAATTAGAGTCGAAAACTAAATCAAGGCACAAACATCGCCTTATCGATTACGTAAGTATCGATTGGGTTTACGCATAGCACAGGGATTTGCGCTTCATTAGTAATGATCTGTTGCTCGTAGCTTTGATTGAAAATACTCATGATGCTATTATCATGAAAATTCATGATGCAGATTAAATCCGCTTCTACACCAGCGCTGTATTTCAGTAAAGCTTTTACAAATCCGTCTGACTTACTTTCTGTAACTTCCGTTTCGTAAGGAATGTTTTTTCCAGCCAAATATTCACCCGCGAAACGCATATTGCGATCCAACTGATTTCTCAAGAATTCATCGGTTTCACCAGGTGTGATCAAATGCACTTTAGAACCAAAATACATTGCCATATCGGCTACCAAACTAAGTTTTTGCTTGGTTTCTTTATGCAAATCCAATGGCACAACTAGTTTGTGATATCCATTAGGACGAATAGGACGCTCTTGCACCACAATGAATGGAACACTGCTCTCTGTAACGATTTTTAGTGCTCTACCGCCCGTTAGGAACTGCATCCCACGAAGACCGTGCGTGCCCATGATGATGAGCGATGCATCTATTTCGGTTGCTACCTTATCGATATCTTCGAAAATACTTCCGATACGGACTATGGTCTGAATCTCGACTTGATTTTCTCGTTGTATCAACTCTTTCAAAGCTTGGAGGCGCATTCTCGCTTCATTGATGTTCTTTTTATTATCAATGATATGAATGACATGAATTTCGGCACCGATAGTTTTACCCATCAATAGCGCGTGACCGAGAGCGTTGTCGCTCACCTTTGTAAAGTCTGTTGGTACAAGGATTTTTTTGTCGTAAACCATAGCGATGTCAGAAGTTTCGTGGAGTGCAAATCTAATTCGATTTTCCTATCAAAATAGGACTTAAATCATAGTAAGTATGTTTCAACAGCCTCAATGAATGCAGCGGGCGCCTCTGCATGCACCCAATGCCCTGCAGATTCGATGACTTTAAACTCGGCATTTGGAATCAATTCGGCAATGGAATCAAAGTCTTTTGCAGGCACATAGCCACTTTGGCCGCCTGTGAGCATGAGCGTGGGGGTATCAATGATTTCATTGGGCATTGCAGATAAAATTGCATTTATCTCTTTATTCAGCACATCTAGATTGAACCTCCAAGCAAGCTGTTCTGGCGTCTTCCAATAAAGATTTTTCATTAAAAACTGAACAGTTGAGGCCTCGGTAACAAATTGCGTAAGCCTTTCCTCGGCCTCCTTTCGAGATTTGACATGATCCACATCAACATGAAATAGCCCTTGAAAAATCAAGTCGTGGTGAGGACGATATTGTTTGATACCCATATCTACCACTATCATTCTATCTACTAAAAAAGCATTCTTTTGAGCAAAGCGCATAACAGTCTTTCCTCCCATGCTGTGACCAAGCAGAATCACATCACGCAGCCCTTCGGCGGCAATGAGTTCTAATAGGTCATCTGCCATGGCATCGTAGTTCATGGTTGCGTCATGCGGCGAATGACCATGATTGCGCTGATCGACGAGGTAAACACAAAAATTTTCTGCGAATTTTTTCGCATGGCTTTGCCAATTGTCACTGCTCCCAAAAAGACCATGAAGGATGATCAGGGGCTGTCCTTCGCCTATTTTTCTAAAATGTAAATTCATTCTATCTCAGTTCTCGTTTATAGAGGGCTACTGTATTTTCCAAACCAAAGTACAAGGCATCACTGATGAGCGCATGTCCGATAGAAACCTCGAGAAGATTGGGAATGTTTTGGTGAAAAAATCTCAAATTTTCCAGAGATAAGTCGTGCCCCGCATTCAATCCCAATCCCACATTCGCAGCGGCTTCAGCAGCTTTTACGAACGGGGCAATGGCGCTTTCTCTGTCAAGAGCATAACTAGAAGCATAAGCTTCGGTGTAAAGTTCAATGCGGTCGGTACCGGTTTCTGCGGCGTGCTGTACCATTTCCACCACGGGATCTACGAAAATGCTTACACGAATGCCAAGGTCCTTAAAGCGTTTTGTTATTTCTTGTAATAATTTTTTATGAGTAATAGTGTCCCAGCCAGCGTTGCTCGTGAGCACTCCGGGGGGATCGGGCACCAGTGTGACTTGATGTGGTATTACTTCACAAACCAAATCAATAAATCGATCATCGGGATATCCCTCGATGTTGAACTCAGTAGTCACAATTTTCTTTAAATCGCGGACATCTTGATAGCGGATGTGGCGCTCGTCGGGCCTTGGGTGAACGGTGATTCCTTCTGCACCGAAGCGTTCAATGTCTGAAGCGGCCTTCACAACGTTGGGAGTATTGCCGCCTCTGGCATTACGAATAGTAGCTATCTTATTGATATTCACACTCAGCTTGGTCATTCGTGCTGTATTTGTTATTAATGAAACTTATTCTGTGCAAAACTCTAAACTATTTGGCTTGGCTGTACGTTTATATACTGCAATTTTTGGCTCAATATTTATATCAACAATTGTGAACCATTTTTTATCGTTCGCGGTATAAAATGGTAGGGTAACAAAAACGCCCGATGTAAAAAAGAAAATAGGAACCTAACACCCTAGTACATTGATCATAGCACAGAACATAATCAGTCCCGAGATACCTACCCTGCGTCCTTCTGAGGATCCGGTGGAGGCACTCAACCTGATGGATGAGTTCAGAGTGGCTCATCTTCCAGTAGTTGAGAATGGCAAATTTGTAGGGATGGCTTCGGAGACGGCTATGATGGCTGCTTCGGAGAGCGTTAGCGATGCCAATTTACAATACGGAAATCTCATTGATGGAAGTGTTGAACCTCATGAGCACATCTTAGAAGTGCTCAAATCAGCTGGAGAATTTCACCTCACGGTAATTCCAGTAGTGGATAATGAGAAGAACTACATTGGATGTATTACACTTGAAGACTTGGTAGAAAAACTTTCTCAAATGCAAGGAGCCCACAGCAGAGGTGGAATCATTGTATTGGAGATGAATGAAAATGACTACAGTCTTCAACAAGTAGCGCGCATTGTAGAAGAAAATGATGCAAAAATTCTCAGCACCTCGGTAAACCCCGGAGATAATGGACTAATTGAAGTCAACCTCAAGGTGAGCGAACCAGATTTGAATGCGATCCTTCAGAGTTTTGGAAGATTTGGCTACTCTATCAAGGCTAGTTATCAGGAGCCTGAGTACACCGAAGATCTCAAGAAGCGTTATGAAGAATTGATGCGTTATCTCAATATTTAATCTCGTACTTTCGCATTTAATTAGAAAGTCGGGAGCATCATGAAATTTTGTGTTTACGGTAAAAAATTCGATCCAGAGTTTACAAGGCACGTCCAATATTTGATTGATTGCCTTGTTCGTCGTGGAGTAAAAATCAGTATTTACCGTCCTTTCAAGAATTTCTTAGGCAATTCTGTTGCGCTAAACGAGCATATCGGAGTATTCGATACTCACCATGAGATTGCTGATAGTGATTTTTTGATCAGCGTTGGCGGTGATGGAACTTTGCTTGATACAGCGGCTTTCATTCGAGACACCGGCATTCCGGTGCTTGGTGTTAATACTGGGCGACTGGGTTTTTTGTCACTCGTTGATGTTGGTGAAATTGAAAATGCCATTGAGTCATTGATTAATGGCGACTTTACGCTCGACAAACGTGCGCTCATAGAGGTTTCATGCAATGGCGAAAGTGTGGGAGAATTTCCGTTTGCTCTAAATGATATTACCCTTCTGAACAAAGACCGCGGAAGCATGATTTCGGTGCATGCTTCGGTAAATGATCAATATGTCTGCACTTTTTGGGCAGATGGATTGATTGTGGCAACGCCCACAGGTTCTACCGCTTATAGCCTCAGTTGCGGCGGCCCGATCGTCGCTCCTGATTCCAATAATATCATTTTAACACCAATTGCGCCGCATAATCTTACCATGCGACCAATTATTTTACCTAATTCCAACAAGGTGAATCTCAGGGCTGAAGGGCGTTCAGCGGAGTTTGTGCTTACTATAGACAGTAGGTCTTACCCAATTGCACCAGAGTCAGAAATTGAATTAAAGAAAGCGCGATTTGAAATAAATCTTGTTAGCCTCGAGGGTCAAAACTTTTTCAACACCATTCGTAATAAAATGGGTTGGGGACTGGACAAAAGAAACTAATTCAGCACTTTATCTTTGTGCAGTGCACAATAAAAATGAAATTTCACCGATAGACACGCGATGATAGCCCGCCTCCTAGTTTTATTTATTTGTTTTTCAAGTATTTACTCTTTCTCTCAGGATAAAAAATTTGAGAGGAGTAAAGAAATTGGCCTTATTGTGGGCACTTCCTACTATTTGGGTGAAATCAATCCGTACCGTCATTTTGGGACGGATCTCAAACTGGGCGGTGGCATTTCATTTAGAAATAACTTTAACAAGCGTTGGACTGCTAAAGCTTCAGTATTATATGGACATGTAGAAGCTTATGACAACAATAGTTCTGACCCCTGGAATAAAAATCGCAACCTACATTTTCGCAATCAGTTTTTGGAAAGCAGTCTTCAGTTCGAACTCAATTATTTTCAGTATCAAATAGGTAGTGATGATTGGATAAGTCCTTATTTGTTTTTGGGATTATCCTACACGAATATGCGTCCACAAGCCAATTATAATGGAATTTGGTATGAAACACAACCTCTAGGAACCGAGGGGCAAGGCACATCGGAAGGAGATGCTAAATACGCAACTAATGTTTTTGCTATTCCACTTGGGGTTGGGGTTAAGGTGAATATTTGGAAAATCTTTGGATTCTCGATGGAATGGGGAGTTCGTAGGACTTTCACGGATTATTTCGATGATATTTCTGGCAATTATATCGATCCTGAATTCTTATTGGATGAGAGCGGTGTTGCATCTTCTACCCTTGCTGATCAAAGCCTTCAGCCCGTCTTACCCGACGGCACCAATACAGGAGTGCAACGTGGCGATCCCGGGCGAAAAGACCTCTATTTCTTCGCGCTCGCGTCTTTGAATATTAGGATTGATAAAAAAGCGACATCTTGTTGGAATGGTCGCATAAATACGCCTTGAAAATCGTACCTTCGCGAGCCCTAAACCATTGCGCTTATACCTTGAAATGAGTTTTTTTGATCAAATAGATACTTCGAACGTTCCCCAGCACATTGCCATTATCATGGATGGCAACGGACGTTGGGCGAAAAGTCAAGGAAAAGAAAGGATTTTCGGTCATTTTAACGGAGTAGAAGCAGTGCGTGCATCGGTGAAAGCGGCTACAAAAGCTGGGGTTAAATACCTCACTCTTTACGCATTTAGCACAGAAAACTGGAACAGACCGAAAGAAGAAGTTGAAGCATTGATGAATCTATTGGTTCATACAATAGTTCAAGAAATTGAAGAGCTCAACAAGAATGAAGTTCGTTTGCACACCATCGGCGACACTCAGTCACTTCCCGCTTCTTGCCAGGAGGAATTGCGACGCGGCATGGAAAGAACTTCTAACAACACGCGATTGAATCTCATTCTCGCCTTGAGTTATAGTGCCCGTTGGGAACTTACTGAAGCGATTAAAAAAATGATATCTGACCAAGTAGAGCCGAAAGAAGTGAATGATAACTTGGTGCATACATATCTGACTACCAAAGATTATCCTGACCCAGAGCTGCTCATAAGGACAAGCGGTGAAAAAAGAATAAGTAACTTTTTGCTATGGCAAATCGCCTATGCAGAGTTGCATTTTACCGAAACCCTATGGCCAGATTTCAATGAAGAAGATTTTTACAAAGCCATCTGTGATTACCAATCTCGAGAGCGACGCTTCGGAAAGACCTCCGAACAGCTCACCTCTGGTGACAAATTACTTACAGAAAAGCAATAGAATAGAAGAAATGAAAACATCCTTTCCCCCACGATGGAGTGGTGGTCTGTTATTAATAGTTCTCGCAGTTTGCAGTATGTTTCTGTGGTCCACGTCGGCGCACAGCCAGACGATGATCGGAGCCGGCGTTAGTTACAAAGACCCCAAAGCTTATCGCATCGCAGGTATTTCTGTTATGGGCGCCAAATTCGCAGATGTGCAAGCAATCAAGCTGTTTAGCGGATTGCAAGAAGGTCAGGAAATCATGATTCCTGGAGACGAAATAACCGATGCTATTCGCAAACTTTGGAAGCAAAAATTATTTACTAATATCTCCATTTCTGTCGCTGAATTCAGAGGTCAAGATGTATATCTTCTCATTGAGTTGGAAGAAATGCCTCGCGTGGCGCGTTATTCATTTGATGGAATTAAAAAATCTGCAGCCGAATCGATTCGTGAAAAACTAGACATCCGCACGGGTGTAGTTTGTAATGAAAACCTCAAGTCCAACGCTGTGAATACTATTCGCAAGTATTACATGGAAAAAGGATTTTATAACGCGAAAGTTAAGGTGATTGAGCAACCCGATGAATTGATGACGAATAGCGTGAAATTAATTTTCGATATCGATCATGGCAATCGAGTGAAGATTGAAAAGATTGAATTCATAGGTGTTGAACAGATGTCGGAAAAGAAGATTCGCAGAGCGATGAAGAATACGAAACAGAAAAATTTCTTTAGAGTATTCAAGTCTTCAAAGTACATCGAAAGCGAGTATGCAGATGACAAGAGAGCTGTAATGAATAAATACAATAAGGAAGGGTATCGCAATGCGAAAATCGTTTCTGACTCTGTATACGTTATCAACTCTGAACGCATTGGTATCAAAATAAAAATTGAAGAGGATCGAAAATTCTATTTCCGTAATATCACTTTTGCTGGTAATGTGAAGTACCGCACGAGTACTTTGGATAGCGTTCTCAACATCAACAAAGGAGATGTTTATGATTTAGAATTGCTTTCAACCCGAATCAGTTTCAACCAAAATGGACGCGACATTTCAAGTCTTTACACTGATGATGGTTATTTGAACTTCTACGCCTTCCCAGTAGAAACAATCATTTTCCCTGACAGTATCGACGTTGAAATACGAATGGAAGAAGGGCGCCAATATCGCATCGGAGATGTGAGAGTGGTTGGTAATACCAAGACAAACGACAAAGTAGTATATCGCGAAATCAAGACTCGCCCTGGGGATTTGTTCAACCGCAGCGACTTGATGCGTTCACAGCGCGAATTAATGGCACTTGGCTATTTCAATGGAGAGGCGATGGACATTCAAACGAACGAAAGACCGGAGGAAGGACTTGTAGATTTGACTTATGTTGTAGAGGAAAAACCAAGCGATCAGATTCAGTTATCTGGTGGTTGGGGTGGCGGCCGCGTGGTCGGTTCACTTGGATTGAGTTTTACCAACTTCTCGATGCGCAAGGTCTTCAAAGCAAAGGAATGGACTCCTCTACCCTCTGGTGATGGTCAGCGATTGAGTATTCAAGCAACCTCCAACGGACTATTTTTCCAATCTTATAATTTGTCATTTACCGAACCTTGGTTGGGTGGTAAAAAGCCGAATTCACTCACTGTATCTGCATATCATTCTGTACAAACGAATGGACAACGTAAATTCATCAGTGATGGAGTGCCAAATCCAGCGCGACAATCGTTGAATATTACTGGTGCTACTGTAAGTTTTGGACAACGATGGAAGCGTCCTGACGACTGGTTTGTGTTTTATGCAGGCTTGCAATACCAGCACTTTGATTTGAATCGCTTTGGATCTTTCTTTAGTTTTAGTGAGGGTTTTTCTAATAACCTCGCTACTACATTTACACTTGAAAGAAATTCTGTAAGTGAGCCGATTTATCCTACTTGGGGATCTAAGATTACATTGAGCAGCAAAGCGACATTGCCATACACCTTGATTGGAGCAGAAGTGTTTGGAAAGGAATATGATTTTGATAACATGTCAGATCAAGATCGCTTTGATTGGGTGGAATATTACAAAGTAAAATTCACGGCAAACTGGTATACAGCGCTGAATAAGCACAAGACTCACAAGTTGGTATTAAACACAAGTGTTGGTTTCGGTTTCTTGGGCACATACAATCAGCGCTTAGGTGAGTCGCCGTTTGAGCGTTTCTATTTGGGCGGTGTATTCCTAAGTGGTTTCTTGTTAGACGGTCGTGAGATTGTGAATTTGCGCGGGTATGATGATTTGTCGCTAACTAAACCGAGCGATCGTGTAGGAGCGCCGATTATCGCAAAATATGGTACTGAACTGCGCTTCCCGCTGTCGACCAATCCAAGTGCTACTATCTACGCACTTGCCTTCGTAGAAGCAGGACGCACGTGGGAAGATTTCAGAGACTTTAATCCATTTAACTTATATCGCTCCACAGGTATGGGGTTGAGAATTTTCCTTCCTATGTTTGGTCTTCTTGGCTTTGACTATGGTTGGAGATTGGATGATTTGGACACCGCACCGCAAATGGCGCGTGGACAATTCCACTTCTCAATCGGTATGAACCTTGGAGAATTGTAATAAATTCGATTTATGAAGCATTTAATTCTAAGCATCACTGCAATCCTAGCGCTCTGCCTTCAGGCAGACGCCCAGAAGTTTGGATATGTTGATTCAAAATATATTTTGAGTCACATACCTGAATATCAAGAAGCTCAAAAGCAGATCAACAAACTCAGTGAAACTTGGCAGAAAGAAATAGAAGCCAAGTATGAAACAATCGAGAAGTTGGAAAAGGCTTTCCAAGCTGAAAAAATCCTCTTGACGGAAGATATGCGCCAGAAGCGCTCGGAAGAGATAGAGGAAAAAAGAAAGGAAGCGAAAGAGCTTCAGAAGCAAAAATTCGGTGTCGGAGGAGAGCTTTTCCAGAAGCGCGAAGAGCTTATCAAGCCTATACAAGAACAGATTTATACCGCTATTAAAGACGTGGCAAGTCAAAGTGCTTTGATGGTAGTATTTGATAAAGCAAATCAAAGCAATATGCTGTATACAAATCCGAAACACGATATCAGTGATAAGGTATTACGCAAAATGGGCTTGAAACCAGGCGATGTTTTGGAAGAAGATGGCGGATCTGATGAAGAATCTGATGAAGAAAATAAAGAAAGCCAAGAGGGTGGAAAGCAAGGTGATGGTGGCAAAACCTCTCCCCGTGGAGGAGAAAAAACAGTTCCAAAAGGGGGCGGAAAGTGATGAATTGAATTTTTGGTCTTACTTTTGATTTCGCGCTTGCGCAATATTTATTTAGAAACGTTAACCTTTAAAAAATGAAGAAATTAATTTTAATGTCTGCTGTCGTTTTAATGAGTGTAGTTTCATTCGCTCAGAAAATCGGGCATATCGATCGTACTGCTTTGATTAAAGCAATGCCTGAAACAGCAGAGGTAGACAAGAAAATCGAAAATGTTCAAAAGGAATATGCCACTGCCTACCAAGCTATGGAACAAGAGTATAACCAAATGGTTCAAGAAGCCCAAGCAAATCAGAAGACGTGGCCCGAAGCCATACTTCAAGCGAAGGTAAAGGCCATTCAAGATAAAGAACAACAGATTGCTCAATTTGAGCAAACGGCCTCAGAGGATCTTCAAAAGCAACAAGCTTCATTGTATCAACCCATCATTGACAAGGCATCAAAAGCGATTTCGGATGTAGCCAAAGAAAATGGTTTCATATACATCATCGATAGTTCTTTAGGCGTTTTGTTATATACCGGTGGAGAGGATATTATAGAATTGGTTAAAGCAAAGCTGGCAACTCCAGCTGCACCAAAACAATAGACGAAAAGTTTGATAATAACTTCCAAAAATCCCGTCCAAGTGACGGGATTTTTTTTTCTTTGCTTTTATGAAAACATCAGAACGTCCGATAGGAATATTTGACTCAGGTATCGGAGGATTGACTGTAGCGAGCGCAATCAAAACGCTCCTGCCAAATGAATCATTCATTTACTTTGGAGACACTGCACACTTGCCTTATGGCGACAAGTCGCCAGAGAGCATTCGACACTATGCCGCGCGCATCGCAAGTTTTTTAATAGAAAAAAAATGCAAGGCAATTGTTATTGCATGTAATACTGCATCAGCGCATGCTTTTAAGACCGTTCAAGATGTTTGCGGGCCGAAGATTTCTGTAATCAACGTTGTTGATCCCGTGGCGCGCTATACATCCGAAAATTATCGAGAAGGAAAAATTGGAGTTATTGGAACGAAGGGCACCATTCAGTCGCGTATTTATGTGAATCGAATCGAAAAGTTGAATAAGAAACTAAAAGTATTATCCAACGCCACTCCCCTACTCGCGCCTATGATTGAGGAGGGATACTTCAACAACAGTATTTCTCAAACAATTATCAATAGTTATTTATCAAAGCCAAGTTTCAAAGGAATTGATGCGCTCATTCTCGGATGCACACACTATCCATTAATTAAAAAAGAAGTTGAAACATATTACAAAAAGAAAATCGAAATCATCGATAGCGCCAAAGTAGTGGCTCAAGCTGTGCAACAAGAGTTACAAGAAAAAAAGATTATTAATACCAATATAGAAAAAGGTGACTATCAATTTTTCATTTCAGATTTTACGGAGTCGTTCGAAAAGAGTACGAAGATATTTTTCAAAGAAAAAATTGAACTGAAAGAAGCTCGAATCTGGGATTAAGCTTCGTGATTAACAGTGACCGTTGTTTCAGAATTTTCTTCTTGTTTTTTTTCCTTTTCCAGATTTTCAAAAAAGCGTTTTTGAAAAAGAAGAATGATGATTATACCCACGGTTATCGCGCTATCTGCGACATTGAAAACTGGAGGAAATAGTTCGATGGTATTACCATTCCAAGTGATAGTCTTATCAAAGTGAAACATGTCTACCACGTTTCCCATTAGTGGTGGAGCGTAGCCATTTCCACCAAATTGTGCCTTACCAAAATACATGGTATAGTCTTGAATATCGGGGTCGAATGTGGAGCCTCTATCGAAGATTAAACCATACACTGCTGAGTCGATAATATTTCCCAAAGCTCCAGCGACAATCAATGAAACACAAATGATGTAACCACTGTGAGCTTTTTGTTTAATCAATTTCCAGAGATAATAGCCAATACCTGTGACCACAATTATTCTAAAGATACTCAGGGTCAATTTGCCGGCATTTCCGGGCAACATCCAGCCGAAGGCCATACCAGGATTTTCGACAAACTGCAAGTCAAACCAGCCAGGAATAAGCGTTACACTCTCACCATAATGAAAGTTTAGTTTGACCCATATCTTTAATATTTGGTCAAATAGTAAAACACCAAGTATGGTAAATAACGCCTTTTTCAAAAGTCTTTTCTGGAATTAGCCCTGCATATTTTTTGCCTCGATACTAAGTGTAGCGTGAGGAACTAAACGCAGACGTTCTTTTGGGATAAGCTTGCCGGTTACGCGACAAACACCATAAGTCTTGTTTTTAATTCGAAGCAGAGCGTTTTCAAGAGCTTGAATAAACTTCTCCTGACGTGCAGCCAACTGAGCCACCTCTTCGCGGCTCATGGTGTCATTGCCATCTTCCATCATCTTGAAAGTGGGTGAAGTATCATCAGTGCTATTGTCGCCTTCATGAGACAATGACTGACGAAGCTCGTCCAAATCGGATTTTGCCTGCGCCAATTTTGTATGAATCAACTCTTGAAACTCGAGCAGATCTTTATCTGAATATCTTGTTGCTTCTGGCTTAGTGCTTTCTTGAGCCGTTTCTTTCTTTTTTGCCATAATTCTAATTCAATTTTTGGATTTGAATAAGTGTTGTAAGTCCCTCTTCAATTTCCACTGCTTGTCCATTTGGAAGGTCGTCTGCGACGATGAGCTCCCCTGCTAGGACTTGCGCGCGAATATATTCTGAATTTGATTCGATTGCTTTATTTAGACCAACATTCGACAAAATCTTCACACTAATTTTATCTGTTACGTCTAAACCTGACTCTTTTCTCAAATTTTGTATTCTATTAACGAATTCTCTCGCATAGCCTTCGCTTTTGAGAACATCGGTAATCGTTACATCCAATGCTACAGTGAGTGCACCAGTGTTTGCCACCTTCCACCCTGGAATATCTACCGGGATGATTTCCACATCTTCCTCAATCAAGTCTATGTTTCCATCGCTGGTCGCGAAAGAGAAATGGCCACTTGACTCAATTGCATGAATGATCTCCTGACCGTTTGCTTGAGCAAACTGTTGCAAATCCTTCATGTGCCTACCGCATTTTTTACCCAATGTTTTAAAATTGAGTTTCAATTGTTTTACAATCTGCGCTTGCGACTCATCAACAAACTCAATGCGTTTTACGTTCACCTCAGACAAAATTAAATCTGTTACAGCCTCAATTTTGTGCTTTACAGCGTCGTCTAAAACGGGAATACGGATAGCAGCCAAAGGTTGGCGCACGCGGATATTTTCTTTCTTTCGAATGGAAAGAATCATGGAAGAGATTTTCTGAGCAAGCTCCATTTTTTCTTCCAAAGCCACATTCACTTTACCGGAATCTGCTACTGGCAACTGGGCTAGGTGAACGGATTCCACTCCCTCTTGATTAAGCTGTTTAAAAAGCCAGTCAGCAAAGAAAGGAGCGAATGGGCTCATCAACTTTGCCACGCCGTCTAAACATTCAAAAAGCGTATCGTAGGCAGCCATTTTATCGGCTGTTAGTTCGCCGTGCCAGAATCTTTTTCTTGCAAGACGAACGTACCAATTGCTCAAGTGCTCGTCGACAAATTCTTCAACTGCCCTTGCCGCGGGTGTTGGATTATAATCATCCATATTCTTCTGCACCTCATTCATTAAAGAATTGAGTCGCGAGATAATCCACTGATCCAATTCGGTGCGCTCATGAAGCGGCACTGCGTTGGATTGACTATAATCATAGGCATCGATGTTCGCGTAGATTGCAAAGAAGTTGTAGGTATTAAATAGTGTTCCGAAAAACTTACGTTGTACCTCAGCAATTCCTTCTAAATCGAATTTGAGATTATCCCATGGTTGCGCATTGGTGATCATGTACCAGCGAGTGGCGTCGGGACCGTACTTTGCAATTGTTGCAAATGGATCAATCGCATTGCCCAATCTCTTGGACATTTTGTTTCCATTTTTATCTAAAACCAATCCATTGGATACGACGTTTTTGAAAGCAACACTATCAAAACACATTGTCGCAATGGCGTGCAAGGTATAGAACCAACCGCGTGTTTGATCGACACCTTCTGCGATAAAATCGGCAGGATATAATTTTTTACTATCCACTAATTCTTTGTTCTCAAATGGATAGTGAAGTTGTGCATAAGGCATAGCACCGCTGTCGAACCATACATCGATCAAGTCAGACTCACGCTTCATTTTTTCTCCCTTGGAAGAGACCAAAACGAAGTCATCAACATAAGGTTTGTGCAAATCAAAAGAAGAATAATTCTCAACCGAATGATCATTCGGTTTGAATTCTGCTAGGGGATTTTGTTTCATAAACCCTGCATCAACAGCCTTGTCTAATTCACCCTTTAGTTGTTCTAGGCTTCCGATACAAATTTCTTCTTGACCGTCTTCAGTTCTCCAGATTGGAAGAGGAATACCCCAGAAACGTGAGCGTGATAGATTCCAGTCGTTTGCATTTTCAAGCCAGTTTCCGAAACGTCCGGTACCTGTGGCCTCTGGGCGCCATTGAATTGTATTATTCAATTGCACCATTCTCTCTTTCACCTCTGTGACCTTTACAAACCAAGAATCTAGAGGATAATAAAGTACAGGTTTATCTGTGCGCCAACAATGCGGATAATTGTGCTCATACTTTTCGATTTTGAATGCTTTGTTTTCAAGTTTCAATTTCAAAGCGATGAGATCATCTGCGCTGATGTATTTATCGAGATTAGGAATGATTGTTTTTAGTGCTTCTTTTTGAACGAGCACCTCGGCTGCTTTTTCTTCATCCGAGAGATACGCTTCCTTGACAAATTTATTTGCCAAAGGGAAAACGTTATCATTCACTTCTTTTGTGAAGCGTCCTGTCTTATCGACAAGGGTTAAAGAGCCGATACCATTTTGTTTTGCCACACGGAAGTCATCTGCACCAAAGCTTGGAGCTAAGTGAACGATACCTGTACCATCTTCTGTTGTAACAAAGTCGCCTAAGACAACTCGAAACGCGTCGCCATCTGTTGGCTGTGTGTATGGTAATAATTGTTGATAGCGAATATCTTTTAATTGTTCCCCTTTGAATTCAGTGAGAAATTCATAAGGAATATTTTTATCTCCTTCTTTGTAGTCTTCTAGTTTTAGCTCTCTATTTTTTTCATTAAAATATTTTCCTGCTAAATCTTTTGCTAGGATTACCACATTCTTTTTGTGGGTGTATTGATTGAATGTTCTCACCGCCACATAGGAAATATTTTTTCCCACTGCTAGGGCTGTGTTGGATGGCAAAGTCCAAGGTGTGGTGGTCCAAGCAAGAAAATAAACGTCGTCGCCGTTTGCGTTGACGTTTAGTTTTTTGACATCATTATCGGATGTAATTTTGAACTGAGCGACAACGGTGGTATCCTTTACATTTTTGTATGTACCTGGTTGATTTAGTTCGTGGGAGCTTAGTCCAGTGCCTGCAGCTGGAGAGTAAGGCTGAATTGTAAAGCCTTTGTACAGAAGATTCTTTTGATAGATATTCGAAAGCAACCACCAAACGGACTCGATATATTTATTGTCGTAGGTGATATAAGGATCTTTCATATCCACCCAATATCCCATGATGCGCGTCAGCTCCTCCCAGCTATCGGTATATTTCATTACCTCACGACGGCATGCTTGGTTGTATTCTTCAACAGAGATTTTAGTACCGATATCCTCCTTCTTAATACCGAGAGTTTTTTCGACTGCGAGTTCGATGGGTAGCCCATGCGTATCCCATCCAGCCTTTCTATTGACTCTATAGCCTTTGAGGGTGTTGTAACGACAAAAAATATCTTTTATAGTACGCCCCATAACGTGATGAATACCGGGCATACCATTAGCGGAAGGCGGGCCTTCATAAAATACGAAAGATTTGTTGGGGTCTTTTTGCTCGATACTTTTTTCGAAAACATTGTTATTCACCCAAAAATCAGATACTTCCTGAGCGATGCTAGGAAGATTCAACCCCTTATATTCTTTGTATGTTTTGGCCATTTCGCCTTTCTTTTTTGGACGCGCGAAGATACGAATTTCAACATATAAATCCCATGAAACAATTATCTATTTGGAAATCAATTATTTAAGATTTCACACCTCTTAACAATCTGCTATTCATAACCTCTATAAATCACTTCACACCCATTGGAATGTATTTCATTGTTTTGATTTTGGAAAATCATAACCAAAATCAAAATTTTTCGTAAAAGCTGCTTTTGATTTTTGGAATTTGGTTTAACAATTTAAAAAACAGCCTTCCGTAAAGTGAGGTTTGCAGCAGAAAAGAAAAAAGTTTACAGATGATTTCAAATTTTAAAGCATTCAAAGCCATGATGAAACACTCCCATTCGTCATTAATCGTGTTGCTTTTATTACTGGTTTCAATTTCCGGTGTTGGTCAGGTAACATATACCTGGAACGGCAGTACATCGACTGTATGGTCTGTTGCGAGCAACTGGACGCCCGCTGGTGTTCCGACGGTCGTCGACAACGTGATATTGAACATAAACGCTGGCAACCTTCCAGTGATGGATGGCAACAATGCGATTGCAAACCTTACTCTTTCGAATGCCACCACTTTGAATCTCGGCGGTTTTACATTGACAGCTGAGGGCAACGTGAGTATTACAGGCAATAGCCAATTGAATAACGGAGCGCTCAACGTTGCATCAAGTACTACTAACACTACGACGATAACGCAGAGTACGATCGGCGCGAGCTTAACAATTTTTACGGGGAGATTATTATTGACAAGAAGTACATTCAACGGTGTTGTTAATGCTACTAAGAGCGGTGGGACTAATGATGATTGCGGAGGAAACGTCTTCAATGCTGAAGCCACTATTACCAATGCGGGAACAGCGTATATAGCATTTTCGAATATTGGAGCAACTTTTCCAGATGTTTTTAATGCGAATGCCACTTTTAATAATATAGGAACATCAGATCTGTACATTGCGCATAACGCAGCTAATAACGTTTTCAATGGAGTAGTAACATTGAATAACCAGCCCACAACAGCTGGGAGATTTATATATGCATATGCTGCCAATGGTGCAACAAATACACAGTTTAATAACGACATTATTTTAAATAACACCAATGGAGGCGTTATACAATTTGGTACTACCTCATCGAGTGCTATATTAGCAAGTGGTCGAACCATGAGTATTGGTTCCATTGGTTTTGACAGTGGAATATTTACGATGCGTAATTTTACGCAATTAGGAACAGCTGCGCAGACTTTAAACTTTCTTTCTACTGGAACAGCGCGTATTACATTGGGGCCGACAGTCACTTGGAATGGTGCCGTGAGTGTAACGGCTCCTCGGATTTTTTTGAATGGTGGTACCTATAATGGCAATGCGATATTTACTAAGACAGGAGCAGGCAATGACAACGCCAACGGTGGACAAACCTTCAACGGAACCTGTGAATTTATCAATAATGGTAGCGGTTATTTAGGTACTGGTTTTACAAATCCTGATATCTGGAATGGTGATTTGACACTTACGAATACATCGAGCGAAAGAGTTATCATAGGCTGGCAAACGGTGGGTAACCAACTTAATGGAAACCTCATAATCAATTCTACGGGCACTGGAGGAATTCAATTTTGTGGAGGCAATGCTACCGCGACTGCAACACTTGCCGCTGGAAGAAGCATTACGGTGGGATCGCTTGGATTGACTGCGGGATTTGTAACGTTGGAAGGATTTATTCAATTGGGAACAGTACCTGTTAACCTCACAATGCTTCCAACTGGTGGCTTTATGCAAGTAGGACCTCGGTCTCAGTTTAATGCTGCCGTAACAATTACAGCGCCTGGGATTCGACTTAACGGAGCCACGTATGCATCTACCTCTACATTTACAAAAACCGGTGCGAGTAATGACAATGGTGCAGGTAATAATACGTTTAATGGTGTATGTACAATCACCAATAATGGAACTGGTTACTTCGGTTTGGGTTGGACGACTCGAGATATTTGGAATGCTGATGTTTACTTCAACTCAAACGGGAATGAGCGTATTTTACCAGGATGGAATACAGCAAATAATGAGTTTAACGGAAACGTATATGTAAGCACGGCAGCAGGAACAACGGGAATTAATTTCTGTAACGGTGTTGGCACAGCAAGTGCAACTATTGCTGCTGGTCGTACAATATTTGACGGGCCGGGCGGCAATAATGGCGGCTATATCATCTTCACTCGTGTAACCCAGTTAGGAACTGTACCTATTAATTTGAACCTTGGTTCCGCAGCTAATTATATTCAATTCGGTCCAGCAACAACAATAGGAGGAGCATTGACGGTGGTGGGTCCGCGAATTATATTGAATCAATCAACCTTCAATGGAGCGACTAATTTTACGAAGACGGGAGGAGTCAATGATGCCAATTTTGGGGGCAATACGTTTAACGGGGCTTGTACTATCACCACTACAGGTGCTGGCTATTTTGGTAGTGGGTGGAATAGCCCCGATATCTGGAATAGCAATCTTATCTTAAATGCTGGAGGAACTGAACGCATTCTTTTAGGCTGGCAAACAGCGGGTAATCAAATCAACGGAGATCTATTTTTGAATACAAGTGGTTCTACGCAGGGTATTCATTTTTGTGGTGGTGCAGCAATAGCTAGAATCACGTTGGCCAGTGGAAGAACAGTATCTGCTGGAACAGGAGGGTTGAATACTGGTTACGCCATACTTCAAGGATTTATACAACTTGGCACAGTACCAGTAAACCTTACCATGGCTAGTACAGGTAATTACTTACAGTTTGGACCGAGTTCTCAATTTGCCGCTCCAGTAACAGCATCAGCACCCGGTATACTTCTCAATGGTGCAACCTATGCGGGCACTACCAACTTCACAAAAACAGGCGCAAGTGGGGATAATGGTTCTGGTAACAACGTTTTCAATGGAGTATGTACCCTTACCAATAATGGTAGTGGATATTTTGCTTTAGGTTGGAATGCTCGAGACATTTGGAATGCAGATGTGTATTTCAACATCAATGGAAGCGAGCGCATCATTCCGTGTTGGAATACTGCAAATAACCAATTTAATGGAAACGTTTATATCAGCACTAATGGAAGTGCCGTGGGCTTTCACTCATGCGGTGGTAGTGGCTCAGCAAATGCCACGATTGCGGCAGGCAGAACTGTGTTTACTGGACCTGGAGGAATGAATGCGGGTTATGTGATTCTCTCACGCATTACGCAACTAGGGTCTGTGCCCATCAATCTGACGATGTCAGGAACAGGTAACTATCTTCAATATGGGCCCGGCTCAACATTTGGTGGTAACGTGACATCTGTTAGCCCTGGATTACTATTTTTCTCCAGTACGTTTAATGGAACCACAACTTGCACTAAGAATGGAGCTTCAGATAATGATAGCCCTGGTGGAAACACATTCGTTGGGAATTGTATTTTGAACAATTCAGGCAACGGTCGCTTGTTGATGGGTAATGGCAATCGTGACGTATGGCAGGGTACAGCTACATTTAACAATAGCGGTGCGAACGTGATCTACTTAGCACATAATCACCCTGGGCAAACATCCACGTTTGCGGGAACAGTGACAGCGAATAATACATCCGGAATATTCACTGGAAACCCGGGAGCTGGGGTGCGTTTTGCTGAGGGCACCAGTAACGTGACATTTAACGGTCCAGTATTTACAAATAACGGTGGCGACGGAATAAACAACTTTATTCTATTTAGTAATGGAGGTGCTGCCAACACCATAATCTTTAATGGTGCGGTAAATGCAGTTCAAAACGGAACTGGAACCAATCAAATCACCTACTTCGGAAACTTCGCGAATGTGCAGTTCAATGCAAACGTGCAAGTTTCGAATACTGCTCCAAACACATCATACATTGGTTTTGGCATGAACGGTGGCGGTTGTACAATGGCAGCAGGCAACACTATAAGCATTGGTGCGGGTGGCTTTAGTGATGGCTTTTTATATATAAGAAGATTCACGCAATTGGGAACAGTTCCAATGAACCTAACGCTAACTGGAACAGACACTCAAGTTCAATTTGGACCAGCATCGAACATTGGGGGAAATGTCACAGTAGTGAGCCCTGGAATATGGCTTCAAACTACCACATTCAATGGCACTTCGAATTTCACTCAGAATGGTGCGTTTGACGTTTCGAGTCCGGGCGGCAATACGTTTATTGGAACATGTGAAATGAGTAACGTAGGTAATGGACATTTTCTAATGGGTAATGGTGCTAGAGATATTTGGCAATCGCAAGTTACGTTCAATAATACTGGAGACGATGTGTTGTATGTTGCACACAACCATAATGCGCAGACAACTATTTTCAACGGACCTGTGATCGTCAACAATACATCTCCAGTGTTTGCTGGAAACCCACAAGCTGGTGTTCGATTTAATCAAGCAGGAGCGACAGCAGTTGTTACATTTAATAATACGGTAACAATTAACAACGGTGGCGCAGGTGTAAACAATTTAGTTGCTTTCAATGCAGCAGGTATTTCTAACATAACTAATTTCAATGGTCTGCTTACTATTAATCAGACGTGTACAGGTTCAGATCCTATAGTTCAGATTGGTAATTCTAGTACAATCAATCTCAATGCTAATGTGCAAGTTAACAATACAAGTCCGGCGAACTCGTATGTAGGTTTTTCAATAAATGGTGGAGCCACTAATTTAGCGGCTGGACGAACCATCACCGTTGGAGGTTCTGGATTCTCGAGTGGCCGACTTATTATTAGAAGATTCAATCAGCTTGGAGGTACTGGACAGATTTTAAATTTGACCGGAACCGCGCGAGTAGAGATTCAAGCGAATAGTGTATTTAGTGGAAATATTACTGTCAACTCACCGCAAATATTGTTGGATAACAGTACATATAATGGAATCTCTCGTTTTGTAAAAACGGGAGCAACCGATAATAACTCTGGAGGTGGTAACATATTCAATGGAAATGCCAGCTTCATTAATACATCAACAGGAAACTTTGTTTTATCATTCACTACTGGGGACGACTATAATGCTCTAGCACGTTTCGTACAACGTGGTACAGGATTACTGCGTCCGGCATTTGATGCTGTAAGTAGATTCAGTGGAAATATATCCACTGATAGTACTACAACAGCGATTGTATTTGGTGCTGACAACAATGGTGTTGTACTCATTGATGGAAATAGTGTTCAAAATTTCAACGGTGATGCTGCCTTCATTCCCGTAGTCAATAGATTGAGAATGTTGACAAGCGGAACGGGTAGCTTGAATTTGAACGTACCTGTTATTAATGGAGTATTTACGAATTTCGTAACGGGTAATATTACCACTTCAGGCACGAATTATTATCAATTTAATGCCGCTGCCACCCACACTGGGGCGAGCAATCAAAGTCATATTAATGGATTGGTAAGACGTTTGGGTACTGGAGCATTTACTTATCCTGTTGGAGATGGCGTGTCGCTCAATTCGATAGGACTTAATCTTACTGCAAATGCCACTGGTATGAATGTTCGATACCGGCCAATTGATGCAGGAGCAGGAGTTTATTTTGGGGGTGTTGCCTCTCCTCCAAACTTGACTGGTTATAATACATTAGAACATTGGGATGTTGCACCAGTATCTTCAGCAACAGGAACCATTACTCTAAACTGGAACTCATACAGAGACTGTGGGGTAACAGATCTGGCACTAGCGAGAGTAGGTCAGCGCATTGGTGGAAACTGGAGAAACGAAGGAGGGACTGCAACTACGGGGTCTCTCGCCACTGGATCAACAACAAGCCTTTCAGTAAATACTTGGGGACTTGTAACGATGGGACTTGCTTGTCCTAATAACGTAACGGTTAACTGTCCAACGAATGTGACTGTTTCATCTTCAGCTACTGCTTGTAATGCGAACGTCACTTTACCACTTTGTACAGCCAGTGATGGTGGAGCGACTATTACTATTACTAATGACTATAATAGCGGCGGTGCCAATGCCTCAGGTGTTTATCCTGTAGGCGTGACTGTGGTAACATTCACAGCAGTAAGCTCAAACGGCGGATCTTCTTCATGTTCGATGACTGTAACTGTGGTGGATAATGTACCACCTGTTGTTACAGTTCCATCTAATATTACTGTGAACACAGGAGCTGGAATGTGCGGTGCCCCTGTGAATTATAATGTATCGGCCACTGACAACTGTTATTCTGGATGTACTACTCCTCCGCCCACTTTCCCGGGCTTTAATTATATCGGCCAGTTTGGACAAAATTATTATTATAGATCTACTACAGCCGCCAATTGGGGTACTGCAAATACAGCCGCTCAAGCGGTGGGTGCTCACTTGGTGACAGTAGGAAGCGCTGCGGAAAATGCATTCTTAGCAGGACAAGGATTGTGCTGGATGGGATTGACGGATTTTGCCTCTGAAGGAAACTGGACATGGGTTACTGGTGAACCCGTGATATTTACCTCTTGGGCACCTGGAGAACCAAATAACGGTGGTGGTCAGAATTTCGGATTGTTGAACTGGTCTGGAGTAAACTGGGATGACCAAGGTCTATCACCGACTAATAGCGCATCATATCCTTACATCATAGAATTAGAATGTGTAACACCACAACTTGTGAGTGGTCTTCCTTCTGGCAGCGTGTTCCCAATAGGAACCACTACTGTAACGTACAATGCCACAGACGTAGTTGGCAACGTATCTCCGAATACTTCATTTACTGTAACTGTAGTTGACAACATCAATCCAACTATTATTTGTCAACCAGATATCACTATTCCTGCTGGGTCTTCTGTATTTGAAAACTTTGAAAGTGGTGCATTTGGATGGACGCCGAGTACAAATGAGTTTGATGCATCAATAACAGGGGTGCTTGGTAGATTTGGTGGTAGCGGTGGGACGCAGCAGGTTAGTAAAATATTCACTCTGCCTGGAACAGCCTCGAAGACCGTAGAATTCGACCTATACCGCATCGACTCATGGGATGGTGAGCAAATGAGAATATTCATCAACGATGTTCAAATCGCTTCATTCAATCCTATTGCCAATGCAAGTGGAACAGTGGGCCCTGTATCATGGACGAGCACATATATAGGCATTGTATCTCCAAATGCTTTCTCAGGTTCGTGGAATGATGGATTGAACAGAGTAGTCATCAACATCAATGATGGCAACCCCACGCTAAAGGTAGGTTTTGGTTCTACGCTTAATCAAAGCGTTCCAGATGAGTCATACGCTATTGATAATTTCAGAATTATTTATAGTGGAACGGGAGGTTGCGAAGCACCTGCTTCCTACTCTCTACCTATTGCATTTGACAATTGTTCTAGTTGTGCTGCAGCACCTGCGTTAACTGGATTTACGACCCTTGGTCTATTTAATGGAAAGGCTTATTATCTTTCGGATGCGGCAGCCAATTTTGCAAATGCGAATGCGGCCGCGCTTGCGTTGAATGGAAGTTTAGCAAGTATTGAAAACGCAAGCCAAAACACTTCCATTCGCAATTTGGTGGATGCCATTGCTCCTGGAATCAACTATATGATCGGCTATAATGATGCAGCTACAGAAGGGACATTTGTTTGGTCAACAGGACAACCTACATCCTATATCAACTGGCCTCCTGGAGAACCTAACGGGGGCGCAGTTGAAGATGCTACCATAGTGGGGCCTCTGGGTACTTGGTTTGACATCAATCCAGCAAATGCTTCTCGATACATCATCCAAGTTCCATGTGGACTTCCTGTGACGCTTACATCTGGACTTGCATCAGGATCTACTTTCCCACTAGGTGTAAATCCTGTAACGTTTAGTACTACAGACGCGGCAGGAAATGTTAGCACTTGTACATTTAACGTGAACGTAGTCGATCAAACAAATCCGACGATTACATGTCCATCAAATATTACTGCATTCACATCAACAAGTGCATGTAATGCTTCAGTTGCTGTTCCGAATCCAACAACAGCGGACAACTGCGCAGTGACGCGTTTGACGTGGTCTATGACTGGTGCAACAACATTAACTTCACCTACAACGGGCATCAATAACCTTGGAACTCAAGTTTTCAACGCTGGTGTAACGACAGTAACTTATGTAGTAGCGGATGCCGCTGGAAATTCAGCGACTTGTTCATTCACAGTTACTATTACTGACAACGTACAACCAGTATTCACTTGCCCAGCGAATACAACAGTAAATGTTGATCCAGGAACATGCACTGCTTCAGTGAATATACCTAATGCTGTAGTAACTGATAATTGCGGAGTTGTGACGCTCACATGGGCTTTGACTGGAGCAACGTTTGCAACTTCTCCAACAACAGGAATAAACAATCCAGGAACTAGAGTATTGAATCTAGGAGTTACAACTCTTACGTTTACAGCAACTGATGCCGCTGGTAATATTCGCACTTGCAGTTATACCATTACTGTAACAGACAATATTGCCCCAACTGTGACCTGTCCTGCCAACATTTCAACTAATACAGGAGTTGGTTCTTGTGTTGCGAGCATTGTGACACCAAACCCGACCACTGCAGATAATTGCGGAGTAACTGGTTTAACGTGGGCACTTACTGGTGCAACGATAGGAGCTTCGACAACAACAGGGATTAACAATCTCGGTACATTTATATTCAACTCCGGGGTAACCACAGTAACATACACTGTAAGAGATGCCGTAGGAAATACCAATACTTGCTCATATACTGTAACAGTTTTAGAAGCTGTTCCTCCAACAATTACTTGCTTGCCAAACATTACTGTAAATGCTTCAGCTACTTCATGTAATGCAAACGTCACTGTGCCTCAATATGTGAATGCTCTGACGCAAAGCACATGTGTTGTTCCAAGTCCACAATCTTGTGGGGGCGGTAATGGCCAGGCCACAACTGGAATCACCATTAGCTCTGGACAGACATTCTGGTACTCTACAACAGGTACTTTGAACACATTAACGATGACAGGGGGAACTCTAAACGTATGTGGAAGTTTGACTGTTAACACCTTCAACTATTCTGGAGGAACAATCAATATAGGCCCGGGAGCAACAATGGTAATGAATGGTGGAGGTACCATAACCTTGAACGGTAGCGCCGTAATCAACAATCATGGTAGCTTGACAATCAATCGCAGTGTAACCCTTCAAGGTGGAAGTGCCAATTTCATACACAATGCTGTTGGTGCTACTCTATCATTTGGGGCCGGTCGTGTTTTGAATATTTCGAATCTCTCTCAGATTAATAATAATGGTACATTCAATGCACCGGTACTTTTAATTCAAGGTGGAACATCAGGAACTATCATTTGTCAAGGACCTGGTGCAACATTTAACGTTGGAAACCTTACGAATAATACGACTAACTCAGTTACCAGCACAGCAGGACAGTCTTGTTTTGTTGTTACTGGTACTGTTACGTTGAACAATGAACTTACTTCAAGCAGTAATCTCAACGTATGTCGCAACGCTGCCACACCAACATCTAACTGGGGTGCGGCAACTGTTTCATTCAACTGTACTTCATGCACATCTGCGGGAATAATTAGCGACAATTGTTCTCTTTCATCAATAACGAATAATTTTAATAATACTAATAACGCATCGGGTATCTATCCAGTTGGCACTACAGCCGTAGTGTGGACTGTGACAGACGCTAGTGGAAATACAGCAACTTGTACGCAAAATATTACTGTCGTTGACGTAACAATTCCGACAATAAGCTGTCCTTCAAATATCACAGCAACTGTTGGAGCAGGAAGCTGTACGGCTTCGGTTGTAACACCAAACCCAACAACAAATGACAACTGCGGCGTAACGGTATTGACTTGGGCTCTTACTGGTGCGACTACTGGAACATCAGCTGCGACCGGCATTAACAACCTTGGAACGTTCAATTTTAATCCTGGAGTAACAACAGTAACTTACACTGCTCGTGATGCTGCAGGAAACACCGTAACGTGTAATTATACTGTCACAGTCTCTGATAACATTCTTCCGACAGTTACTTGTCCTGCAAACATGACAGCAAACGTGGGTGCGGGAACATGTACTGCTTCTGTTGTAACACCAAACCCAACAACGGGTGACAACTGCGCGGTGACAACATTGACATGGGCGCTCACAGGAGCTACTACTGGTACATCCGCTGCAACAGGTATCAACAACCTCGGAACATTTGTATTCAACCTAGGTACTACTACTGTAACTTACACTGTGCGTGATGCTGCTGGAAATTCAGCGACATGTTCATATACTGTAACTGTCTCTGATAATATTCTTCCAACTATTACTTGTCCTGCAAACATCACAGCAAATGTGGGTGCGGGAACATGTACAGCTTCTGTTGTGACACCAAACCCAACAACTGGTGACAACTGTGGTGTAACAGTATTAACGTGGGCACTTTCAGGAGCTACCACTGGTGCGTCTGCTGCAACAGGTATCAACAACCTTGGAACATTTGTATTCAACGTGGGTACTACTACAGTGACCTACACAGTACGTGATGCTGCTGGTAATACTGCTACATGCTCATATACTGTTACTGTATCTGATAATATTCTTCCAACGGTTACTTGTCCTGCAAACATCACAGCGAATGTGGGTGCGGGAACATGTACAGCTTCCGTTGTGACACCAAACCCAACAACGGGTGACAACTGTGGTGTGATAGGATTGACATGGGCACTTACTGGTGCTACTACTGGTACGTCTGCTGCAACAGGTATCAACAACCTTGGAACGTTTGTATTCAACGTAGGTACTACCACTGTAACTTACACTGTGCGTGATGCGGCTGGTAACACTGCGACATGCTCATACACTGTTATTGTATCTGATAATATTCTTCCAACAATTACTTGTCCAGCCAACATCACAGCTACCGTAACAGCGGGAGCATGCAATAGATCTGTCGTAACTCCCAACCCAACAACGGGTGACAATTGTGGTGTAACTACATTGACCTGGGCGCTCACTGGTGCGACTACAGGCACATCTGCTGCAACAGGTATCAACAACCTAGGAACATTTACATTCAACGTAGGTACTACAACAGTAACTTATACAGTTCGTGACGCTGCAAACAATGTAGCGACATGCTCTTACACCGTTACTATTACAGATAATATAGTCCCATCAATCACGTGCCCTAGCAATATAACCGCTAACGTGGGAGCTGGAACGTGTGTTGCATCTGTGACTGTGCCTAATCCAACCACAAGTGATAACTGTGGAATTGCGCAATTGACTTGGCTATCTTCAGGAGCCACTGTTGCAGCCTCACCTGTGACAGGTATAAATAATATTGGTACTAGAAATTTCAACGTTGGTGTATCCAATATCACATACTTCATAGTTGATATTAATGGTTTAGTAAATACCTGTACCTTCACCATTACTGTTACCGATAACATTCTTCCAACGGTTACATGTCCTGCAAACATTACAGCAAATGTGGGTGCTGGAACATGTACTGCCTCTGTTGTGACTCCGAACCCTACCACGGGTGACAACTGTGGTGTAACATCATTGACTTGGGCGCTTACTGGCGCTACCACTGGTGCATCCGCTGCAACAGGTATCAACAACCTTGGAACATTTGTTTTCAACGCTGGGGTAACTACAGTGACTTATACAGTTCGCGATGCAGCAGGAAATACTTCAAACTGCTCTTACACAGTGACTGTTAATGATAATATTCTTCCAACGGTTTCTTGTCAGGATGCAACGCTAACACTAGGAATTACTCCACTTGTTCCAGCAAATGCTTCAATTTCGGGTGTAATAAACACTTATGCACCAGTAAGCGCGATAGGAACTAACACTGTAACTATTGGAACTACCACCGGAGCATCTACTCCATTTGCTGCTGGCAACAAAGTGCTTTTGATTCAAATGAAAGGCGCTTCCTACAATACATCTGATAACTCCTTGCACGGAGACATTTCTTCACTTGGAAATGCAGGAAATTATGAATTCTCAAGGGTAGTAAGTGTGGCAGGAAATGTAATTACACTGCAACAAAATATTGTCAACTCTTATGACATAGCAGGTGTGGTTCAACTTGTTAGAATACCTGAATATGCCAATGCAACAGTAACAGCTACACTGACTGCGTTGGATTGGAATGGCGCTACAGGGGGAATTCTCGCCTTTGACGCATCTGGAACGCTTACCATGAATGCTAATATTTCAGTTCAAGGCAATGGATTCAGAGGGGGGGCCGTTTCAACTAATTTCTTTGATGGTTGTCCTGGCGTGGCCGGCTTTGTATATCCTAGCCCAAGTGGATTATCTGGACAAAAAGGAGAAAGCATTTCGCTGCCTCAATCCATAGCTAGTGTACTTCAAAATTCTGGAAGAGGAAAAATAATCAATGGAGGCGGTGGTGGAAATGACGCCAATGCAGGTGGTGGCGGCGGATCCAATGCAGGAGCTGGAGGAAATGGTGGGTTCGAATGGAATGGTTGCGGATCAATTGTACGAGGCGGTATAGCTGGAGTGTCGTTATTATCACAACTCAACAATGGCAACAGATTGTTCCTTGGAGGAGGTGGTGGTGGTGGACATCAGAATAATGGTGGTGCAACTGCTGGAGGTGATGGTGGAGGTATAGTTGTTATACATGCCAATTCTATCACACCAAATGGATTTAGCATTAGCGCACGAGGAGATAATGCTCTTAATGCCGCTAATGATGGTGCAGGAGCTGGTGGAGCTGGAGGAAGTATATTGATATCGACAAATATTGTTTCGGCCCCATTAGTTTTAAATGCTGCAGGAGGAAATGGTGGCAATACCTCGTCAGGACATGGCCCTGGAGCTGGCGGCGGTGGCGGTTACGTTTGGCATTCTGGAAGTACTTTGCCAACAAATATCTCCACCATCTTAACTGGCGGTAATGCGGGAACGGATGCTACGTCTTCAAGAGGATCAACAGCTGGCAGTGCTGGTGCGACCCGCAATAATTATGTATCTGCATCATCAATCTTTGCTACATTAGATACTGACCAAGTAGTGGTTTCTACTAATGATAACTGTGGTATATCTACCATAAGTGTTTCACCAAATGTATTCGACTGCTCTGACATCGGACCTAATACCGTAACCGTCACAGTGACTGATGTCAATGGAAACGTTGCCACTTGCACGGCAACCGTGACGGTGACAGAAACTGTTCCTCCAACGATTACTTGTCCTGCAAATATCACAGCGAATGTGGGTGCTGGAACATGTACAGCTTCTGTTGTGACACCAAACCCAACAACGGGTGACAACTGCGCGGTAACAACATTGACATGGGCGCTCACTGGTGCTACTACTGGTGCGTCTGCCGCAACAGGTATCAACAACCTTGGAACGTTTGTATTCAACGTAGGTACTACTACTGTAACTTACACTGTGCGTGATGCTGCAAACAACGTGGCGACATGCTCTTACACCGTTACTGTTTCTGATAATATTCTTCCAACAGTTACTTGTCCTGCTAACATCACAGCGAACGTGGGTGCTGGAACATGTACAGCTTCTGTTGTGACACCAAACCCAACAACGGGTGACAACTGCGCGGTAACAACATTGACATGGGCGCTCACTGGTGCTACTACTGGTGCGTCTGCCGCAACAGGTATC
>JBKCOM010000014.1:0-2597 GCA_046309775.1 Flavobacteriales bacterium
TATTTGAATGGATTGAAATATGGTATAATAAAAACAGGAGACACGGTACATTGGACTACTTGACAATCGAAGAGTTCGAAGAATTAACGAAAATCAAAAATGCAGCTTAACTTTTTGTCCGGTTTTTTGTTGCAGGTTCACCTCCATTAAAGGAACAATATGCCATTGTTGAAAAAATTGAAAAATTATTAAGCAAATGTGTGGAGTTAGAAGTTGAAGTTGAATACTTAAAAACACATAGTAAAACAATTTTAAAAGCTTTGTTTAAAGAAACTTTTGAAACCAAAACGTTAGTAGCAGAATGAACATAAGCACAATTGAAATCACTAACATTAAAGGGATTGGTAACAGACTTTTCAAACTTGATTTAGTGCCAAATAGACCAAATATTTTGGTTGCTCCTAATGGTTTTGGAAAAAGCTCTTTTGCTATTGGTTTTGATTCACTGAAAAGCAACAAAATAGAATTAGATGATAAACACTATTTTAATAAGAACGTTGGTAATCGACCAGTTCTTCAACTCTCATTGACAAACGGAGTTACATTAATTGCTGATGATACACAGAACACAATTACAAATTACTTTGATGTTTTTGTTATAAAAAATCAAACCGAACCAAAGTCTGTTGTTCAATCTTTTGGAGGTAATACATTTGCAAAAACTTCACTTGATATAATTCCGACCGTTTTAATTCAAACAATTCCTGCAAAAATTGATTTTGATTATAATTCGGTTAATATGAAAGCCGGTTTTGGCACAAATGGAAGTAAGCTATTAAATAATATTGCAAAGTTGTTTTCTTGTGGTGCTCTATTTCATAGAATTGAGAATGAAGTTGATTTTTCACGTTTTGCTTTGAAAAATTACAGGGAAACATTCGATTCTGCATATCCACAAATTAATTTACAAACAGGTACTGGAAATACAATCAAAAACTGGATTGTAACTAACATACTACCATCTTTTCAAGGATTAGAAGAATTCTCAAAGCTTTCAAACATAATTGCATCATTTGGTTTTACTGAAATAGCTGATGAAGTTGATTCTTATTTAACAGCATGGCAAATTATAGCAGTCAAAAACAACATGGGTGTGAACTTTAAAAAAGCTTGTAAGTACCTATATTACCTTGATGAAAAAGAAGATTGTACAAGAACAATAGCAGCCTTCAACCCAGTAAAGGACAGATTTGATATTAAACCAAAAGCAGAGGGAAATAGCCTTGTCGTTAAATGGCCAAAAGCACATGAAATTTCTAATGGACAAAGAGATATTTTGACATTTATTGCTTTGCTCCTGAAGTCAAGACGGAATTTTAAAAAGCAAGACTGCATTCTTGTCATTGATGAAATTTTCGATTACAAGGACGATGCAAACCTAATAACGTTTCAATATTACATTTCAACTTTTATAGATGAAATGAAAAGGCAAAAGCGTAGAATATTTCCAATCCTATTAACTCATTTAGACCCTCTATTTTTTAACCAGTTCTGTTTTAACGACACAAAAATTAAAGTTAATTATCTAAAAGAGATAAACATAAAATCCAATCAGAACATTTTAAAACTGATTTACAAACGGGAAGACACAAGCATTAAAAGTAGTGTTGACGCATATTATTTCCATTACCACCCAACCATAAATACTGTAGACCTAACGCCCGAATTTAAAGCACTCAAATTAAATTTGGACTGGGCTAAGCCTGAAATATTCTTTAAAACGATAAATCGAGAAGTTAGAAGATATTTAATTGAAAACGACATTTTTGACCCCTTGGCAATATGCTTTGGAGTAAGAATTCAAATTGAAAAACTTGTTTATGATAAAATTCCCGACCTAGTCAATAAAACAAAATTCATAGACACAAACGGAACAAAAAATAAACTTTATTTTGCCCAAAGCATAGGTATACATCTACCAGAAACATACTTTCTATTGGGTATAATTTACAATACATCATTACACTTATCCGAAGGTCAGGACATATCTAAACCTCTTGGACTGAAATTGGAAAATGGAACAATTAAACAAATGATTCTAAATATATTTCAATAAAATGCCAACGCTAAAGTCATACACATTTGCAAGCCACACAAGCCAGCCCACGAGCCAAAGCTTGCAAAAGAGTATGCCTTTCCAGCCGCACAGACACAGAAACACTGCGGACAGACAAACCACGACCGAAAAAAGGGCAGCTTGTAACAGCACCTACCCAAAAGGCGGGGTTTCGTGTTCCAAAGACAGTTTTGTGGTAACACAAACATTAGTTTTTCAAATGAACATTTGTGCTAAAAATCCGCCACTTCGCAAAGCCGAGAACCGTGTGTGTCTTGAATAGCTCCTGCGTAGCAGGAGGTAATGCTGTACAATAGATGGAAGACAGTTTAAGCTTTGAGAATCATGAGTGCGAAGTCCAAGCGAACGGGATGGTCGACTCACTGGAAGTATGGAACTGACGTATCCCCTCACTCTAGCACGTCCTAAAGATAATGATTTTTGTGCGTGCTTGCGGGCATGAAAAAAGAACTTACATGGGAGCAGCATATTGAGCTGTGTTTGAAATCTGGTCTTTCGAAAAAGACTTACTGCGAGGAAA
>JBKCOM010000015.1:0-3899 GCA_046309775.1 Flavobacteriales bacterium
GGAGGAACCTGGGCGGGTAATGCCGCCAAGGGAAATTAGTTAGTTAAGCCTCCTCTAACCCTTGGAGGAGGAATTGATTAACATAAAATATTTTTTAAACATGTTACACAAATTAGCCGTTACGGCTTCGTTTTGTGCCGCCACAATTTCATTGCTGGCTCAAAACACCGCACCTACCGACACGACCGGTAAGGATCTCAATGCTGTTGAAATCATTTCAACAAAAGCTGATGCACGCACGCCCATGGCCTTCACCAACATCAGCAAAGAACAAATCGAAAAAATCAACTATGGCCAAGACATTCCTTACATCCTGCGCGAAGTGCCTTCGCTCGTGATGACCTCCGATGGTGGGACCGGAATTGGATACACCGGCCTTTGGTTGCGCGGTAGCGACGCGTCACGCATCAACGTAACCATCAACGACATTCCTCTAAATGATCCAGAAAGTCAACAGGTATTCTGGGTCAACCTTCCAGACTTTGCAAGCAGCACTGATGATATTCAGGTGCAGCGCGGCGTTGGTACGAGCACCAATGGTGTGGCTTCATTTGGTGGAACCATTAAAATGGGAACCAACAAACTCGAAACGAAGCCCTATCTGCGCCTCAACAACGGGTTTGGGAGTTTCAATACACTTCGTAATACAGTAGCCTTTGGTACTGGATTGCGAAGCGACCGTTTTCTACTCGAAGGTCGCCTCTCACGCATCGCTTCCGATGGTTACATCGACCGAGCGACCGCTCGGTTAGCTTCCTATTTTCTGACAGGAGCTTATGTAGGAGAAAAAACTACGCTTAAGTTGACAACGTTTGGAGGACAAGAGCGCACCTACCAATCGTGGTATGGAACGCCTGCATCAAGACTTTCTGGTAATAGAGATTCTATGCTCGTATTTGCTGGAAACAACGGTCTCAATGAAGCACAAATTCAGAACCTACTAAACAGTGGTCGTACTTATAATTTTTACACTTATGAAAATCAGGTAGACGACTATCGTCAAACGCATTACCAGCTTCATTTGACGCACATTTTCAATCAGCGCCTAACTATGAATGCAGCGCTGCATTACACCAAAGGACTAGGATTTTTCGAGGAATTCAGAGATGACGAATCATTCGAACGATACGGTCTGGTGGCTCCTAATGACTCCATAACTTCTACCGATATCATCCGAAGAAGATGGTTAGACAATCACTTCTATGGCGGAACATTTTCTGTCGCATATAAAAAGTCAAAGTTTGACGTGACACTTGGAGGCGCCGCCAATCAATACATTGGCGACCACTTTGGAGAATTAATCTGGATGCAATTTGCAGGAGATGTGCCCAAAGATTTCAATTACTATCGTGGTGAAAGTACCAAGAATGATGGTAATATTTATGCACGTTCTAACTATCGTTTCGCAGAGAAATTTAATCTCTATATGGATGTTCAAGGTCGAATGGTGCAATACAACACCAAAGGTATAGACAATGACTTACGAGCGTATGATGTAAATGATGAGCTTTTCTTTTTCAATCCAAAAGCAGGTCTTACATTCAACAGAAATAAAAATGAACAAGCTTATTTTAGCGTAGCCGTTGGTAATAAAGAACCCAATCGCAACGACTACGTAGATGCGCCCTCAGGAGTGACACCGCGACCCGAATCCATGATTGATTTCGAAGGAGGTTACGCATTCACTGGTAAAAAAATCAATGCACGCATTAATTTTTACTACATGCAATACAAAGATCAACTCGTACTCACGGGGGAACTTAACGATGTAGGGGCGCCTTTGAGAATGAACGTTGACAATAGTTTTAGAAGAGGTATTGAATTAGAAATTGCATATCGTCCAATAGAAAAACTGCTTATTTCGGGTACTGCAACATTCAGTCAGAATAAGATTGAATCATTCGAAGAACTTCTTTATGATTACACTAATGGATTTGATATTGTCCGCATACAACACAGCAACACCGATATCGCTTTCTCTCCCTCGGTGATTGCTGGCGGACGCGCGGAATACTTCGTTCACAAAAACATCAGTGTGAGCTGGTTGCCCCGCTATGTCGGACGACAATATTTGGATAATATACAAAATGAATTCCTTTCTATCGATCCCTACTTTGTAAACGACATGGCAGTGCGCTGGTCAAAAATTACCAAGAGAGAAAATAAAGTAGCCATTCAAGTCCTCACCAATAATGCATTCAACGAGATGTACAGCAGCAATGGATATACTTTCAGTTATATTTTCGAACAACGCATCACAGAACGTTTCTTCTATCCACAGGCAGGAAGATTCTTCTTACTTTCTTTTCAATTGGAGTTTTAACTGTTCGCTGCGGCTCACGAGATAAATTCCAATAAAAATCAAAATTGTGCAGGCGGCTTTACCAATAGTAAGGTCGCCTGTATAGTTTTGGTCCAACCACAATGAAAAGATGAATGAAAACAATGCAGCGAGCGGTGGTTGGAAATAGACATACGCACTCGCGATAGTCGGTGTCAGAATATGTATCGCGTAGATATTTAATAAATACGCTAAAAAAGTAGTAGCAACTATTACATAGATCACACTAAACCATTGCCAATTATCGAGAGTTTCCCAAGGCAACGACGAAACGCTAAAGCCTCCAAAAGGAAAAACTGCAACAAGACCTACTGTAAAAACCCAAGCGATGACAAGCATCGGCTTGTACTTCGTCATCAATGGTTTTACAAGCACCAAATAGAAAGCATATGACAACGAGTTGACGATGATAAAAATATCACCTTGCAGGTGCAGTCCGGAGTGATCTGTCTGATTACTTAGAATCAACAGGGAAACCGCGCCTATGGCTCCAAGTGCTACTCCAATAATTTTAACCGGGTTTATTTTATGTCCAAGTAAAAAAGCAGAAATGACCATCACCATAATGGGATTGCTGGTCATGATGATTGAACTATTAATGGGAGAGGTTAAAGAAAGACCGTTGAAAAAACAAAGTTGATTGATCGCCACACCTGTTAGCCCGCATAAGATAAATCTCCCCCAATCATCTTTATCCGGAAGTCTAAAGTTTCGCGCAGCTATCAGCCAAAATAGTATTGTGGCACCGAGTACGCGCAATGTGATGAAACTATTGGGGCCGATAGGATTCGGCATCACCGACTTGGCAATGACATAGTTCGCTCCATAAATGACACCCACAGTGGCCAAGGCGAGATGCGCCTTTACAACAGATTGCATGGCGCTAAATTAGCGCAACGCCAGCAATAAAAACAAAACGATAAGAATTACATCGAAGACTTTGCTGCCGCTACTGTCTTTGGAGCATTACCGATAAAAATTTTCTCCTCAATGATCACCACAGGGCGCTTCAAGAATGTGTATTCATCAAGTATAAAATTGCGATACTCCTGTTCAGAAAGTTCACGACTATTCAGACCCAATTCACGATACTTCAACGCTCGGCGACTGAAAAGCGCCTCATAAGACCCCGCTAATTTTTTCATTTCGTCTAACTGTTCTGCGGTGATTTTTTGGGTTTTAATGTCCTGCTTCTCAAAGCCTTTCCCTTTAGCCCCAAACTCATCGATGATCTGTTGACAAGTGCTGCAATTTGCTAAATGATAGATTTTCTTCATAGCTCTCTCCATAATCTTTTTGTACAACACAAGTTTCGATATGAAAGTTCTGAACAAAAAACATCATGGATGAAATCCATATACAAAAAATCATAAACCGGGGAAGAACAAGGGAAAAAAGAACAAGGAACAATGGGAAAAATGCTACCTCATAATATAGCTTGACAGGACACCTACCCTTGTCCCTTATTTTGTTGAAAAGCTTTATTGTTAATATAAAGCGATAGGTATTTCTTTAATGCTGCTAAGATAAGCGGAGAAAGGCTCTGCTGAGGAGCAAC
>JBKCOM010000016.1:0-18093 GCA_046309775.1 Flavobacteriales bacterium
TGACGGAGCTCGCACTTCAACTGGTGGTGTAACATTGATCGAAGCTGGTAACGTTAGCAACGCTGCTTCTTTCGACGTAAACGGATACGCTGATGCTTCTTTCACTATCGAAGTTCCTGCTTCTATCGTGATCGAAACTGCTGGTGGTGCAGAACAAATGACTGTAGACAACTTCGTATCTAGCCTCGGTGCTGATTCAGTTCTCGATGCTAACGGTGAAGCTACTTTGAACGTAGGTGCTACTTTGAACGTATCAGCTCAACAAGCAGCTGGTCTTTACAGCGGAAGCTTCGACGTAATCGTAGCTTACAACTAATTCGAAATTCAGAATTCCGAATTCAAAATAAATATCAAAAAGTCCCGACTTCGTCGGGACTTTTTGATATTTCCAAAATCCAATTTCCAATTTCCTCCCGATAGCCATCGGGATTCCAAATTCCAACCTCCAAATTCCAATCTCTAGTCCTTATCTTCGCTGGGTGAATCTTTATAGTAATAAGCAGCGATGGAAGATTTTTTTGTTTGCAGTGGCCATGGTCATTGTAGGCATCACGCTTTGGTATAGCAATCACATTGCAGAGAAGATCCGTCAAGGGGAGCGCGAAAAAGTAGAGCTTTGGAGTGAGGCCATTCAAAGACGCGCTACACTTGTGAAGTTCACTGAAAATCTCTTTGAAAACCTTCGTACGGAAGAGAGAAAAAAAGCGAAACTCCTTGCGAAAGCCTATCAAATTCTGAGTGATCCAAGCGATCAAAACGATCTCACGTTTGTCACTGATTTCATTTGGGGAAACACAACCATTCCCATCCTCATATTTGACGAAAAAGGTAAATTAAGTAACAGCGCCAACCTTCCCGAAGATAAGGCCAACAATGCTTCCTATATCGACTCGCTCTACAAGGTAATGCAGGAAAAATACGACCCTATTCGATTTCCAGAGGTCGGCTTGAGGGTGTATTACAACGACAGCTACATCTTTATGGAGCTACAACACACCATGGATGATTTGATCAATTCATTCATATCGGAAACAGTTATTAATGCTGCCTCGGTTCCAGTAATTGTTACTGATAGTCTCGAGAAATCCATTATTCGTTACGGGAATATTGATCCAATGATTGCTGGAGATTCAGTACAACTGTATTCGACTTTACAGTCAATGAAAAAGGGAAATAATCAAATAAAAATTGAGCTCCCCGGCCAAGGCACACAAGTAATTTTCTATGAAGACTCGCAGGTGCTTAAACAACTTAAAATGTTTCCTGTATTTCAGTTGATCTTGATTGGTGTTTTCCTTTTTATCGCTTATCTCATATTCTCCACGTTTCGCAAAGCCGAGCAAAATCAAGTGTGGGTTGGAATGGCAAAAGAAACCGCCCACCAATTGGGCACACCATTATCATCGCTGATGGCATGGTCTAGCTTGCTAGAGGCTCAAGGAGTGGATAGTGGAACGCTCACTGAGTTGAATAAAGATATCGATCGTCTAAACACTATAACCGACCGCTTTAGCAAAATAGGCTCAGTTCCAGAATTACACGCGCTCGAATTGGATGAGGTTGTAAAAAATGCATTTGAGTATTTACAAAGTAGGGTTAGCACCCGAGTGAGTATTTCCATGAGAAGTGAAGCCGAGGGTATGCAAGCACTCATAAACGTGCCTCTATTTGGTTGGGTAATCGAAAACCTTGTCAAAAATGCTGTCGATGCTATGGATGGAGAAGGGAAGCTTCACGTGCGTGTCTTCAATGAAAACGGAACGCCCTGCGTTGAAATTACAGATAGTGGTAAGGGCATTCCAAAAAACAATTGGAAAACTGTGTTTCAGCCTGGATTTACAACGAAGAAACGAGGTTGGGGCCTTGGTTTGTCGCTGGTAAAGCGCATTATCGAAAACTACCACAAGGGTCGCATCTATGTGAAAGCCAGTGAGCCTGGTAAAGGAACTACCTTTAGAATCGAGCTACAGGGTTAGAAGTGATTTTCGCATCACAAAATCGTCCATTACAAAGCCATTGCCGATATCGATTACTTCTTCACGATATATTGTGAATCCATTTTTTTCATAAAACGTCTTCGCCTTATTATACTTATTTACATTCAACTCCAAGGTCGAACCGCCTCTCTCGGCGGCGCGTTTTGACACCTCCTTCAGTAGGCTCACTCCGAGCCCAAGCCCTTGTGCGGCAACATCTACATACAATTTATGTAAACGAAATACATCATTGTCAGAAGAAGAAAAAGAAGCAAAACCGAATGAACGTTCGGTACTAGAAATAAGAATAAATTCACAATTCTTTTCCATCATTTGCTGGATCAAAGAATTTGGGCTGTACATCATATCCAGCATATATTTGATTTGCTCGGCTGAAATGATGGAACTATATGTTTGAGGCCAGACGCGTGCAGCTATGTCTTGAATCAACGAGACGTCGTCCACCGATGCTGTTCGGATAAAATAATTATCCATGCATCGTTTCCTTTTTTCCGTATTTATCCATAAGTGTCGCTTCGAAGTCTAGGAATTCTTGCCAACGTTTTTCGACATCTACGCCTGTTCCATACTTCCTTGCAAATCCTATGAACGTAGCGTAGTGTTCGGCTTCACTTGCCATGAGTTCGTAGTAAAAATCTCGAAGTCCTTCATCGGAAATATTTTCTGAAAGCAATCTGAATCTCTCGCAACTGCGCGCCTCAATCATTGCGGCAAACAGCATTTTATCAACGAATTGTTGCTCCTTGCTCCCGCCTTGCTTGATGAAAGAAGCGAGATCATGGACATAAGGGTCTTTTCTTTCTCGACCGAGTGAAAGTCCTCGCTTACGGAGCTCATTGTGGACCATGCCGAAATGTTCCATTTCCTCACGCGAGATACGTACCATTTCTTCCACTACGTCGTCATATTCAGGATAGCGCACAATGGTACTAATAGCGTTACTCGCTGCCTTTTGTTCGCAGTATGCGTGATCGGTGAGAATCTCCTCGATATTCTTTTCGACAATATTTACCCACCTTGGATCGGTAGGTAGCTTGAGACCAAGCATTACCTTTTTCTTTTCCATGGTGCAAATATAAGAGGCAGACACGAAGCCGTGTCTGTCCCCTATCGATTATGCCTTTCTCTTGCAAGTGCTAATGCCAAATGGGGCATATAACGGGCAAAAGCTTATTAGACTTGTCAATACAAAAATGCCAGCCAACACCAAGAGAACAACACCCACAGTGCCACTAATAACATTTGTAAAGAATAATATTGCAACAATTGCAGCAATGATGATGCGCACCATTCTATCTGCATTACCCATGTTTTTTTTCATAATAATTTGGTTTTCGTGATAAAACAAACATAAGCCCGAAGTGATGGTCACGGTGGTGACTATTGTCACATACAAACTATGCTTTTTGTCATGAACAATCCAAATACAACAATCCATTGTTTATGGATTGAGTCGGCATCATGTTCATATCCCCTTGGAATTGTTAGCTTTGCATCTATGGCAAAAAAGAGACCGAGCTACGGCTCATTCAAAACCGAGCTTCGAAAGGAGATCATTCGTGTATTTGAAGCAAACGAAAAGAAGCCAATGAATTACAAGCAAGTGGCGGGAGAGTTGGATATTACCGACAGTGGCGTACGTATGCTTATTCATGATATTCTAATATTAGAGGCAGAAGAAGGCAAATTAAAAGAAGTCGAAACTGGAAAGTACATCATAGCAAATCCTTCGGTATATTCTGCAATAGGTCGTATTGAAATCAATCGATTTGGCAAGGGCTATGTATCCATTGAAGGGCAAGAGCGCGATGTGGAGATTCCCAAGGGGAAGACTGGATTTGCATTGTACGGCGACACCGTCGAAGTGACATTCAATCCAAAATCAAGACGGCCTGAGGGAAAAATATTGCGCGTTGTGGAGCGCTCTCGACGCGAATTTGTGGGCATCCTCGATGTGGGCAAGGTGGGTACATTCATGTTGCCTTCCGATAAGCGCGTACATGTTGATTTTTATATTAGCAAAGAACAGCTCAACGGAGCCGAGCATGGCGACAAAGTGCTCGTGCAGATTCTAGATTGGGACCGTCCAGATAGTAGTCCTTTCGGAAGGGTGCTGCGAGTGTTTGGTAAGCCCGGCGAACATCAGGCGGAAATGCACGCCATCATAGCGGAGTTTGGCTTTGAGAGCGAGTTTCCCAGAGATGTTGAAGATTATGCAAATCACATCGATGCCGGAATCACACCGAAGGAAATTGCCAAAAGAAGAGACTTTAGAAAAGTACCTACGTTTACCATCGACCCTTTCGACGCAAAAGATTTTGATGACGCTCTGTCCTTTCAAAAGCTTCCCAATGGAAATTATGAAGTGGGAGTGCATATCGCTGATGTGAGTCACTATTTGCACCCTAATACAATCTTGGATGCTGAAGCATTTGATCGCGCCACGAGTGTATACCTCGTTGACCGCACTATACCGATGCTTCCAGAGCGCCTTTCCAACTTTTTATGCTCACTTCGTCCAAACGAGGAGAAGCTTTGTTTCAGCGCTGTTTTTGAATTAGACGATGAAGCCGAAATACACAGCGAATGGTATGGTCGCACTGTTATTTACAGCGATCGACGTTTCACATATGAAGAAGCACAAGAAATCATTGAAGGCAAAGACGGTGATTTTAAAGAAGAAATTTTAACGCTTGATAAGCTCGCCAAAAAACTGCGTGCAGAGCGATTCAGCGAGGGCAGTATCGATTTCAATAGTGAGGAAGTAAAATTCAAGCTAGACGAAAAAGGCGTTCCCACTGGAGTTTATGTCAAGCAAATGAAGGACTCCAATCAGTTGATTGAAGACTTTATGTTGTTGGCCAACCGTAAAGTCGCTGCATTTATTGGTGACCCAAGCCTTCCCTTCAACAATACATCGAAGCCTAAAACATTCGTCTATCGCATTCACGACGAGCCTTCACCTGACAAGATCGAGCAGCTGAGAAAATTCGTAAAGCAACTCGGATACAAACTCCCAAAGACTGATGAAAAAGGGATGACAGCTGCCATCAAGCAGTTGATCACTACTTCAATGGGAAAACCCGAAGAGAGTGTAATCAAAGTCATGACCATTCGCAGCATGGCCAAGGCCGAGTATTCCACCCAAAACATTGGGCACTACGGATTGGCATTTGATTTTTATACACACTTTACCTCTCCCATCCGTCGCTATCCCGATGTGATGGTGCATCGCTTATTACAGCATTATTTGGAAAAGGGAAAACCTGTCGATGAAAGTGAGTACGAGATGCGTTGTCGACACAGCAGTGCGATGGAAAAACGAGCCGCTGAAGCCGAGCGCGCATCAATTAAGTATAAGCAGGTAGAATTTATGTTGGCCCGTAAAGGCCAAGTCTTCGAAGGCATTGTTTCCGGACTTGCTGATTGGGGCATTTATGTGGAAGAAAAGGAAAGCAAGTGTGAAGGATTAATAGCCCTCAACACCATTATGGACGACCATTACAGCTTTGACCCCGATCGATATGTTGTTTATGGTGTTCGCACCAAACGCGAATTCCACATGGGTGACTCTGTGATGGTAATGGTTCACGACGGCGATCTTCAGGCGCGCTCGCTAGACTACATCCTTGCAGAAGATGCAGGCTTGGTAAAATCTGGCGGAAATGCAAGGGAGTCGCGAAGTTTCGGTGGCAGTAAAGGGCGTTCTGGAGGTAATTTTAGTGGAGGAAAAAGCCGCGGAAGCAGCAAAGGACGTGGGAATTCGCGTAGCTCAAAGAAAAAACACCGATGATAATTTTATTCTAGGCATAAGACCTATTACATTTGCCACCCGAAAAAAACCGCGCCTATAGCTCAGTCGGTTAGAGCAACAGACTCATAATCTGTGGGTCCCTGGTTCGAGCCCAGGTGGGCGCACTCCTTAAATCGCTATGTTTTGAATTATCTATCAAAACCATAGCGATTTTTTTATTGAAAAAACTTGTATTTGAAAGCCATTAGAAATTCATATTTTTTCCTAATTTTCACCTCCCGAAGTTGTTTGTATGAAAAAATTGTTGCTGACCCTATTTTCTTTTCTCTCTATTCTCGCTTTTTCACAACCAGATAAAGTGGCTCAAGCACTCATGCAAACGCCCGATATTAACTCCTACGAGTCCACAACACTTCACAGGGATGGCGTACGAAAAACGATAGAATGCAAGGTTATCTCTGAACCCACTGAATTCAATAAATTTTGGAGGAAATACCTCAAAGATAATTTCAATGCTTCCGGAAAAAAGGAAGGGAGTTTTATTGCTTACGGCCCAATAGTTTCAGCTCAAATTTCTACAGACACAGTTACGCTCTACTATCAAATAATGTCTGACGCCGATTTTTCTAAAATTTCACTTTTCGCAACTAAAAAAGATACATATATCGCCGATTCGGAAGGCGCCGAAAAACAGAATTTAATTGCCATTGTAGAAAAAAGCTTGGTTCAGTTTTACACACAGCTTTATGATAAAAAAATAAAAGAGCAGCAGCGCTATTACGACCGTCAGGTAAAGGATCTAGCGCGTCTAGACAAAGATGGCGCACGTCTTGAAAAAGAAAAAATTTCTCACGAGCAGTCGATTTCAAAACTTCAAACTCAACTTTCAAATTCGAGAGCGGGCATTAATAAAATCGAAACAGATAAAAAATCACTTGAACTTGAGTTGGAAGATGAACGAAAAGAATCTAATCAAATCAAAAAGGAAATTGAGCAATTAGAACAGCTTCTTCGAACTAAGGAAAGTGAATATTCCGAACGATTTCCTGGATCCGTAATTACAGATAAAAAGGCGGAAAGAGCGCGTGATGATTTGGAGGAAAGAAGAGAAAAGATAATCAAACAGCAAGAAAAATTAGAAAGGAAAAACGAAAAAGTAACCGCTGTAGAAAATCGTATTTTACAAAATGAGCGAAAACTGCATGAAGCTCAAACAAATCTCGAAAAACAAGAAGCCGAAATAACACGCCACAAGACAGAGCTCGATGGTCTTTTCGAAAAACAAAAAAATAACAAGTCAGCAAACGTTGAGGAAACCCAACAAGTGGAATCTGCGAAAGCTGATCTTGATAAATTAAAATCCGCAAAAGGCGGCCTCGTCACTTTAAATTAATCTCCCATGAAATCCTCTCTCATCATTTATCAAAACGGTCAGTGGTCTGAGCCACAAAGCCCACTACCAAATGCAAATCTCGTAATTGCCACAGGCGGAATCGACATTGTTGGAAATGATTTCGTTTATAAAGACCTTCAAGAAAAATATCCCAACGCTGCGATCATTTCACTAAGCACCGCAGGCGAAATAGCAGGAACGAAAGTTTATGACAACAGTATTGTAGCAACAGCCCTTCACTTTGAAAAAACGGAAATAAAAACCTGCTCTCTAGTACTATCTCATTTCGCCAATAGTTTTGATTGTGGCGCACAACTCTATGAGCAATTAGCAGCAAAGGATTTAGTGCACATACTGGTTATCAGTGAAGGCATTGCGGCGAACGGTGATGAGTTAGTAAAAGGCATTAATCAAAATCTTCCTTCTGGTGTTATTGTCACAGGTGGACTGGCAGCAGATGCTGGCCGCTTTCAAAAAACGCTTGTTGGATTGAATAGTTCAGCCACATCTGGAAATGTAGTTGGTATTGGATTTTATGGAACTAGTCTTCGTGTCTCCCACGGGTCCCAGGGGGGCTGGGATGCTTTTGGTCCCGTGCGCGTGGTAACAGAATCAAAAAGCAATGTTCTTTACTCGTTAGATAATATTCCTGCGCTTGATCTCTATAAAAATTTCTTAGGTGATAAAGCGAAAGACCTTCCTGGAGCCGCTCTGTTATTTCCATTATGTATCAAGCTCGAGAATGGAGATTTATTGGTAAGAACTATTCTAAGCATTGACGAAAAGCTTGGAACCATGACCTTTGCGGGCGACATCCCTCAAGATGGAAAGGTTCAGTTCATGATGGCCAATTTTGACAGACTCATAGATGGAGCAATGGGTGCTGCCACTCAAAGCAAGTCATTAAAGAGCCCAGAATGGGTCTTTATGGTCTCCTGTGTAGGTCGTAAGTTGGTGCTCGGTCAACGCATAGATGAAGAATTGGAAAGTGTTTATGAGGAGCTCGGGCCACAGGCCGTATATAGCGGATTCTATTCGAATGGTGAAATCTCACCAATTCTTACCACCACAAAGTGTTCATTGCACAACCAAACCATGACCATTACCACATATACCGAAATATAGATATGTCGTCTAATCCTGAGTTTCATCGTCTCTTCCAGCGTCAATTAAAGAAATTCAATGTCGATATTGAGGAGCTCGCCCCCAATGTTAGAGAATTTCTATCCTCCCTCAACTCGAGTTATCTCCACATGGAAGAAAATCGGCTTCTCGTAGAACGCGCCATGCGTCTGAGCAGCGAAGAGTTGGAAGAAAAAAACAAACGACTCCATGAAGAGTCACAAAAGCAACAGGTGCTCATTGAGTCACTCAAGACCTCCTTCAAAAGCCTCAGCACTGGCGGTGAAGAAATCAATGACGACAATTTGATTCATATCGCTGAGCAAATCAAAGTTGCAATCAAGGAGAGGAAAAAAATAGAAAAAGATCTTGTTAAAGCGCGCGAGGTCGCCGAAGCTTCTTTGGAGACAAGAAAAATATTCTTGGCAAATATCTCTCATGAAGTGCGCACACCATTGAACGCAATTATTGGGATGTCGGGGGTCTTGGCGGATAGCGATTTGAATTCAGAGCAGCTTGAATACTTGGAAGCCATTCGTGCATCAAGCGAGGGCTTGTTGGTAATCATTAATGATATCCTGGACCTCACAAAAATGGAAAGTGGAAAACTGCAGCTTGAACAAATTCCATTTAGTATTGATCACGCCCTAAAGCCCGTGATGAGAGGTTTTGGTGTGAAGGCACAACAGAAAAACATTCAACTCACAATAGAGCGCGATGTAACTATTCCTGACTATTTAAAGGGAGACCCAACACGTTTAGTTCAGGTTTTATCGAACTTGATTTCAAACTCGATTAAATTCACAAATGAAGGTTCTGTGAAATTGATTATTCGAAACAAGGGAAATGAAAAAGATAATTACTTAATTCAATTCACCGTTGTGGATACAGGAGTGGGAATTGACGAAAACAAAATAAGTGCGATTTTCGATGAGTTCACACAAGAAGACGCTTCCATTTCTCGACGCTACGGTGGTACTGGCTTGGGGCTTCCTATTGCCAAAAACCTCGTAGAAATCATGGGAGGCACACTTGATGTTGAATCCATAAAAAATAAAGGTTCTGCTTTTTCTTTTACTTTATCGCTCGTAAAAATAGAAAAGCCAACTGTTTCGGATATTGGCATTGGGATAGAAAAAGATTTGTCAGGCAAAAAAATCTTACTGATTGAGGATAATGAAATCAACCGTTTTCTGGCTTCTACATTGCTGAAAAAATGGAATGCCACCTATTCTATGGCGGTCAATGGAATCGACGCGATACACTATTTGCAAAAAGAAAATTTCGACGTCATATTGATGGACCTTCAAATGCCAGAAGAGGACGGGTTCCAATCCACACACAGAATTCGAAATACATTAAATCTTAAAACACCCATCATCGCTCTCACAGCCAACGCACTTGAGAGCGAGCGCCAAGCATGTTTAAAAGCAGGGATGAACGACTATTTATCTAAACCCTACGCCCCGGATGATTTGTATTCCAAAATTGTAAAACACATTGTGAATTAAACACCAGCGCTACACAGCACTGCTATTCCTTTTTCATTCACGAGAAGACGTTCTTTGTCTGCGTTAGCAAAATAAGAATGTTCTGTAGAAGCATGTGGCATAATAGCAATCAAGTCGACGCCATTATTTTCAGCATACATCAACGTTTGCTTGGCGAAACCGAAAGAGTAAACCGATACGTCTTCTGCTACTTCGCGATAACAAATATCGCTTCCTTTGAGAAGACGAATTGTATTTTCTTTATTGATAATTAGCTCCTCCGCTGGTTCTTCTCCGGGGCGATTGATCGTGTAAAGCAACACCTCCGCACCAGACGCTTGTGCAATCAATTTTACAGCATCTGCAAGCCCCTCATAATCCTCGTGCGAACCAACAGGAAGTAAAATTTTCTTGAACTGATCCACTGCCTCTGAAGTCTTTTGTACCACAATCGATGCGCATGGATTTTCTTTTAGTAATTTTAAAATATCAGCACCGAGCAGGTTTTGACGTATGCCTCTTGGGCCGTGCGTTCCAATCACCATTAAATCATAAAAACCTCGACCAGCAATCTCATTTATAGTTTCGAGCACACCACCCTTTTCTACCACTACACCCGAACTGACTCTTTGAGCCACAAGCGGTTTGGCGACCGCCATCAACTTCTCCTCTGCCTCCTTATGCTCCTTTTCACTATCAATCACATGAAGCAAATCCACGTGAATAGGGAACTCTTCTTTGAGCATTACCGCTTGTTGCAAGGCCTTTTCGGCTGCCTCAGAAAAATCAAAAGGAACGAGAATTTTGAAGTGGTCGAATCGCATAACTTTAATGTTTAGAGGCCAAATATAAGGAAGAGGGGAAGGAGAACAAGAACGAGAACAAGGAACAAAGAACAAGGGAACAAGGGAAAAAAGAACAGGGGGATTGGGGTGATTTGTATATATTTACTGTAGGGTCGCAATGCAGTGGCTTTGAAACTACGTTCTCATGAGAAATTTTGAAAAGCTCGTTCCTCAGCAAATCAAAGCATTATTGCTTTTTTTCTCATTACTAATTACTTCACAACTCCTTGCTCAACCCGGCAGTTTAGATTCTTCATTTGGTGAAGATGGCAAGGTATCAACAGGCTTTGGGCGCAGTGAAGTCTATGGCTATGCAGCGGCTGTTCAACCGGATGGAAAAATTGTTTGCGGTGGTTCTGCCTACACGGGCAATACCACGCGCGACTTTCAAAGAGATTCGTTTAAAGCGGTACTTTATAGGTACAACCCAGACGGGAGTCGAGATGTGACCTTTGGAAACAACGGTGTTGTGATGAGCAACGAGGAAGCCGCAGGAAATGATAACGCAATTTATACCGGTATTTATTTCATCAAAATTCTCGATGACGGCAGAATACTCACGTATGGTTACCGTGGTGTGGACTTTCAATATGGCAACCTTCAATTAACGATGTATCACGCCAATGGAGGTATAGATAATAGCTTTGGAAACAATGGAATTGTGGATGCAAACTTCTCCCCAAATTCCGTTGGCACTCCCTTGATCATACAAGAAGACAACAAAATAGTTGTACTCGGAGGAGTTTATCAAAGCAGCACAAATGCCAATCAAAATTTCGCGACGTGGGCCATTCAGCGATTCAACGCAGATGGCAGTTTGGATTATTCTTACGGCACAAATGGACTAGTACTAACCACTTTTGGAACACAGCTCAATTACCCCAGTAGTCTTGCCTTGCAAGAAGATGGGAAAGTAATAGCATCCGGTCATTCGGGAAATGGTAGATTGCTATTGGCTCGCTATACCAACACAGGAGCATTGGACCCCACTTTTGATGGCGATGGCAAAGTAATCACTCAATTTGGAAACGGGAACAACAGTGTTCACGTGCGCGTTTTGCCCAACGGAAAAATTCAATCAGCCGGCAGCACCTATACGGCTGCAGGCATTCACTTCGCTCTTACACAATACAACGCGAATGGCAGCCTCGATCTCACCTTCGATGGTGATGGAAGAACACTTTCGCTCTTTGAAACGGGTGATATCTCCAATTTTATTCAATCCGCCACGCCGCAGTCTGACGGGAAGTTTATAGTCTCCACAGTATCCGTGGACGGCATGTCAACATTAGGTGTTCATGATTCTGTGACGAGAAGGTACAATGCAGACGGAAGCGTAGATGTCAGTTTTGGAACAAACGGCAAAGCGACAACAAGCGTTGTTCCGGGAGGATATAGTATTTCCAGAAGGTCAATACCCATCGCAGATTCTAAAATAATCGCAGTGGGAAATTCAGGCATCTCCGATTTTACCTTGTTGCAGTACACGAGCAATGGAACCCTGGATACAAGTTTTAACCAAGATGGTATTGCGACTGAAAAATTAGAATCCAGCAACGACAATGGAAGAATACTCTTGAAGCAAGATGACGGAAAACTCATACTTATTGGGACCAAAAGAAACAATCCAAACAATGTAACCGGCTTGTCTGACCTCGTTTTGGCTCGCTACCACGCAGATGGAACCCTTGACTTCACATTTGGCACAGAGGGCAAAAGTGAGTTTGTTTTTGACCAACTGATCTATACTCCCAAAAAAGCAGCCCTTCAGCCAGATGGAAAAATAATAATTGCAAATGAGGTTACAATCTTCGGGGTTTCAAGTAGTCAAGAGATGATACGTGTAACAGAAAACGGTCTTTTGGACATGACCTTCGGAGTGCAGGGAAAGATCGTTGTTTCAACTAACTTCTTTACACCGGCCATGGCTCTTGAAGTACTTGATGACGGTAGTTTTATTGTAGTCAACCACAATATCAACCCCGGAGGAAATCCTGACAACTTGTATCTCATTGTTCGCAAATTCCTAAGCAACGGCACACTGGACATCAGCTTCGGAAATAATGGTATTACCTACCTTGAAGGGATATTCACATCAGCGCCTGATCCGGATATTGTGGTGCAAGACGATGGCAAAATCCTTATCGCTACTACACGTCAGGATCCTGAAACCTTTTATCAAGGCTTTAGTGTGTTTCGATTGAACCAAGACGGAAGTATTGACAATACATTTAACAACGACATTCTTACCATTGATTTTACCACCGATTGCCACTCGATATATGTAGAACCCGATGGAAAAATAATCGCCGCAGGAAGATCCGTTGCTTTCACAGGGTGGTTTTCATTCTATCATTTTGTTACTGTTCGCTACAATGAAAATGGCAGCGTGGATACCGCTTATGGAACTGATGGCATCACTAGAACTCAATTTTTTGGTCCTTACGGATGGGACAACCGAACAATCTCATCGGTGGTTCGACAGGTGGATGGAAAATTCCTTGTTGGATTAAATCGATACGACCCGAGTTTAGCCTTCGCGCCTTATGAACTATACGATTTTGTAGTTTTTCGTTTTAACGCTAATGGAGAATATGATTCTTCTTTCGGTGAAAATGGACAACGCTCTTTGTCCTTGAATAACAAATACGACGAACTGTTTTCTATGGTCTTACAAGATGACCACAAAATCGTTTTGGCAGGCACTACTGATAACGGCGTAACAAGAGACTTCGCTTTGGTTCGACTTGAGAATTGCATTAATGTGAGTGAAGAAGTTGCTGTGACTTTATGTGCGGGAGAAACCTACTCCATCAATGGGGAAACCTATTCTGAAGAAGGAATCTATTCAACTACTTTTCAAAATACAAACGGCTGCGACAGCACAGTGACGACAACACTTATGATTTTGCCCGCGAGTAATTCCTCACAAGAAATTACGCTGTGTGAAGGTGAGTCATACTCCATCAACGGAGAAACCTATTCTGAGGAAGGAATTTATCCAACCGTTTTTCAAAACATGAATGGTTGCGATAGTATAGTGACTACAACTCTTGTCGTCTTGCTAGCGAATGATTCCTCACAAGAAATTACACTGTGTGAAGGAGAATCATACACCATCAACGGAGAAACATACTCTGAAGAAGGAATTTATTCAACCGTTTTTCAAAATATGAATGGTTGTGACAGCACGGTGACCACCTCCCTTTTCATAGATGAAATTCAGGTGGAAATCTTGGTAGATGAAGATGCGTTGACTGCTGTTAATTTCCCTATTGGTGCATCGTTGCAGTGGGTAGATTGTGAGAATAATTTCAGTGCTATTGAAAACGAAACAAATCCATTGTTTAACCCAAGTACAAGCGGAAGTTATGCGGTGGTGGTTTCGAATGGGGAGTGTTCTGAGACAAGTACGTGTGAGAATGTTATCATTTCAAATGTGGAACAATTGGCGCATAACGGAGAACTTCGTGCAGTTGTTTTTCCCAATCCGTTTGAAGATGATGTGGAGTTAAGGTTGAGCGGGTTTTCTTGGCCGAGCAAATTCACCTTATTCAATGCAACGGGACAGGTAATTCGCAAAGGAAGCATAACCCAAGAAACTGTTCGTCTTTCATTGAATGAGTTGGCGAAGGGGCTGTATACGATAAAACTAGAGGATGGCCAAGGACATATAGTCACTAAGAATTTGGTGAAAGAATAATGGTTCGATAAAAGTGAATCTTAAAAATGTAATACGGCTACTTACGATGAAAAAAAGAATAGAATGTCTTATAGCTCTTATTTTGACGAGTTATACGGTCCTTGCACAGTCGGGTAGTGTAAATGTTTCTTTTGGAACAAATGGTAAAGTAAACACTGGCTTTGGGCGTAGCGAAGCTTATGGGAATGCCGTTGTCGTGCAACCTGATGGAAAAATTATTTGTGGAGGTTCTGCCTATGTTGGGAACACGAACACAGAATTTGCCGGAGATAGTTACAGCGCTTTAATTATAAGATACAATACGGATGGCAGCCGTGATGCTTCATTTGGCAACAATGGCGTAGTGGTGAATAAAATAGAAAGTCCCAGCGTTGGCACTAACATTTATACAAGTATTTATGCTATACAATTATTAAACGATGGTAAGATTTTAACCTATGGATATAGGGGTATAAATGAACAAACAGGAAATGTTCTTTTATCGAAATACAACGCGGATGGAAGCAAAGACAACAGCTTTGGAAACAATGGCTTTGTTGATGCTGGAATGGCTCCTATTGGAAGTGGTGTACCGTTCGTTATTCAATCTGACAATAAGATTGTTGTGCTGGGGTCTCAAATCAATACTGCCACTAATTCAATCGCTTTTCATCTAGAAAGGTATGCCGAAGATGGCACCTTGGATAATTCGTTTGGCTCAAATGGTCAGGTCTTAACAACATTTGGTTTCCTTCAAAATTCTCCTACTCGGTTGGCTTTACAAGTAGATGGGAAAATACTCGCTTGTGGTAATGCTAATGCAGGTGGTGGTAACGTTAGAATCCTATTGGCTCGTTACAATACCGATGGCACGCTTGATAGTACGTTTGATGGAGATGGTAAAGTTGTAGCCACTTTAAGCGGATCGAACAATCCCGTATTTCTAAGTGTAGCCCCAAATGGCAAAATAAGAACTGCCGGCTATGTTGGCATTGCGGGAAGCAATAATTTTTCTATTGCACAATTCAACTCCAATGGCAGTGTAGATCTTACCTTCGATGGAGATGGCAGAACACTCGCTCCTTTTGACGCGAGCGATAATTCATACGTAGTAAATTCTGTTTCCCAACAAGCAGATGGCAAACTTGTAGTGAATACACAAACTCTTGATGTAAGTCCTTTTGGTAGTGGTGGAGATTTTTTAACAAGACGCTATAATAGCGATGGCACTGTGGACTTAACTTTTGGTAACAACGGACAAGTAAGTACATCCATCCTGCCTGGTGGAGCTCATATACCCAAATGCAATATTGTCCAAGATGATTCTAAAATTCTTGTGGCCGGCTATTCAAGCTTTGCCGATTTGAACGTTCTCCGTTACAACAGTAACGGAACTTTAGACAACAGTTTTAATGAAGACGGAATCACAAGTGAAAAAGTAGAATCAAGCAATGACAATGGGAGAATTCTTATAAAGGAAAACAACGGGAAGTTGCTATTGATTGGCACTAAAAAGAACAGAATTATAAATACCCTTGGTAGTTCGGATATTGCCATAGCCAAGTATAATCAGGATGGTAGCTTAGATGATTCTTTTGGCGTTCACGGAAAAAGCATTTTGGTTTTGGATCAGCAATTCAACACCCCTAGAAAAGCCGGCCTTCAACCCGATGGAAAAATTTTAGTGTTGAATGAGTTTAGCAATTTCGCTTCATCAAACAACGGACAAGAGGTTGTTCGATTCAATTCGGATGGAAGTTTAGATTCCAGTTTTGGAATAAATGGTAAGGTAAGCATCTCAACTTCTTCCTTCTCTTCTTTATCGGCTTTACATGTGAGAGAGGATGGAGGTTTTTTTGTGATAAACCATGGACTTAATCCCATTGATAACAGCGAGCCATTTGCACTCTACATCACATCTTTCAGTAGCGATGGAGGTGTAAACACAGATTTTGGTAATGGCGGTACAGCTTATCAGGAAGGATTGTTTGTCTCTGGTGTTGACCCTGAAATAGCTGTCCAACCCGATGGGAAAATTATCCTCTCGACCTATTCGCAAGGGTCGGCAGGCGGATTTGGGTTTGCTTTGTTTCGCTTTAACGGTGACGGAACAATCGATACAAGTTTTGAAAATGAAGTTCTTACTATAAATGCAGGCTCAGCGCCATTTACTGTTTTTCTTGAACCAGATGGCAAAATACTTGTCGCAGGAAGCAACGAAGAAAGCGTTGGCTTTAGTGTGAATTTCAATTTTATAACTGCCAGATACAACTCAAACGGCAGTCTAGACTCAAGTTATGGAACCAATGGCGTTTTGAAAACTTTGCTTGGGGATCAATTCGGATCTATTTATACGTCGATTAAATCGATTCAGAGACAAGCGGATGGAAAATTATTGGTTGGGTTAACCAGAAGAGAGCCATTCCCTATCAATACTCCATTTGAAAGTTATGACTTCGCTGTGTATCGTTTTGATACCAATGGAGAATACGACAACAGTTTCGGTAGCGCCGGAAAAGTCTTTACTTCTTTCTTTACGAAATATGATGAGTTGTTTTCTATGGTTCTTCAAGATGACCACAAAATCGTTTTGGCGGGCACTACTGATAACGGCGTAACAAGAGACTTCGCGTTGGTAAGACTTGAGAATTGTATCAATGTGAGTTCAGAAGCATCGGTGACTTTGTGCGCAGGTGAAACCTACACCATCAACGGAGAAACCTATTCTGAGGAAGGAATCTATTCAACCACATTTCAAAATTCCAACGGCTGCGACAGCACAGTGACGACAACACTAATGATTTTGCCCGCGAGTAATTCCTCACAAGAAATTACGCTGTGCGCAGGTGAAAACTACTCCATCAACGGAGAAACCTATTCTGAGGAAGGAATTTATCCAACCGTTTTTCAAAACATGAATGGTTGCGACAGCACGGTGACTACGTCCATTTTCATAAATGAAATTCAAGTACAAATCTTGGCAGATGAAGATGCGTTGACCGCAGTCAATTTCCCTATCGACGCATCATTGCAATGGGTAGATTGTGAGAATAATTTCAGTGCTATTGAAAACGAAACAAGTCCACAGTTCAATCCGCTGGTGAGTGGAAATTATGCGGTGGTGGTTTCGAATGAGGAGTGTTCGGTCACGAGCGATTGCGAGGCTATGAATATTGTGGGTATTAATACGATTGATGGTGAGTTGAAAGTGAACGCCCTAATTTTTCCGAATCCTTTTATAAGCCAAATGGAAATAAGATTAATAGGATTTCCTTTTCCATGCCAATATTCACTTCACAATGCAATAGGGCAAGAAATTCTCAATGGTCAAATTATGCAAAACATCAGTTCATTTTCAGTTCCTTCGTTGCAAGCAGGTGTTTACACACTACGGATAGCAGATAACACTGGACAGAGGATAATAAAACAAATTATCAAAAACTAGTTTCTGCACATGTAATTAGGGGCAATAGCGAAAAAATTCTTTCTTCCGAATTGTGAATTCCGAATTTCCCCTCTATCACTTTCGCTATCAACACCTTGCGAACTTTTTGTTATTATTGAAAGTCTAACTGTTAATCATTTCACATAAGACAACATTCGGGTATCATTATTTTTCTTAATGTTGCCCACTATTTCGGTCAAAAACCACCCGGAATATTTTGAAATACAAACCACAAATTTTTCTTTATGGCAAATAAAGAGAGCCGTCCGATGACCATGTACGAAAACGTGCAGCATCAATTCACGAAGGCGGCAGACCTAATGAACTTGGATGAAGGAGTTAGAAAAATTCTTTCTATCACCAAC
>JBKCOM010000017.1:0-5741 GCA_046309775.1 Flavobacteriales bacterium
CTATCGCAACAATACTAAGGCTTCATCTAATGAGTTATTTTAAACTGATTAAGTTCTTGGATAACCCACACAAAGCCTTAAATAAGAAAGAAGCAAAAGTTGTTGAAGATCTTTTTTCAAGCGCATAGAAAATAAAAGGGGGGGGTATACTTTTTAAATTGGAGAAGCAAGTCAAGTAAATCAAGACTTCCAAAGCAAAAAATATCGATTACTAAATTTTACCGGACACCAGTGATTTGCAATTGACGATGGGCAACAGTATAGAACGTTTGCTTTCTGATAACGAGAAAAAGCGTTGGTGGTTGGCGATTGGAGTGACCACAGCCATTGCAATTCTCCAAGTACTATTTGGAATTTATGTTATGGAAGAATATGGAATGGCCATGTTTGTCATCACGCCCTTATTTGTTGGTACCTCTGCCGTTGTAGTTTATGGGTATGGTAGAGAAATTACAAAAAGGAAATCACAAAGAATAGCTTTTGCGACATTGATATTCCTACTAGCCATAACAATGATTTTCGCAATTGAAGGCCTGATATGCATCGTTATGGCGTTACCGATTCTGCTTTTCTTCACCTGGATTGGCAGTTACTTAGGTCTTGTACTTTTAAATCAATTACCAGATAAAAGCATCAATATATTATTAGTTTTAATCGGATTAATTCCCATGATGTCATTTATCGAGCATGGCAATTCATCAGAAATGACGTCGGTTGTAACGCAAATCGAAATAGCAGCTAGTAAGGAATCAGTATGGAAAAATGTTGTTGAATTTCCTGAATTAAATAAACCATCAGAGTTTATTTTTAAAACAGGCATAGCATATCCTATCAATGCCCGTATTGAAGGCAGTGGAGTTGGTGCTGTCCGCCATTGCAATTTCACTACAGGAAGTTTTGTCGAACCGATAACAGTGTGGGACGAACCGAATCTGCTTCGATTTGACGTTGTAGAACAACCCGAACCGATGAAAGAGTTGAGTTTTTACGACATCGACGCACCTCATTTGCACGATTATTTTGTATCGAAACAAGGGCAATTCAAGTTGACCACATTACCCAACGGCAATACCCTATTAGAAGGCACTACATGGTATTACCACAACATCAAGCCCTCCATGTATTGGCAGTGGTGGAGTGACTATATCATCCATAAAATTCACGTACGTGTATTAGAGCACATCAAAGCCAACTCGGAAATTGGAAGTTAGAATTCACAATTCTGAATTCAAAATTCGGAATTCACAATTCGAAATTCTAGCCCCTATTTCCTATCCCCTATTTCCTGTCCCCTTCGCCCATCGCCCCTCTCATTCGCCCATCGCCCCTCTCATTCGCCCATCACCCCTCTCATTCGCCCCCTACCCCTATTATCCTCTCCATTTGATGATGATGCCTCGTGATATGGTTGACGAAAAATAATAGGGCATCACCTAGTTTTAGGCGAATCCACTTGGAAATGGAAATACTTACTTTGGTTTTGTTCAGACTAACGGAACGAGCTTTCTCCAGCAGCGTAAGGAGTTCCTTCTGTTGTTGAATAAATTTCTCGATGACAGATCTATCAATGTTTTCGAATATAGGATCCTTGTCCTTGAAGGTTTTCATTTTGTTCAACTTCTCTTTTGGCAACATGCTCTTCGCGAAATAGCCACCCAAAAAACCTGAAGAAAAACTAGCATCTGCAGGAAAGGCACTAGACTCGATGCGGCGTTTGAACTCGGGTAGATAAAAATCATTGTAGCGATTGAGGTGTTCTACACATTCCAGCACCGACCATGATTTGTCGCTGATCCGTTGTGTAAGTGATGCATCTGGCAGACTATTCATTCTTTCCATAAAATTTATATGGATGCGCGTTGACTCGATGAGAGATTCGATTAATTGTTGTGATTGCATATGACCTTCATTTGAAATGCAAATCTTCATCATGGAATCAAGCAAGACATTGATTGAAATCAATATTTTTTCAATCTTGACAAAGTCTCAGGACTCATGCGCAGATAATTGGCAATATGTAAGCTTGGAATCTCTTGAAACAATTGTGGACTCCTCTGAAGCACGCGCAGATATCTTTCCTTGGGGGAAGTAGTGAGGATATCGATTTCTCTTTCTAGTTGTTGCTTCACCAATTCTTCGAGGATACTTACCCAACGCGTTTGATTTTCTGGTTCTTTTAGAAATAAATCGAAATCTGATTTTGTAATCACCCGCACAGTAGAACGTTTAATCGCTTGAATAAATAGCGGTGACGGTTTTGCGGTGATAAAAGAATCCAGCGCCACAATTAGATTACCCGCATAACCGAAACGAATATTTTGTTCCACCACATCATCCACCACAAAAGCGCGCACGCTGCCACTTTCAATGTAGTAGATATTGCTGTCCACACTCCCACCTACTTTGATGTATTCATTACGTTCCACCACCACACTCCGCGTCCCCAATGCAGCAATTTCTTTCATCTGACGAAAATAGGGAAATCTCTGTCGCCCAGGGCCCTCGCCCCTCTCATTCGATCCTCACCTTGAGACCTTATTGTAGAAAGTACAAGAAGGGGATGCCCGTGCATTAAATTATAAATTTCAACGGAGTCGAATTTGACCGCTATAAATAAATAACGACATTTCTTTGAATTACCCAATAAAGGACTTCCTTATATTTCAAATCAAACCCCATTAGACTTAAATCTTGAAATACTAAATCGATAGCTGGCATTAAGTATTCACAACCGTTTATCAGCCAATCAACTTAAGTACTAAAATAAAACTCAGTTCTTTTCATTAAAATAGACGTCTCATAGTATATTTAGCAAAACTTTTATCTATGGAAAGAATTCTGTCCTCTACACTCTCCAACGAAAAATTACTTGTACAGTGGCTCATTCCTGGAATTATAGCCTTGACTCCCTATTTTTTTATGGTAGTTTTCTCAATATATGACCTAAAAGTCTATTTAAGTTCACAAATGCTATTAGCAACAACCATATTCATCATTCTAAGTATTTGTATTGGGTTAGTGCTTGATATTGTTGGCACCTATGTCGAGCATTACTCGTTCGACAAAAGACTTCAAGTCATGGTCGATGAATCCAATTTTAATAAAGATTGTCTACCAAAGCTCTACCCAAATTTCTATAAAGATTGGAACGGATATCTTCTTTCCAATTTTAAAAAGGATGAAGAACCGATTATTATTCGATACATCAGGGCAACATTGTTCAGAATGAAATTCGAAGTCTCCATGGGACTTGCATTAATTGTATTTGTAACTGGCTCAACTCTTTATTACAACATGTTTCACATTGATATCTCTATATGGAAAGTTACGATATTCCTTGTCATCTGTTTATCAATTGGAATTGTACTTGTCTTTCACGAAGGATTTAACAGTGCTCGCATTTTAGCAAACTCCAGACAACTTTTGGCCAATCGTTTTGAAGAAAAAGAAGAAACTGCAATCATGACTTACGACATTAATCTAAATGTTAGATTTAATCAAAACCAAGACGAGGAGATATTGGAAGATTAATAATATGAAAACCAAATACTCTACAGATCAAGATGATGATAGTCTTCTTAAGACGGTCGAAGGGGTTTTCACCAATGACCAAGCATTCGTCATTGTGATGAACTCGTTGGCTATTTCAGAACATTTGGTTATTTCAAGGCTCGGACATTTCAACTAAATCAATAATCTGATAAATGTAATATCTCGACTCATGATTAAAGCTGAAACAAAAAATAAAATCAATGAAAAGCTATTGATTAAAATTCTGTTCTTGACTTCAACCTATCTCTTTTTGAAGGAAGATATTCTCCATGGTGTCGTAGAGCTGGGAATTATTCATCTGTTTGATGATTTAAAGCCCAGCGTTATATTAGATGTGGCATGTATAATTTTTCTTTTTTTTGGTATTATACGAAATACTAGCTATTACCTCAAATCAACCAAAATTGTGGTACCAAGATTAGGCAATCTATTTTTCTTGACTATCCTTTATATCACAACACTAAGACAAAACGAATTTATTGTATTTAAGTCATCTTATTTCATTGATGTCCTAACCTACTTCGATTATCTGATTGGCTGCTTTTTTCTATTCCTTGTCAAATGGAAGAAAATGCCTCTACCAACTGTAACGAACACAACACTTTACTCCGACGACGCCAAAGAAAACTATTCTGAAAATTATTCAAAATTACCAGTGGTTTCTTCATTAAGTTATCATATCGACTCTTTGTATTTTAGGTCCTCCTTTGCAATTGGATTAATTGGAAAATGGGGAAGCGGCAAGTCAACTGCAATGCTCCAACTCGCTTCAAAATATAGGAAAGAAAAAAAAGATTCTTTCGAAGTCTTAGAGTTCAATACTTGGCAATTTGAAAGTCCAAAAGAACTACAATTAAGCTTTCTAAGAGCTCTTGAAAATGCTATGTGCAAGGTAGATCCGGAAATCAAATCACCTTTTCAAAGATACCTTTCATCAATCATCGAAATTGAAGCTGGTTACCTCAGCTCATTTGGTAAATTCATCCAAAATACATTCTACACTCATTCAAAAGAAGAGAATCTTCATGAACATCTAAATAAGATTATCATGAATTCGGGAAAGCGTTATCTAGTGCTGCTTGATGATTTGGACAGGTTAACAAGTGACGAAATTCTAGCTGTATTTAAACTAATTAGAACAATGGCCAATTTCGGTCATGTCATATTCGTTTGTGCCTTTGATATAAATTATGTTCTATCCATGCTGCGACAGAGTAAAAATATCACTTTCGAACAGAAATTCCTAGACAAAGTCTTCAATCTGAATCTATTCTTACCTATATCAACAGCAGAAAACATAGCAACCATCCTAAGAGAAAAGCTAATTAATCAAAATCCAATCTTCGAATCAGCATCAAGCAAATCGAAAGAACCTCTAATCACAGATTCGAAAAATGAATATTCAACCTTAAAAGAATCTTTAGAAACATTGATAACTTCTATATGCACGAGAAGTCAATATGAATATCTCGCAAATGGACCTATAGAAAAATCCGCATCACTCGCAGATCAACTGTTCCGCGAACCGAGAGCCATAATCCGTTTTGCAAATTCTTTCATGTTCAATCTGAATAACCTATCGATTTTAGAAATTGATATATCTGATTACTTCTATATTGAGCTGATAAAATCGGTCTTACCTTTGCATTGGCAACACCTTGCGGCACAAGAAAAAGGAGTTTATTTTATCGAGATTAAAGGTAACCAAGCACTTCTATCTATCAATTGGCCTTTCTTCGAAGAGCGATTTAAAGATGAGAGTATTCATTTATTTAAAGAGCTTTGCAACCTAGCTTATGACAGAGAAAGAAACAGAAAAAATGTTTATCGGGCGATTTATTTCAATCAAAATCATTTAATCTATTTCAATCAGTCCTTATTTGGAACATTTTCTATGAAAGCCTATTTAGAATTATGGAATAATGAGACAGATAAAATTGCTAAAATTCTTCAATCTAAACTTGTTCAAGAAGAAATAAAGAATTTCATTCAGATTATTTCAGTGGAAAGGACGATTGATTTATTAGACAGCCAAACACTTAAAAAATAGGTTCTTCGCCATTAATTGTGGGTAAACTATCTTTCGGGCATGAAACCAGAACAATTATTTTCCGTTGCCTTGGGTTTGAGAGAGCCATGGTTCATTGAACGTGTTGAGTTTACCGACGAGGATGGTCAGAAGGTACTTC
>JBKCOM010000018.1:0-3247 GCA_046309775.1 Flavobacteriales bacterium
CAAGCAGCACAACGAGAAATCGTGATTCTAAACGTGACCCAGTGTAGCAAAGGCTTTGTGGAACAAGGCCTCTATCAAACATCCGCAGCGCTCCAACAAATTGGAATCATTGGTGGTGCAGACATGACCACTGAAGCGGCGCTGACAAAAATGATGTTTTTACTCGGAAAAGGATTAAGTGGAAAAGCCCTGAAAGAGCAACTAGCATTGCCCATTGCAGGCGAACTCACCACATTCTCGTCTTTGGGAAATTGATTTTTTTTCAGAGAAATAAACCCAGGTGACTTATATCACTATAAACGTCAATAAAGGCCGATAGTTTTGCCTCATTATGGAAATCATCGGATACATTGCATCACTTATCATTGGCGTATCGCTAGGCCTGATCGGCGGCGGCGGCTCTATTCTCACAGTACCAGTGCTTGTCTACTTGTTTAAAGTGGAACCCGTGCTCGCTACTGCCTATTCATTATTCATCGTCGGGCTCACCAGTCTTGTAGGGGTAGGTCCGAAATACAAGCAAGGCGAAGTCAATTTTAAGACTGCTCTGATTTTCGGTATTCCTTCTATCCTGGCCGTCTACGCCACCAGAGCATTCATTGTCCCAGCCATCCCCGATGAAGTATTCACAATCAATACTTTCGTAGTTACCAAAAGCATTCTAATGATGTTACTGTTCGCAGTACTCATGGTATTCGCATCGGTGTCGATGATTAAATCAAAAAAGAAAAATACAGAGGAAAATATCGGCGAACAAAAGTTCAATTATCCAATGATCCTATTGGAAGGAACAGTGGTGGGCGTTTTGACCGGACTTGTGGGTGCAGGTGGAGGATTTTTAATTATCCCAGCGCTAGTGATATTAAGCAAACTGCCAATGAAACAAGCCATCGGTACATCATTGCTGATTATTGCCGCGAAGTCGTTGATTGGATTTACTGGAGATTTGGGCAAACGAGAAATGGATTGGACACTCTTACTCACAGTGAGCGGACTTGCTGTGATTGGGATATTCGTAGGTAATGCGTTGAGTAAAAAAATATCAGCGGATTCGCTTAAAAAAGGCTTTGGCTATTTCGTATTGGTAATGGGCGTATACATTATCACCAAAGAACTCTTCTTCCCGGCGCCGGGGCATTAATTTTTTTTCAAAAAAAAATCTTATGTGACTTTAGTCCTGTACAAAGTCATTCCTATATCGCAACTTTGATTCAATAAAAAAATAATAACATGAAAATAGAACAGATTTACACCGGTTGCCTCGCACAAGGCGCTTACTTTGTAGAAAGCAATGGTGAAGCAGTGGTCATCGATCCTCTCCGTGAAGTGCAGCCCTATATTGAAAAGGCTGAGCAGAATGGTGTAAAGATCAAGTATGTATTCGAAACACACTTCCATGCGGATTTCGTGTCAGGTCACCTCGATCTATCGAAAAAAACAGGCGCTCCTATCGTTTATGGCCCCAATGCCAATCCAGAGTTTGAGGCCCACATTGCTAAAGATGGTGAGATATTCAAAGTAGGAAACATCACCTTCGAAGTATTGCACACTCCTGGTCACACCATGGAAAGCACTTGCTACCTCATGAAGGATGAAAATGGAAAAGACATTGCACTCTTTTCTGGAGACACGCTCTTCATAGGCGATGTAGGCCGACCTGATCTAGCACAAAAAGCTGCACACATGACGCAAGAGCAGCTTGCCGAAACGCTCTTTGATTCTTTAAGAAATAAAATCATGCCCCTCGCCGATGATATAACTGTATACCCCGCACATGGCGCGGGAAGCGCATGTGGCAAAAACATGAGCAAGGAAACAACAGATTCACTTGGAAACCAGAAAAATACAAACTATGCTTTGCGTGCTGATATGACCAAGGCTGAGTTTGTGAAAGAAGTGACAGATGGTCTCATGCCTCCTCCTGCTTATTTTCCGCTCAATGTAGCGATGAATAAAAAGGGATATGAGAGCATTGACGTAGTCTTAGACCGCGGCTTGAAAGGCCTTTCACCAGAAGCATTCGAAGCGGCTGCCAATGAAACAGGCGCACTTATGCTCGACGTGAGAGATGCTCAGGAATTTGCAAAAGCGTTTGTTCCAAACTCTATCAACATCGGCCTCAATGGTCAGTTTGCGCCTTGGGTAGGTGCTTTGATTCCCGATATCAAGCAGGAAATTCTATTGATCACTACTCCTGGCAGTGAAGAAGAAGTAGTAACACGTCTCAGCCGTGTAGGATATGATCACGTGATCGGATTCCTCGAAGGTGGTATCGAAGCGTGGAAAAAATCAGGACAGGAAATAGACATGATTCAAAGCGTGGATGCCACTGAGCTAGCCGCTGAACTGAAAAAAGGGCAGTTGAATATCCTCGACGTTCGCAAGAAAAGTGAAAACTTCAGTGAGCGCCTTCCAGAAGCCGAAAATTTGCCTCTTGATGAAATCAACGATGGTATGGCTTCCATTGATAAAAATAAAACTTACTACGTGCATTGCGCTGGTGGCTATCGTTCGATGATGTTCGTGAGCATTCTCCGTGCTCGTGGATACGACAATCTCATCGATGTGAAAGGTGGATTCAAAGCCATCAAAGAAAGCGAGCTCTTCCAGACGACGGACTATGTATGCCCATCTACAATGCTCTAATTCAGAAATAGTGTTTGTTCAGTTCTAATAAGGTTTGTAGTTATTTTAAAAAAGGAAGGTCTCTTCGGAGACCTTCCTTTCACACTAGAAAAAATGAAAAAGAAAATTCAATCACTTGGCAAATGGTCATTCATTCCAGGAATCTTCTTGGGAGCAATTGTTGGGTTTGCCTATTGGAGATTCATTGGCTGTTCGAGTGGTCATTGCGCTATCACTTCAAGCCCCGTCAACAGTACCTTATATTTTGCTGGATTAGGAGGACTACTATTCAACTCGTTTTTTCCATTTAAAAAAGAAGATTTAAAAAATAAACTATGAAACTTCTGTGGATACTCTCCTTTCTACTGATTGGTTTGGTCAATTATGCACAACATCAAGAATTAAATGAAAAATCGGTATTGTGGAAAGAAAAGAAAAAGCACCACACCCATGACTCATTGACACTTTTCTCAGCCTTTCACCATGGTCAATTCCATGGTCATTTCAGAAGTTTTTCTATGTTCACCGATAATCAAACAGGACTATCTGATTATCACGCTCAAGCATTTGGTGCCGGTATTAAATACGAAAGTGGATCATTCTATAATTTTAAATTTGGAAT
>JBKCOM010000019.1:0-3238 GCA_046309775.1 Flavobacteriales bacterium
GGCGGCGAACATGGGCCTTATCGCTACGATGGAAAGACGCTCTACAGTCTTGAGTTCCCAAAGCATTTTCTACATGATGAATTTATGGAAGGTGGTATCAATCCTTTTTTTAGTCCTTATGAAATTTATTCTATTTATAAAGATCGCAAAGGTGTCATGTGGTTTGGAACGTCTGTTTTTGGCGCGTGTCGTTACGATGGTGAATCTGTAAAATGGATGTATGAAAGAGATTTGACGATAGTGCCCGCAGGTGGAAGCTTTGGTATTCGTTCGATTTATGAGGATAAGGATGGTCGTTTTTGGATATGTAATACCAAAAATCGATTTGAGTTTGATCTTGAAAAAACTAAGTCGTCGGATCGACTTCAATATGAAAAAGTAGCAGGCATAGGTGACTCGAAAATATTCGGTGGCGATGAGTATATTTATTATTCCCATATCGTCGAAGACGACGATGGAAATATTTGGTTGACAACATGGAGCCAGGGTGTTTACAAATACGACGGTTCGAACATCACACATTATAAGGTCACCGCTGGTGGCAAAGATGTAAATCTAATCTCCATGTACAAGGATAGGCATGGTGTGCTTTGGTTGGGAACGATTGATAGCGGGGTTTTTAGGTTTGATGGGGAGAGGTTTGGTAATAAGATAATAAGATAATGGGGTAATAGGATAATAGGGTAATGGGGTAATAGGATAATAGGGTAATAAGTTAATAAGATAATGGGGTAATAAGTTAATAAGATAATGGGGTAGTATATGGTAAAGATTTCGGTGTTCTTGTTTGTTTTGATTTCTGTTATGGGATGTGTTATGAGGGGGGATGAAAGGGAGAGGTCTATGCCTCCGATGGGTGGGTGTTTTATTATTGGTGGGGGGGAGAAGAGTGATGCGTTGCTGAAGAAGATGATTGATGAATCGGGGGGTGAGCGGTTGAATTATGTGGCGGTGTTGCCGATGGCGGGGGAAGAGCCGGATTCATCGTTTTTTTATTTCAGAGAAGATTTAGAAAAATTATTTTCCGGAAAAATTCTCAATTTCAATTTCGCAGACTCAACACGCAATCACACAGCAATGAAAGATTCACTGCTTAATGCGGATTTGATTTATATCTGTGGGGGCGATCAATCATTATTTATGTCGTACGCGGATAAGTTTGATTTGCGTACTGCAATCAAAAACGCAAAGGAGAATGGGGCATTGGTGGCGGGCACGAGTGCAGGAGCCGCGGTGATGAGCAAGGTGATGATTACGGGTGATCAATTGAATGATTCAATCTATGCTCCAACGTATGAGGTGATCGAAAAAAATAATGCTATCTATGCCGAGGGTCTGGGGTTGATTGATTCGGTGATCGTGGACCAACATTTCATCATTCGCAGTCGTTACAATCGTATTTTATCTGCATTGTGCGATCATCCAAAACATGCTGTAGTGGGGATAGATGAGGGCACTGCTTTCATCGTTCGAGGCGATAGCGCTTATGTTTTTGGCGATAGTCAAGTGGTATTTATAAAATCAAAAAATCCTTGTGCATCATTCGGTGAAAAATGGATACACAAGGATTTGAATATGTCGGTCATCGCGCAAGGCGATGGCATTCGATTGAAATAGATTATCTATTCACAACAACAGGCGTAGTCATCACTTTCGCGTCTTGAACTACACGAACAGTGTAGGTTCCGTTTGCCAAATTTGCTATAGAAAGACGATGTGAATTTGTTCCTTTCACACTGTTTTCGCGTGCTACTATTTGACCGTTTGTGGAAATGATTTCAATGATAGCACTTTCAGAATTTCCTAATTGTATGTTCAACTCATTGCCTTGCGCAGGATTTGGATAAACGCTGATGTTGATGTCTTGGGCATTTTCAGCAACATTCAAAGGGCCTTGGCTTACGGTGATGTTATCCACGACCAATTCATTGCCGCCGTTTCCAGGGCCGTTGCCTCCGTCTGGATCGTAAGGTTGCGTCGAATTTCTGAATGCGATATACACTATCTGATTAGCAAAGGCAGAAAGAGAAACCGAACGTTCAGTCGGTTCATCAATTTCACCTAAACTTCCTGTGTCGAAAATGGGAGAAAGTAATATGTAGTCTTCAATCGTTCCACCACCCGCTGATACAAATACTTGGTATTGGTCTCGGTAAAGTCCGCTGCTAGTGATGGCCATGGCAGTCCATGAAAGATATGGATCTGATCCTAACTCAATAGCTGGAAGTATCATCCAGTCGTTGCTGGGTCCGCCATCGTTTAGATACCAACTCACGCTGAAAGCCCCGAAACCACCGGTAAATCCTTGCGCAGTGATGTTTTTTATAGTCCAAGCACTGTCCGTCATATTCACCAAGTCGGGATCATCAGGCGTGAGTCCATCGAGGTTGACAAGGGTGTAATCAGCGGGCATGATGCCGTCGCTAAAATCCTCTTGATAGATGATTTGAGCGATTGAAAATTTGGAGAGGAGTGCAAAAAAGAGAAGGGTAAAAATTCTATTCATAATTTGAAATTTTAATTGATATGTTTGGACAATGATAGAATAATTTTTTTTATGAAACGAATTCCCGACACATTGGTCATTGTATTTTTTATTCTCTGTGCGATGGTTCTCCTTACGTGGATATTGCCCGCAGGAATTTTTGATGTTGTGAAAAATTCTTCGGGACGCGACATCGTCGTTTCGGGTTCTTATCATCGTGTGGATGCTAGTCCCGTTGGTCTGATGGGCTTGCTGGAAGCGCCTTTCAAGGGATTTGTAGAGGCCGCAAAGATTATTGCTTTTGTACTCATCGTCGGAGGTGCGTTCGGTTGGGTGATGGATTCGGGAGCGATTGATGCAGGCTTGGTAAAGTTGATGTCAACACTCGAGGGCACAAAGGCGGGCAATAGCACTGTGCTGATTGTATTGATGGTGATGTTTTCGATTTGCGGTTTCACTTTCGGAATGAGCGAGGAGAGTTTGGTCTTTGTGTTGTTGACGATTCCGCTTGCGCTGCGCATGGGATATGATGTGTTGGTGGGGGTGGCGATACCTTTTGTTACCAGCGGATTGGGAGGCGCTGCTGCTGCATACAATCCGTTTTCAGTTGGTGTAGCGATGGAGATCGCTGGAATCCCCTTCCCATCTGGGGTTTTGGAGCGTTTTGTTTTTTGGATAGTATTGACCACGGTCACGATTGTTTTCGTTTTGAAATACGCAAAGAAAATTTCTTTGAACCCCGAGCGGAGTTTG
>JBKCOM010000020.1:0-14073 GCA_046309775.1 Flavobacteriales bacterium
AAAGTGCTGAATTAGAAAAGGGTGAAGAAATGGAATGGATACTAGAAGATAAAAATACTTTCGTATTAAAGCGCGTCAAAAATGAACCTCCACGCAAATCAAAAGCTGTCAAATAAAAATCCTTAAGTTGACGCGTATGCCAATGGGGACTAAAGTCACCTTAGAGGATTCTTTTGGATTCTACTTTCGTGGGCAATATGAAACATTTCAGTCTTCTTTTAATTGTTTTATTTAATCTATGCTCTTCACAAGGAAACAGTCAAATGCTTGTGAATAGCCTGCAGGAACTCTATCAGTTGGCCGATAGCACCGCGTTTTCTTTAAAGATTCAAAAACAGGAGCTCACGGTGGCCAAGCTAACCAAGCAAGCCTCGTATGGCAATATTTTCAACCCGATACTTCCGATAAATGCATCCATTATTGATAATACAGAGCTACCTGTAAATTTTATTCCAGCAGAAGTATTTGGTGGTGCTCCAGGGACATTCAGAGAGGTGGTATTTGGTCAGCAATATATTTCTACTTTAACAGTAACTCCTCAACTTGATTTGATTGCTCCTGGTCGTTGGGGCGAAGTTCGCATGGCTGAGGTCAATTATGAAAAGGTTCAAGCGAATGGAATGATTACTCAAAGAGACATTCGAAATATCCTCAGTTCTTATTATTACACCATCCTTCATCTCGATGCGCAAAGACTATTACTCGAAAGGAACTATGCGCTTGCAGATAGCATCTGTCAGGCAGTAAAAGCCAAGGCAATGCAAGGATTGGTGCGACAGAGCGATGTAAATGAAGCACAGATTTTCTTACTTCAACAAAGTAATTTATTAAATAATAATCAAAAGCAATACGAGTCGACTTTGTTGCAGTTAGAGAATGTGATAGGTAGAAAAGTTCAAGTAACAGGGTCGATAGAACTCACGGAAGTCTTGAATTTTCCTTGCGATTCACGAGAGTTGGATCTGAAAAGATTGGAGATGCTTTATGCCAAAAGCGCATGGAGGGCTTCAAAGTTGGAGCAGTTACCCGTACTATCGTTTGTTTCTTCTTTCGCTTATCAGAACAATAGCAATGATCGTTTTTTTGATAGCAATCAGCGATGGATCAATAGCAATTATATTGGTTTGAGGCTTACATGGGATTTCCCGACAAATGTCCAGAAGCTTACTAATGTGAGAAATCAGAAATTAAAGTTTAATATGGCTTCTACCCAATACGAACAAGCATTGTTGTCAATTAAGAATAAAGGAATAGAACAACGTTTGGAGTGGGGCAGACTGGGGATAGAGCTTCAGAGTATTTCAGAAATTAGGTTGTTAGAACAAAGGAATTTCGGTTTTGCATTGGATCAGTACAATCAGGGTTTGATATCTCTTGAGAGATTGTTACAAGTTCAAATAAATAATATACAAGCAGAAGTAAACGAACACGCAGCGAAGGCTTCTTTAGCCCTGCAAACTGCAATAATTAATAATGGATTATGAGAAATAAATTTCTATTACTGTTCTCGATGATTATCATCACGGCATGTGGGAGTAAATCAGAGTCGGTGAAGCCAAAACGCGATAGAGTGGTGGAGACAGTATTCGCTTCGGGAGCATTGGATGCGAATATTCGTTATCAACTTACCGCTCAAGTGGATGGATATATTAAGGATATCAATAATGTAGAAGGAGAAGATGTTTTAGAAGGAGAGATTTTTGCTGTAATCGATAATGTTTCAAACAGTGCGAATTCAAGTGCGGCTGATAAGCAGCTAGCTATCGCACTGTCCAATCTATCTGATAATGCTCCCGCGATAAAAGAGTTGACTGCGAATATTGAATTGGCAGAAGCTAAGAAATCACAGGAGGAAAGGAACGTTCAACGATATAGAAATCTTAGAGCTACAAATAGTATCTCGGCATTGGAATTGGAAAATGCGGAATTGGCTTTTTCAACAGCCGTTTCTAACCTCAATGCGTTGAAAGAAAAACTTAAACTAATCAGGCAACAAGCATTGCAAACAGAAATTTCTCAAAGGGCTTTAAAGGAGGTGAATGAAAGCCTTTACGGTTATAATAAAGTACGTGTTCCTGTTGCGGGGACATGTATCAAAATTTTTAAGAAGAATGGAGATTTTGTAAAGAAGGGAGATGTCATTGCAGAAATTGCAGATATCAATTCACTCGTCGCAAAATTGAATGTAGATGAGACTGTGGTAAGACGCGTGGAAATAGGACAAAAAGCTTTGGTTTCTTTAAATGTAAGTGGTGAAAATATTGAGAATGCACGCGTGCAAAAAATATATCCATTGTATGATGATGCCAGTCAAAGCTATATCTGTGACCTTGTTTTTGATTCTATCCCTTCTTTCTCCTTAGTAGGAACAAGATTGGAAGCAAATATTATAGTTGGTGAAAAGGATAATGCGCTGCTCGTTCCAAGAGCTTACCTAAGCTATGCAAATACGATTCACGTGAAGGGTGAGGATACACCTCGGCCGGTGAAAGTGGGTATTAAAGGAACTGAATGGGTTGAAATTCTTGAGGGTCTTGAAGGGAATGAAGAGTTGATCATGCATAAAAAATAACTTGATGAATATCAATTCGGATATAGCAAAAACGTATACGCTTTCAGGTCGCAAACAGACCATGGTGGCGATACTAGGTGTGTTGCTCGGTATGGCAGTGTATATGTTTATGAATTCGATGAATGAGGGATTTAATAGAACATCGAATGAAAGTTTTTTTAAATCAACACCGCATCTAAGAATTTATAGCGACGACCAAATCAGTGAGCCTTTACAAATACTATCTGACGCTGAGATGATTATCATCAATCCGAAGATAGTACCCAATACTGCGAAAATTAATGATCCACAGGCCATCGCCGCTGTGCTTGCAAAGCAAGCGGAGGTAAAGGTAGTCGTACCGCAAGTGGCAATGAATGTTTTTTATAATAATGGAAAATCCCAAATAAATGGGAAAACAGTAGGTTTTGAGCCAGCCAAGGGGAATGAAATGTTTAATATCAAATCATTTATGGTACAAGGCGATTTTGATAATTTGAGTAGTGTATCAAATGGTATTGTGATAGGTTCAGGAATTGCTGCTAAAATGAATTTGGAGACTGGTGATAATCTCAGTATTACTTCATCGCGAGGTGTGGATCGTGTCCTAAAAATCGTAGGCATTTTTCAAACCAATAATAGCAATGAGGATAAAACAAAGTCATACGTGAGCTTGACCACCGCGCAACAACTGATGAAGGAGAGCAACGCGTATGTGAGCGATATAAATGTAAACTTTTACGACTTTGAAAGAGCCAAGGATTTTGTAGGGAAGTATTCGGATATGTTCGGATATAAGGCTGAGGATTGGCAAACAGCGAATGAAGCTTACATGGCGTCCTCGCGAATGCGTACCATTGTGATCACTTTTGTGTCGTTAACGTTATTACTGGTTTCAGGTTTTGGAATTTATAATATTCTAAATATGACAGTATCTCAAAAAATCAATGATATCGCGATTTTGAAAGCAATGGGTTTTCGTGGTAACGATGTCATTCGCATATTCGTCACGCAGGCAATGACAGTGGGGGTGATTGGGGTTTCTCTTGGAATTACTTTAGCTATCGTTTTAATCAATATCATGAAACACGTTTATGTGGGTGCCGATATTGGATACTTCCCTATTCGCTTTGAACCCTTGGTATTTCTTCGCGGAACAATTATAGGTCTATTTATAACATTTATGGCAGGTTACATTCCAGCGCGTAAAGCCGCTCGTGTGGATCCCGTCAGCATTTTTAGAAAATAATGAATGTACTATCAGTCAACAATATTCGAAAGAGTTTCTTCGATCCGGTGGAATTCGAGGTTCTCAAAGGGATTTCCTTCGATGTCAAGAAGGGTGAATTTTTATCAATGGTAGGAAAGTCGGGCAGCGGCAAGTCTACACTTTTGTACATCCTTTCCACTATGGATACAGATTACAAAGGCGAGTTGAAAATAGATGGAGAAGTGCTCACTGGAAAAAGTTTGGATGAACTTGCACGCGTTCGCAATGAAAAGATTGGATTTATATTTCAATTTCACTATTTATTGGCCGAGTTTACTTGTCTCAAAAATGTCATGATTCCCGCATTGCGTCTAGGAAAGTATAGCGAGGCTGAGATCGAATATAGGGCTATGGAAAAGTTGACCGCCCTTGGACTTGCAGATCAGGCAATGAAGCCAGCGAGCAAACTCAGTGGCGGTCAACAACAAAGAGTAGCCATCGCACGGGCATTGATCAATGATCCATTGATTATCATGGGTGACGAACCGACAGGTAATTTGGATACAAAGAATACAGACATTGTATTCAACATTCTAAAAGATCTAGCGCACAATTCTGGTCAGACCATCATCGCTGTTACGCACGATATGGATTTCGCCCGCGCCAGCGACCGCATCATTGAAATGGTGGACGGGAGAATTAGTGACTAGATACTAGTGACTAGATACTAGAGACTAGATACTGCATGCTAGTCACTAGTCACTAGTCACTAGTCGTTAGTCACTAGTCGTTAGTCTCTATTAAAAGTTCACCCTTAATGCGAGCACCGCGTTGCGGCCGGGGGCGACGAGGCCGGAGCTGTAGGGGCGGTAGCGCCGGTCGGTGATGTTTTCTACGCCGCCGCTAATAGAGAAGTTTGGATGGAACTGATACATCGCTTTCATATTCACAGTGTACCATGAGGGCGAGTAGGGATTGCCGTTCGCGTCTTGGGCGTAAATCACTTCTTTCAATTGTTCCTCGGGATTCAAATTCTCAAAGCTCACTTCGGCATTGTACATTGCATAGAATTGAAGCGTCAACTTTTCACGCTGGTAAGTGAGTGCGGTCATTCCAAAGGCGGGCGCGGCATGGCGAGATCTACTCGTTAGACCATCATCCATTTCTTCTTCGCCTAATTGATAATTATAACGCGATGAAATTTCAAATCCTTGCGGTAAATTAATTTCAATCCCGGCGTTGAATCCGTATACAGTAGCGAACGCCGCATTCTGTATGGCGAAGACTTGACTCAATGCATCATCATATACAATGCTGTCTTGACCGTTGACTGTAAATGGACGGCGCACCATTGCATTGTCGAGATAGGTGTAGAATCCAGTGAGATCGAGCTTTACGTTTTCTCCAAAAATTTTAGAGATATTAATTTCTCCATTGTATGCATACTCTGCCTCTAGTGAAGTGTTGGGCACTACAACTTCGCCATCGCTGAAGTCGAAGATTTTTCCAATATCATCCACGTTGGGCGCTCTGAATCCTGTACTTCCATTGATGCTGATTTTCCACTTCTCATCGGGGCGAAGGACTACACCAACACTTCCGGTAGTGGCGGCATTGCTAATGTTTGAAGAAGTGAAATCGAATGGGAAAAATTCAAGATGTCTTGTAAAATCAGATTGAATATCAAATCCGTTGTAACGAACTCCTGATTGCAAGGTCAGTTTTTCATTGATATTAAATTGATAGTTGATGTAAGCGGCATAACTGTTCCAAGTTGAGGCTGGATAGCGGTCAGGCACGAGAATAGGAGAGTTATCCCGAATGTCGATGGCCGAACCAGTGGATACCACATCATTGATTACATATTCAGCGCCGTAATAGAAACGATGCCTTCCGAGACTTTTTTCAAAATCAAGATTAGCTGAATACGCGGTGACTTCCTCTAGATTGGTGCGCAGTCGATGATGGTTGAAGCGGCGATCGATGCGACTTTCTTCAAATTGTTGTTGCGCGAGTCTCAATGAGAAACGATCAAATAGTTTGCTGTCATTTTTGTAAGTAGTTGTGAGTTGATTCATCATCCAAATTTGCGGTCCATAATTCCACACCGCAGAGGAAGGCAATCCATTGCTTTGTGTCTCAATGAGTCGGTCGTATCGAGAGTAGGTTGAAGTTTCTGAATAATGAAAAGCATATTGAAAATCCCATTTTTTGTTGGGTTGAAAGCGAATTTTCTGCATCATATTTATTTGATCATATCCTGTAGGATTTTGAACCAATGGATTTGAGTTTTCTACCACACGATCAACGCTGTCTTGACGCTGCACGAAGAAGCGACGGAGGTATTCGTCGGGACCATTTGTTCCCATGCGCAAATCACCAAATTTGGAATAGGTAAAGCTGGTAACGGATGCCCATTTTTTCCAACCAATATTAAAATCCGCGTGAAGTGTATTTTCACCATTTGCAGATGCATATCGACTTACAGCTTTACCTGTAATCAAAGGCTTTTCATCATAGGAGAATTGAGGCGTGAGAGTTTGAAAACTCATCACACCGCCAATCGCATCGCTACCGTAGAGGATAGAACCAGGACCGAAGAGCACTTCTGTTGATTCAATGGAAAAGGCATCTAATGATATTACATTTTGCAAATTTCCTGAACGAAAGATGGCGCTGTTCATACGGATTCCATCGACGCTATATAACAGTCTATTGGTAGAAAAACCACGGATCATCGGACTGCCGCCGCCTTGTTGGCTTTTTTGAATGAATACTTCGCCAGACGATCCGAGCAGATCCGCAGCGGTCTGTGGATTGAAAAGCGCAACATCTGCTGGACTGATGATGGTAATCTTTGATGGGGAATTAGTAGCCGGTTGTTTCCAGCGCGTAGCGGAGATTACGATTTCGTCGAACTGCGTCGTGCTCGGAGCGATGGTGATTTTGAAATTAAGTGATTCTAATTGAGTGTAAGAATAAGAGACAGTTTTATAACCTAAAAGGCGAAATTCAATGCGTTCAGAACCTTTAAAGTCAGAGATGTCTGCCTGACCGCGCGCGTTGGTATTCGCATACACGTCTGGCTTAGCACGTGAGATACTCACCATCTCCGCTGGTGCTTTGGTGACCTCGTCAGTAATGGTGAGGACTTGTGCCTTTATTCCCAGTGAGAATAAAAGCAATATTGAAATAAGTAGAATATTTTTCATAAATAAATTTTTACGTTGATATAAATAGAACGTAGCTTCAAACTGGTTGGTACAGAATGAAGATGGAATAAATTATATCAACGCAAGCTCGGGAGGAGCGCAGGGAGGTTTTTGTAAAAAGTACAAAAAGTCTTCGTCGGCCCAATGGGTAGTGGGTATCACGGATTTTGACAATTCTTTTTTTGATATTGTTGGTTCAAAAAAGAAAGCTTTGAAAAAACGCAGCACTCTTGCTTCTTTTTCTTTTTCGGTGGGGTGTTTACCTTTGTAGAGGGCGACAAGGGTTTGAAGTTTTTTATTGATACCAGTTTCTTCATGATCCCACCAACAGACGTATTCTACAACGTCTTGATGTTCGATTGTCTCCACGACGTCATACATCTCGCCTTGGTATTCAAATTCATGGTCATGTTCCCAAATCAATAAAGACTGGATTTGATTCTTTGGAATAAAAAGATGCACTAGCTCATCGTTCGATGTAGCTGCTAAAAGCTTTGTCTTTATTTCCTTTCGAATTTGTCTTTTTTGAAGGTGTAGCAAGCCAACCACGCTAAAGAGCGACACAACCAAAGTGGTCAGGATAAATATGGCTGTTGCACGAAGGTTCAATGGTGCGTGGTTGAAAGGTGGGGTAAAGATAGGGTTTTCTTAAAAAGAAATCCCCCTGATCTATCATCTTAGGGGGATTTGCTTTAGTGAGCTTGAGACTCGTCTTTTTTCTTTCGAAAATCTATCAATTTTTTCCGAATGTCAAAGTAAGAAATGATAATAATTGAAAGAAGCATGAAGTCTATAAAAAGAATTAATTTCATCATGGCTGTGAATTTTATTTTTTGTTTTCTAAACTGTCTATTAGTGGGTTTACTCCGCCATCATACATGGTTTTCATCATCCAATTAACAGCCCAATTAGTTTTGTCTGGCGTACCGCCTTCGATGGGAGGGTGAGGATCATACTCCATATCCAACATGATTGCTTGAGCATACCGATCACCATATATGTCGCGCATCATTGCTAATGACATATCCATACCTGCAGTAACGCCAGCGCTCGTCCAGTATTTGCCATCTTGAGTGTAACGTTCATTAGCTGGAATGGCCTTATACTTTTTCAAAAACTCTTCCTCTCGATACCAATTTGTAGAGGCTTTTTTATTTTCTAGAAGGCCTGTTGCACCAAGGACCCAAACACCGGTGCAAACTGCACCTGTGTAAGTGGTGGTTTTATCAATTGCCCGAATCCAATCGTGCAATTGCACATTATACGTAGCTTCAATGGTTCCTGTAAAGCCTCCCGGAATGATTAAAATATCTAATTGCGCTACGGAGTCAATCACTGTGTTCGGCACGATTTCCACTCCCATCACTGTTTTGATATTTCCAGGATTAATTCCAATAAGTCTCGTACGAACTCCCATGGCTTGTCCAAGTACATATCTGGGGCCCATCAGGTCGAGATCATTCACTCCATCGTATATAAGGATTCCAATTTCTTTAATATCATGTTTAGGTTTTCCAAACAGCAATTCCATGGAATTCACATGATTCTCAGGAGTGAAATTCTCTATTTCCTTAGCCAGCGCTGCGGAATCGGCGGCACTCATTATTACCTTATCCGCTGGGCTATTGTTATTTGCACCTTGTTCTGAACAAGCAGCAAAGAGAATAGCGAAGATTATAAGAATATTATTCTTCATAATTAGAAGTTTACTGCGACAGATCCGCCAAACGTTCTCGGTGCGGCAGTTCTTACACTAGTTCCAAAACTTGAGTCAGATGTACCAAACGCCAAGTAAGTTTCATCAGTGAGGTTTTGTACCCAAAATGAAATGGTAGTTTTGGAAAATGCAATACCAGCACGAGCACTAATGAGAGTATATGTTGGCTGTTCGAGTGTGTTTTGAATATCTGTATAATAGCTGCAGATATTGCGAACTTCACCTCTTACAAATCCTTTCATAGCTCCTTTGAAGAATTCTCTTTCATATTGGGCAGCTACGAATACAGTGTGCGACGGAGCATTGGAAAGGCTATTGCCCGTTATGTCAGTTTCTGTTTCGACGGCGGTAAAGAAGTTGACTCTCTGTAATGAGAATTCACCATATTCCGTTTGATTGAAACCTATAGCAGCGTCCACTTGTAGGCCTTTTATAGGTAGCGCGCTTACTTCAAGTTCTGCCCCAAGCGATTGCGCGTCGCCTATATTACTTCTTGCATAAGTGAATGGTGCAGCTAGATTGAACAACTGTAAATCGGTCCATGAAATATAGAATACCGCGGCGTTAATACTGACTTTATTATTCCATAAAAATGACTTATAGCCAAGTTCGAAATTATCAGAGTATTCAGGGTCGAATGTTTGGCTAATACTCAATGAAGGTGCATAGCGTTGAGCGTTCACGCCTCCTGCTCTAAAGCCTCGATTATAAGAAGCATATACATTGCTTAGCTTATTAATTGAATAAGTAACGGCAAACTTTGGTGAAAGGGCGGAGTATGTTCCACTAACGGTGGTATCCGGTTTAAAATTAACTACCTCGCCATTGATGAATGCTGCATCGGCAAACCCGTTGAACGTTGCTTCTCTTTCCTCTAAGTCATATCGCAGACCACCAGTAACTTTCAACCAAGACGTGATTTTAAAGTTTAGCTCTCCAAATGCGGCTGCTCCAGCATTATTGCTGACGTTTCGGCTGATAAATGAAGTTCCAAATGGAACCTCATAGAATGCTGCTTCTGGCGCCGATAGCTCATAGGCTGTGTTGGTAGATGGCTCATAACCCTCCTGAATAAATGAGAATAAACCCGCAGTGTAGGAGATTCTTTTATCTCCAACACTATTGACTCTAAACTCTTGGGTATACACTTGTTGCGGAGGCAAGGGTTCGCCCACTTCTTTGGTGTGAAATGAACTGTAGAAGCCAGGGAAGTCAACATCTTTAAATGCCAAGCCAATTCGTTGATAGGCGGTAATGGATGTTATCGTGAAATTTTTACGATAATACTTTGCAACCAAAGAGGTGTTTGATACTTCTCTTTCATGTTGAGCTATGCGTCGAAGAAAGAATTTTTCACGTTCTTCAAAGGCTAGGTCAACATCTTGTTGCGACACAAAAAATGCAGAGTTATTGCTCCAGTCACGCTGACCTTTGAAATTTAATGTCAATTGAAAACGAGGTGATGCAATCCAACGAAGGTAAATGTTGCCATAGAGATTTTGTTCACCACCAATGGCGGCGCCCTGCAAAGCTGGATCGAGAACACCTGTTCCTGTCGTGTCATTTCTCCACCATCCATCTTGCTTTTGATACAAGCCATTTAGTCCAAAAAATAGTTTGTCCTTGATGAGAGGAGTTTTTATACCAATGCTATGGCGTTGCAATCCGAAATTTCCTACTCCAATTTCAGCAAAACCTTTGGTTTCATTAGTAGGGCGTTTGGTAATGATATTAACTACGCCACCCATGGCATTACGCCCGAAGAGCGTTCCTTGCGGTCCACGGAGCACTTCAATACGTTCGATGTCTGTTAGTGCAAATCCATTGGCGAGAATATCAATGTTATTTACATCGTCGATGTAAGTAGAAACGGCAGGATTTTCACTAAATACTTGAATGCCTCGAATAGATTGAATCTGTTGGAATGCAACACCCAATTCTTGGTAGTTGTAGTTCGGAATGATAGCCGTCAGCCCGCCTAGTCCCCAGAGTCTTGTATTCTCTATTTTTTTTGATGAGAGTACCGAAACCGCTGCCGGAACAGCAAGCGCGTCTTCTTCTACTTTCGAGGCGGTTACTACCACTTCATCGAGCCTCTTCACCGATTCCTCCAAGACAACATCTAGTTGTACGTTATCCTTTTGTATCGATACTTTCTGAATAACCGAGCTGTATCCCTCCGCTTGAAATTGGAGAAGATACGTTCCAGATTTCAGTGTGAGGGAATAGTTACCCTCATTATCTGTGATTGTTGAAATATCTTTGTTGAGGACAGATACAATAGATTGCGCGATGCGTTCATTTTTTACATTGCTCACCTTTCCATTCAGTGTTTGAGCAAGGGAGTTTGTGGCGATTGCACAAAGCATCGCCAAAACCATAAATTTTAATTTGGTCATTTTATTTAAATTATAGGATAAAAAGGATGAGTGCGACCCAAGGCCGAACCATCAGATAATAGAAACTTGAATAAATAAAAATTTCTTATCCTATAAGTGCCGGTGGATGAAAGGACTTAGCAGAGAATGTATAGTGATAATTTAAGTCATATAGAGATGAATGTGTCATTTCATCTTCAGAATGCCAAAGACTAGGTAGATCGAGCTTATGAAAGGTATCTGTAATGGGCTCTACTTGGCGTTGTTTGTTTTCTTCACTACTGCCTTTTTCGTTAGAATTTTCTGTTTTTTCTAATTGCTTCTTTAGATGACACTGACCATTACAAGTGTTATTAGGTACATCTTTTTTAATGCAGAGTGTTTTTGCGATACTCTCCTGATTATAAAGAAAAGTCACGTAAATACTTGCTCTGCTAACGATATGCAGCAATGCGAGCGTCAAGAGGGAATATGTTATCACACTTTTCAACGACGCGAAATTACATATAAATGACTTCTACTGCTTGCTTGAGATTTAAAAAATCATTTATCATAGACCGAATTAATAACTTGGATTTTATCACCCAAGTAATTCCCTCTAAAAGAGAATTATATCCTGACATTAATCGACAAACTTGCGTTTCGCCCGTCGGAAGGCCAGACTCCTGGGCCCGGATAAATGATGGGTCTTTTTGTAAAGTATTGACGATCGAAAATATTGTTCAAGACGGCATTCATAGAAACGAAGCGATTGATTTCCCAGCGTAAGGTGGCGTCAACAATTATAAACTCTGGTACAATGCCAACTCCTCCCGTGGCTGAGGGCTCAGTGGTATTGCGAGGGTCTGCGAAATTCTCACCTACATAATTCATCTGGACGCCGCACATCCATTTTTTCATACGTAGTTGAACTCCATTGGTGCTCATTATCTGTGGCACGCCTTCTATTCTATTTCCGCTAATATCCACTACACTGTTTCCCGTGCGAACAACTCCACTCACATATTCCGCCATCGCAAATGCACTCGAGGTGAAAACATGAAGTCGTATATTCTCATTCAATGGCAATTGGAGTTGTAGCAGTGCTTCACTTCCTATCGTGCGTGAGTTGCCAGTATTGGTGCGCAGCGTCGTAAAGGTCGATGCATTGTCTTGCAAAGGAACAATACCTACACGATTATTATATTGCAATATGTAGGCGTTCACATCCCAAGAGAAATAATGAATATTTCCTCTAAGTCCTAATTCAGCATTGTATCCAAAAGCATCTTTTAATTCGGAGTCTATTTGTTCGAAAGCATCGGCGGGTGTTAGATCACGCAGGATCACAGGGCGATAGTTCTGACTTATAGCTCCGTAAATTTCTGATTTCTTCGTGGGTTTGTAACTGAAAGAGCCAGAGAGTAAAAGGAATTGGCGGTTCAAATCGAAATTACTCTGTTCCACTGGAATGTTTACGATGTTTCCTCCCAACGAGCTCACGCCCTGTTCGTAGCGAAATCCAATATTGAATTTGATTTTATCAGTGATATGACTGGTGTTTTCGCCATAGATAGCGACATTACTTGAAGTCATCGTAATATCTCTGCGCCAACTATTAGGCACGATGGTGAGGTCGTAATCCGAACCACTAGTACCGACACCATTTTGTCTTCTCGTCAATTCATTGCTCAGCACTTGCACTCCCGCAACAAGTCTTTGATTTTTTTTGAAAATCTGAAATGTTTGATCCAATTTAATTTCAGTGGTGTAACTATCAAATAAGTCAATATCGACTTGTCGCGGATTGAAATTGTTGATGTTGGTATTGATGGAATCCTTTACGGTGGCTGGTAAATAGAACATCACGCTACTTCTATCACCATATAGTTTTGAGCCTACCCATTGCAATGTAGTTCTTGTATTGGGGGTATAGGTGAGTTTGAATGAAGGAATAGAAATCGTTGGACTGTAGTAATTTCTGCTTCGTGTTGCTTGTCTGGGATTCGCATAAAACATAGAATCCGTCAGTGGGCCAGGTGATTTGAATTGATACATACTCTGCGTCCACTCGATCTGCGCGCGGAATTTGTGAGAAAAAATATATTCGAGACGTACAAGATGTGCTCTATTTTCGGAGGCTTCTTCTTCGCGATATCCATCGCGTTTTCTTGATGATAGAAAAGCGAAGTATCGAAGTTTGCCGACGGTACCGCCAATAGAATTGTAGGTACTTACCAATCCGAAAGAACCAACTGCACTAATGTTTTCAAATGCTACGGCCTTGGTAGAATCAGCTCCTTTCGATACATAATGGATTAGTCCGCCAAATTGAGCACCATACTGAAGTGACGATGTTCCAGTTGTCATTTCGATGCGTTCTACACTTTCAAGAGGAATGGAATAGTGACTAGCGGGGTATGCATACATATCCGAGTTCAGCATGATTCCATCCTTTCTTACATTGAACTCCCAGCCTCGATGTGGGTCAAGACCCCGTCGCGAAATATTAATTTGATTACCCGCACCATCCATGTCATAGACGATAATTCCGGGTACTTTAGAGAAGATTTGCCTACCCGTTTTTTCCGCGAGAATGAAAGGACTTGTTTTTAAATTAATGAATTCAGTTTTTTTGCCCGAGACATTTAACCCTTTTATGGAATACTCATTTGGCTCTTTATCAAGTACAAGAAATTCTTTTATCTCAATGTCCGTAAGCTGCCGAGCCATAATGGTGTCTTTCAACTCCTGACCAACTGCGAATATTGAGCAGCACAACGAGACAATAAAAATAATCGATGATTTGTACTTCATAATGCGCAAAATTAATTCGCAAAGACTAATTCGGAATTCAGAATTCAGAATTCCAAACTCCTCCCGATAGCTCCTAAAATCCGCAAGTTTTGTGGAAAAAGTACTGCAAAACCTTTCTAGGAAAGGCTTTGCAGCTTGCGGTATTACACCTAACTTGGTGCTGTTCCAATACCAGCATGAAAGTTAAACAATCTACTCCAATTTCGGCC
>JBKCOM010000021.1:0-4498 GCA_046309775.1 Flavobacteriales bacterium
GAGTAGATTGTTTAACTTTCATGCTGGTATTGGAACAGCACCAAGTTAGGTGTAATACCGCAAGCTGCAAAGCCTTTCCTAGAAAGGTTTTGCAGTACTTTTTCCACAAAACTTGCGGATTTTAGGAGCTATCGGGACTCCCATCTTCCCTCACCGCCACGCAAAGCGATTCATCAAGCGACCCACTAGGCCAAAGGAGAAGATGGCGCCTACTATCACGACGGTCAAAAAGATGCCGATAACATCCGCCCAATTAATCATGATAGGATAATAATCCACCATCGCACCTTCCATCGATACCAAACCAAACTGCTGCTGCGCCCAACACAAGGCCAATCCAGCACTCACTCCCACAACAGCTCCCACCACATTGATAAAAATTCCTTCAAGCACAAATACACGTCGTATCATGCTACGCGTGGCGCCCATGCTTTCCAAAATATAAATGTCTTTTTTCTTTTCAATGATCAACATCGTCAACGATGCTATGATGTTGAAACACGCAATCAACAAGACAAAAAATAATATCAAAAACGTAAACCACTTCTCACTGGCATTGGTTTTATATACCAACGCATTTCTATCAAATCGCGTTTCAACTTTCAAGTCCTTCGGCAATACCGCTTGCAGCGCCACTTTTACAGCTTCCTCATCTTTTTCATCATTCAAAAAAATCTCAATCGAAGACACACTTTCTTCCATGTTGAAAAGAGACCGCGCAAAATCCAACGAAACGATTGCGTATTTCACATCCAATTCTGCATTCACCGAAAAAGCTCCACTCGCCATCACAGGCACACGATTGAACGCATTCTCTTTAAATCTCGAAAGCTTGCGTCCGCGAATCGGCGCATTCATCGTAATGATCGGCGGCGTCACATCCGGTCGCGGCATGCGCAACTCACTGTACAAACCCAATCCCAACACGGCATAATTCAAGCTGTCTTCGCGCAATCTAAAACTGCCCAAGTACATCATGCTATCCAAGGAAGACAAGGATGCATAAGTGGTACTCACGCCCTTCACCGTAGCCACACTATTGTAATCTGCGTATTGCAGCCACGCATCTTCTTCAATCACACGACTCCAACCTTTGATGCCTTCTATTCCTTGTATCTGAGCGTCCGTAAAAAGACTATCCGCAAAACTCTTACCTTCCACAGGCACAATGGTGAGCGGTGCATCGAAATTCGAAAACAAATCTTTTACTAAATCTTCAATACCATTGAATGCACTCATCACCGTGATCATCGCGGCGGCCACAAAAGCCACCACGGTCATCGATATCATCGAAATAATATTGATAATGTTCCGCGATTTTTTTGCAAATAAATATCGACGCGCTATGTAGAAAGAGACGTTCATCCCTTTGTTATTTCCAAGCAAGCACTATCAGACCAGTGCCCGTGCGATGCGCAGTATGACTATCTATAAAATTCAATATCATCGATATCGGCATCACCACGATATAATAGATGGGCAATACCGCAAAAAATACTTGTGAAATATTGAGCAAGCGCATAGGAATACTCATGGAGAGTCTCCACGACAATTGCCCCGGCTTTCCATAGCTGTAATGCGCTTTAACCTTGGTGAAACCAGCCAACTTCAACTTGTCTTTCATCTCTTGCATGCCATAACCGTTGCGCACGTGTTCTTCGATAAAACTCTCATCCTCGTCACCATGTGCGTCACTGCCGCCTTGGTCACTCGGCGTCGATATCAACAACATCCCGCCTTCTTTCATACTCGCATTGAAATTCTTCAACACATCCACATCTTCTAGTATATGCTCCATCACATCCACACACAACACCAAATCAAAACTATTGTCTTTGCGAAACTTCGTCAAATCCTCTACTTTGAAAAGAACATTGTGCTTGCCTATCGCACGGAAAAATTCATTGCACTCCGTCACTTGATCGCACTTCACATCCACTCCCAACAAACAGTTCTTATCCGAAAATTTGCTCATGTGATAACTGTACTGTCCAAAGCCAGACCCAGCGTCGAGAATGTGAGACTTCACCGGCGCAGTCTTCTTCCACTTGCGCAATTCACGGTGAATGTGCCATGTGCGCAGCAGCAAAATATCTAAGAGCTTATAAAATAAAATTCTCGTGTATGGCGAACGGTTGAATACCTTGCCCAATGACTTTTTTATCGGATCGTAATGCATGTGGCGTGTTGTCCCTGTGACTTACTTCTTTTTTAATAAACGATCTATTTCCTCAAAATAATCCAACGAGTCGTCGATGAAAAAACTCAAACTCGGAATTTTTCTCAACTGCTTGCCTGTGCTACTCCCAAGCAATCCGCGTATCACAGATATCTTGTCGTTCACAATTGCAATGCCTTCTTCTTTCTTCTCTGTTGGAAAAAAACTGAGGTATATCTTCGCTGTGCTGAGGTCTGGCGACACACGCGCACTGGTCACGGTGATCATCAATCCTTGAAAATGCGAGTGCATGTTTTGCTGAAAAATGATACTCAACTCTTTCTTAATGAGGGTACCTATTTTTTCCAATCGAATACTTGACATGATGCAAAGGTAATCAATCCGCTCCTTACTTACTTTTGTGCCATGCCGTCTTCTGTTGATATTCGAAAAGGAAAACCCTCCGACATCCCCGCTGTCTTTGATTTGATCAAGGAATTGGCGGAGTATGAAAAGGCAGCCCACGAGGTAGCAGTGTCTCCTCAAGAGCTAGAGGAATGGGCTTTTGGTAAAAATTACTATTACGAATTCCTCGTCGCCGTTGAGGATGACAAAATTCTGGGCATTTCCCTTTATTACACCCGCTTTTCCACCTGGAAAGGCCCTCTTCTCTATCTCGAAGACCTCATCGTGACAGAAGCCACCCGTGGGCGCGGGCTTGGCAAAATGCTCTTCGAGGCCACCATGCGACAATCCCTCGCCGATGGCCGCAATGGCATGATTTGGCAAGTGCTCGACTGGAACGAACCCGCCATCCGATTCTACGATTCATTCGGCGCCACCTACGCCTCCGAATGGCTCAATGGCAAACTATCAAAACAACAAATAGAAGATTATTTAGAAAAAATATGAAGGTATTCAAGTTCGGCGGCGCATCCGTGAAAGATGCCGCGGCAGTTAAAAACGTATCCAACATTCTTCGCTCTTTTCAAAATGAAAAAATAGCCGTCGTCATTTCCGCTATGGGCAAGGTGACGAACGCTCTCGAAGACCTTCACCGCGCCCGCATGGCCAAAGGAAATACCGCAGAGGTCATCAATGCACTCAAGGCTTATCACGAAAATATTGGTCAAGAACTTTTTGGCAACGAATACGAATCCCGCATGGCTCCTGTCTTTGCGTATTTCAAAGATTTGGAAGAGGTGATCGCGCTACCCCGCAACTCCAACGATGACCGCGACTATGACGCCATCGTGAGCTATGGCGAACTTTTCAGCACTGCCCTTGTGCATGCTTACTTGATTTCTCAAAATTTCAATGCCGCCTTCGTAGATGCGCGCAGCATCATCAAAACCGATGATCGCCACCGCGATGCGCGCGTCGACTGGAACAAAAGTACCCTCGGCTGCAATCTCATTCGCCAAAAATTAGAGATACACGACTTGGTAATTGTCCAAGGTTTTATCGGCAGCGGCAGCGAACAACAGCCCACTACCCTCGGCCGCGAAGGTTCAGACTTCACGGCTGCCATCCTCGCCTTCATCATGGATGCGCAAGATGTCACCATTTGGAAAGACGTGCCCGGTATGCTCAATGCTGATCCCAAACTTTTTCCAAATACCATTAAACTCGATAAGATTTCGTTTCGCGAGGCCATCGAACTTGCGTACTACGGCGCAAGCGTGATTCACCCCAAAACGGTGAAGCCTTTGCAAAACAAGAATATTCCTCTCCACATCAAATCATTCATCGACCCAAGCGCTGAGGGCTCTGTGATTCAAGAAAACACTGAATTTGACCACCTCACACCTTCGTTCATTTCAAAGGCAAACCAAGTGCTCATTAGCATCACGCCTCGAGACTTTTCTTTTGTGGTGGAAGATAATTTGAAGGAAATATTCGACTTGCTCTCACAATTCGGCATCCGCATTCACCTCATGGAGAATAGTGCACTGAGCTTTTCCATTTGCATTGATAAAGATGAAACAAAGCAGACGAAACTTTTTGATGCTTTAAAAAATAAGTACACTATTCGCTATAACGAAGGAATGACGCTACTTACAGCGCGTCATTATTCTGAAGAAAATATTGCCATGCTCACCAAAGGCAAGGAAACATTACTCGAACAACGAAACAGACAGACTATCCGTTTCGTTGCTCGAGCTTTATAAAAGTAAAATCTTAGCTTAAAATCAACATCGCATCTCCGTAGCAGAAGAAGCGGTATTTCTCTTTAATGGCTTGCTGATAAGCATCCATGATAAGATCATAACCACCGAATGCTGTGGTCATCATCAACAACACACTCTCTGGTTCGTGGAAGTTGGTGATCAAGCTATC
>JBKCOM010000022.1:0-10669 GCA_046309775.1 Flavobacteriales bacterium
GTTTAAGTTCTTCGACTCCGCAACACTCATCTGCAAGAATCTTTGTTCTCGCTTTTCCTTATCGCTCACCACAAAAGAATTTTCATTCTGATGCAGCATAAGGTGATTTGCAAATTCCTCCTATCAGGCATCTGCGGAAGGACTGTCAGTTCCACACTTCCAGTGAGTCGACCACCCTGTTCGCTCGGGCTACGCACTCATGATTCTGAAAGTTCAAACTGTCTTCCATCTTTTGTACAGCATTGACTACTGCTTCGCATTAGTCTTTCAAGACACACACGGTTTGGGGCTTTGCGTTCCGACGAGTTTCGGAGCACAAAACTGTCAACCGAGCAGAAACTTTGATGAAGCACAATTCCGATAGCTATCGGAATGATTTAACCACTGAACCGCCACTTTTGGGTAGGTGCTGTTATAGGGCGTTTTTCTATTCAATTTTAATCTTGTCTGTTTTTCTGTCATAAATTACTTTTATGGGTTGACTACTTAAAGGCAGTAATAAACAGTTAAATTTGTTTGAAATTGTTTTGAATCCGAAGCCGTAGTTTGGTTCTTTATTTCCTTTCTCATACAAACAAATTTCTTCGTAACAGTTAGTTGTGTCTTTACATATTTCTATTTCACTTAATGCTACGTTATAAATATTTGGGTGCATTGGACTCCAACATATAGGTTTCAATGTGTCACCGCTATGGAGGTCTAAAAGTATTCCAGCACCATCAAGCTGTCCAATATACTTTTTCTTCTTGTCCGAATTTTTAATTATGAACATTACAGTTCCACTTATCCTTTTGTTATTTTCATAAACGTCAAAACCACCACAACACGTATTGTACTGGAATGTATAATTTAAAGGTTCGGCAATATTACAAATCAATGTGTCCCATTTAGAATGTTTAAACTGTTTAAAAAGAATAGTGTCAATAATATTATCTATTCTAACTTCAATAGGTTTTGAACCATAATGTAATGTTTGCCCGTTAATTTTCCACTCAGCTTCTAATATACTCTCATCATCGATTCTGAGAGTGTCAGCCCAAAAAGTCGCAACTTGTCCGAAGAGAACTGTAGGAAAGAATGTCAATATGAATATTATTTTTCTCATTGGTCTATGTCTTTTTAAATGCCCTATAACGGTTTGCGTGCAGGCGATCGTAGCCCTGTGTTGCGCCTGCGGCAGGGCTATGGCGCTTGCACGCTGTTGGCAGCTGTAATTCATCTGTTTTCATTTATCAATCCGTCTAAGTCCTGTCTAAAAGTAGCTGAAATTGGGATAACTTTGTCTTGAATTGTAAGCATGTTTCCTTCAATTTTTTTAATATACGATACGTTTACGATAAATGATTTATGTACCCTAAGAAATTGCTTTAAAGGTAATTTGTATTGCATTTCAGTTAGTTTGTCTAGAACCATAAGAGGTTTGTCATTCTGCGAATGGATTTTAACGTAATTGCCGCTTCCTTCAATAAAAAGGATATCTGCGAAATAGTATTTGTGTATTTTCTTATCGGCTTTAAAGAAAATAAAAGTTGGTTCTGAACTTGGTTTTTCTTCAGCCTGTTCCTTTGCGAAGTCAGTGTTTTTAGGCATCACAATTTTATTGACTGCCTTTAAAAACCGTTCAAAAGGAATAGGTTTGAGTAAATAATCGGTTATTCCATATTCGTAGCTTTCTGCACCAAATTCCGAAAAGGCTGTTGTTAGGATTACTTTTGGTGGATTTTGCAAGGTTTTGAGCATCTCTAATCCTGAAAGCGAAGGCATTTTAATGTCTAAGAATAAAATATCAATATGTTCTTGGTGCAAAACATTCAGCGCTTCAAATGCATTGCTGCATTTGCCGGCGATATGTAATGAATCAATTTGAGAGATGTAACTCTCTAGTATTTGTTGAGCAATGGGCTCGTCATCTACTATTAAGCATTGATATTTCATAATTGCAGGTGTAAAGTTACTTTAAAAAACGTTTCGGTATTTTCAATATCCAGCTGGTGTTTTTCGGGGTAGATCAGGTGTAATCTTTTTCTAAGATTATCTAAGCCCGTTCCGCTTTGAGGTTGTTTATCCAGATTGTTGCCCAACGAATTTTTAGCTTCAAAAAAGAGTTCATTGCTTTGTACGGATAATGCAAAGTGAGCATAATTTTCTTCCGAAAGAGTGTTTAGTCCATGTTTGAATGCATTTTCCACAAATGGAATAAATAGTAACGGAGGAATGAAAACATCTTCATCAATTCCTGAAACTTCAAATTGGATATCTGCATTTTTGCTTAAACGGATTTTTTCCAGGCTCACATAGTCTTCTAGGAATCGAATTTCCGCTCTCAGACTTACCGTTTCGGCTTTGCTGCTATCCAACAGATACCGCATCAAATCAGAAAGTTTTAACGTTACTTCTGACGCTTTTTGATTTTGATTCTGAGTTATTAGACCATACAGATTATTTAGTGTATTGAACAAAAAATGAGGATGCACTTGTGCTTTGAGAATGGAAAGTTCTGTTTTTAGCTGTTCGTTTTCGGCTTTTATCAAGGCTTTTTGTTTTCGAGAGTATTCTCTGAAAAATTTGAAGGAGCTTGTTAATACAACAAAGAATATAAGGTTCATAAAATGCTGAAAGAATGACGCACCGATTGAACCTGTACTTTCCGGTGCTGACAATTTTAAAACAAATGCTATCAGGCTAACAGTCAACAAAAGTAATAGCAAATAAACCAGATACTTTTTTAGAAAGAAAAACTTTGGCAAAAGTATATAAAGATTAACATAGACTACCACAGCGCAGAGGCCTAGAATCGTAAACCAATTCCAATAATCTTGTGCGTCTGCTTCTGGGTTCTGGCGATAAAACAGAAAAGTGAAGAAGCCCCAAAAGAAAATATGGGGCAAAATGATTAATAATTTAGTAGCTTTAGTTCTCATCTTTTTTCAAAAATAGTAATTTAATTATTTTTCTGCAGGTTTCATGGTTTTAATAAAAAACACGGCATCAAGAATTTTGCCCCATTGTTTAGAACTTGCTGCAGATTGATGATCAAACAACATTAAAACTGCTCGTTCATTGAGAAATGCTCGTTGGCTATGCATTTTAAAATATGTTCAGTGTAACTTCACCCAATCGATCACATCATTCCAGAATTTTTCAGGTTCACTAAGCATTGGAGAATGACCTGAATTCTGATAAATAATTTTGCTCACATCTGTGCTGCCAATATTATTGAGAATGTCATCCGCTAATTCGGGTGGACAAACAAAATCATATTTACCCCAAAGCAACAGAGTTGGAATTGTTATGCTTTGCAATTTATCACTATTAGGTATTTCATAGGTTGGCGAATCAATATTCCTGATACTTGACGCAATTACATTAGATAAAAAGGACATCAAACTCGTTTGTAATATATCAGCAAAGGTTGGGTCTTTGGGCTCATTCACTGCCTCCATAAGGGATTCTGCACTAAATGCAAACTTGTTAAGCTGCTCCCCGTTTTTTTCACCTTTAAAATCATTTGCCAAGCACCAATCTACAATTTCACGCCATCTGCTTACATTTCTACCTTCTGAAATTTCAATATTACCCTCGGAGATAAGCATTTCTCGAGTCAAGGAATCATTGAGGTAATAGTTATGAGCACCATCAACCTGAATCCAGCCTTTTATCAATTGTTGGTTGTTGTTATCTGCTAAGAAGTAAGGAGCCAAAAAACCGCCCCAGCTATGGGCTAAAAAATAGAATTCTTTGTCTGATCCATATTTATAGCTCAATAACAAAATTAAATTTTTAATATCCCTTCTAAACTGAGTTATATCCGTGTTTCCACCATTGCCTTGAGTATTTCCTGCAAAACGTTGATCCCAATAAACCATTACTACGTCTTTTTCAACATGCTCACGCACATAACCATCTCTATATTGAATGGCTGACCCCCCAGGGCCACCATGTAAAATGATGATGAATTTTTTTGAATCTACATTTCCAACTACCGAAATGGGCATGTGCTGATTTCCGCTTTTCAGAAAAAAATGGTCATCCGCCATACCCGAAAGAGAAAATGACTCTTTTTGACAGGAGCTTATGGCTACTATAAGAATTGCCATTTGAACAAATAGAATAAACCGTATCATATTTTCTGCTTTTGTTTTTTAATATACCGACTGTATTTTGCTTTTGAACTGAATCTAATATTGGGCTGCCAGATATTATCTAAGTTATACTTAAGACATAGTTCAATAACTGGCCTTGGCATTACAAACGAATTATACGGAAACAACATAAACCATTGGTGACGAAGATAAATGGAATAAGGCTTTTGAAGTTTTAAGTTTGCATTATAGCCCCAACTTAACCCAAAGGATGCCAAAGCATACCAGTTTCCTGATAACGGAATCTTACTTATATCACCATTATCAGATACCGTAAAAGAGGCTCCATCAACAAATGTTCTGCTTATTCCTAAACCGGTAGAAGTTTCAAAATACCACCCGCTAAGCTTTTGTTTTCTTGATATCCATGAAGCAGTTAAAAAATTGTTCGTGTGATAATTTGGCTGATGATACATGCTGTAATTGAATGAAATTAATTTCTCCTGGAAAAACGTTTTTGTTTTTTTCTTTTTAAATTTTTCATAGTATGTAACCTTGTATGGCCTTTCTAACCCAATAGTAAAGCCTGGAAATATTACAGAACCGATCAACCCAGCGTTTATGGCAGTATTTGGGATATATCCAAGTTTATGGTGTAATGTGTCTTGTGCCTTTAATGCTGAAATATTTATTAAAGACAACTGAATTAGCAGTACAATTGGCACGAGATTGGTTTCTTTGCACCAAGTAATATTTATCTTATTCAAAAATGTATGCATGTTTGTTAATTTGATTTCTTTTATCAATCTTCTAATTTATAAGCGGGTGTCATGGTTTTAATAAAAAACACAGCATCAAGAATTTTGCCCCATTGTTTAGAACTTGCTGCAGATTGATGATCAAACAACCTTAAAACATTACCTTGGCTAAAGAATAATTCATTTCCAGAATTTTCTAACGTAACAAAGGCGTTTTCTATTCCTCTGGAAGCAAGTTGAAATTCTAAACTGTTTTCGTTGGGTGATTTCACAGGAGTTCCTTTTTTGTTTTGATCTACTAATCCATACATCCCGTCAAAAGTAGTAAATCCGATGGTGTAGATTTCATTTGGAAATTTATTGTAGATAAAATTACCCATAATTACCGATTCTTGAATAGGTATTCCCTGTATTCTAATTGGTTCAATTAAATTGTTATTTCGGATAAAATGGTACGTTGCACCTATTACAATTATCTTTTTATAAGGATAAACATTTTTAAGTAAATGGATCATATTCTCAGCCATTAGTTCATCTCTGCGGTTATTTATTGGAATAATGCTTTTTTTATTAAATATCAATTTCAGCAGGCGGAGATCTGAATACGCAATAATGCTTTCGTCATTATTTTTAACCATTTGAGAAATTTTGTGTTCTCCTATGCTATTCAACTTTGATACAAACCATAGGCTTAACTGTCTGAATTTCATTTTGTCTTTATCAGACATTTTATAACGAATCTTAGCCAACCCTCCTTTAATGCCGCTTTGTTGATAGCCTTTCTCTATATCTTTCCAAATCGAAATATACGCTTTGTACTCATCTGTGTTCATTGCCTCTGAATACTTATCCTTAAAGATTCCCTCAATAAATGTACTGTAGTTATAATTGCTAAACCCATAGGATGAGCTGAATTTGCAATCAAACCCGGCCATTTGAATTGGTTTGCCATCTTGTTTGTGCTTTTCAATAGAGGAATAAAAGTGTTCCCATTGCTGTGTTCGCCAAAAATCCCATAATGAATTTTTAATTTTTTGTGATTGTCCGGTTTCCTGAAATTCTTTATTGGCTTGCATCAAATCGAACATGCCGGCTTCAAAAAGAATTACCTCAAAGCCCATTTCCTTTATTAAAAACTCAACCATTTCTGATCGTGCAGCAAATGTTGCACCATCATAATGCGTTGCTTCTCCTAAAAACACGATTCGTTTATCTGAAATTTCTTCTTTCAAAAAATTGAATTTTCCAACACTTAGGGAATCGTTATTTATTGTGTGAACATTCTTTTTAATCCACTCATTTGATATACTGTTTGACTGTGAAAAAGATGGTTTCGAAAGCAGCAATATGGCAATAAATAAGAACAATGCTTTTTTAACCCACCCGTTATGTTTGAGGTTTAAAAAAAAGTTTTTAGAGCCCCTGCTAAGAAATATATAAACCAATCCAATAAGCAAAAAAAAAGAAACAATATGCAATCCAAAATCAACCCAATTGATGGTCCAGCTGAATTGCTCATTGGCAGCATCAGATAAATCCAAAAACACCAAGGAAAGTAGCAAATTATTGGCATTATGCGCTCCCGAAACGAACTCTATCCTGTTTTGAAGCATAACAATTAATGCAAAAGCAACCCCAAAAAACAAAGAAGATAAAAAGCTTTGTATCCCATAACCAAAATGTAAAAGCCCAAAAATCAGTGCATTAATGATGATTAACAATCCAAGGTTTTTGATTCGCAAATACAAGCCTTGCAATAAATAACCTCTTAACACCATCTCTTCAAAAAATGATTGAATCCCAATAGCAACAAAGCCTAATAGAAACAATATAAGGAAGTGGTTCGGATTAAAATTAGCTAAGAATGCTTCAAACTTTTCATTATCTACAACAAGAAGACTCAGAAACAAGATTCCTCCCCAGGATAAAAAACCAGCAAAATATGATTTCCAGCTAAACTTGTTTTGGTTAGAAATAAAGGACATTATTGATCTTTTATGTAACTTATGTGCCGTAAACATAAAAGCAATAACTGCCACACCAAATATCAGAAGAACAAGACAGAACGTAAAAAGATCTTTTCCATAATTGTTGTCAGGAAACAATGACTTGATAATTGGAAGCATTTGGCGAATTAAGATATTAACAATAGCAATTACTGCAACTGCTGATAATATGCTTAATGCATACCGCCACCATTCGTTTTTGCCTAATGAGGCATTTTCAATAAAATTACTTTTCATCGCTTTGTGGATTTACAGGTGAGGACCTTTTTTCTTTTCAGTCCATTTTACAGCACCCCAAAGAATGCTTTTCACTTCATACTTTGCAGTGTCTATTCTATTATCGTAGAAATCTGTCTTATACTCAGGTAAATTGCACTTTACCGAATCTCTTGTATAGCCCTCAGACTTGAAAAGCCCCCAGAAGGCAGAATATTGCACTTTGGCTTTTTTGGGCGGGTTTTGAACTTTGCTTTGCGCATTTGCTGCAACTGAAGTCAGTATGACTGCGGTGATGATAAGTAATTTTTTCATTGTATAATTATTTTAAATGAGTGTCCGCTTTGATTACAAATTTTGCAATTTGATTTTCTTCATTTACCCCGTTCCCTAAAGGGTGTGAAGAAAATCAACTTACTTCCGGCAACTGCCGGATTTGGGGTTAAGAAGTTGATTTTCTGACTTTAATTAACCTTTTGTTATAATAGCGGATACTCAAGTTATTTTATTATTTGGTTTTATCTTGTAATATTATTTTTTCCAAAACATACTGCTTCACAGGATCCAGCTTTTGCTGAATATCTTCTGCGATAGATTCAATGAAGACGTCCGGTTTTACTGGATCGTAATTGTTTGCATCCCCATTGGCACGGGTAAATAAAGATGCGGGAACAACATAAGCTATTTTGGCATTAGGTGTTTTTAAGGGCAATGCGTTACTCAACTCACGTGGAATACTTTTGGTCGATTCACCCACTAAGATGCCAAGATCAAAATCTTCAACTGCATTCGCCATCATCATCGCTGCTGAATGGGTGTTGGGTCCAATCAATACATAAACCTGCCCGCTAAAACTATTTTTCACTTTTTTGGGTAATGATGGCTTGCTTTCTTCTTTGATATTTGTTCCAATAGGATACTTGTGGTAATCTTTCATCAATCCTTTTTTAGCGATCATTCGGAAAGCCCAAGGCAAGCCATCTAAAAATTCTCCAAACTGTCTACTTACCCGCATGGTTGAACCTCCAGTCTGTTGATAAGGTTTGAGTGCTATTTTTTGAAGAATAGCTTCAGAAGGATAACTCGATCCACCACCATTTTCTCTGAGATCAATTATCAAATTTGATACGCCTTTTTCTTTCAGTTCGGCAAAATAAGATTCCAGCTCTTTTTCAAAAGATTTTGTGATTTCATTGTTTTGGACAAAAAGAAAAGACTTTGCGTTGATGTACCCAATGTTTTTGTCCAATAGTTCAAACGTAATGAAATCTTGCAGTTTTACTTTTGTGTCAATTGGTTTTTGGGTTCTGTATTTATCCAGATCATTTGTTCCTTGTAATTCTAGAATCTCAATCAATCCGGTTTTTTTATTCATGATCTCTACAGAGTATGGATGACTGATGTTTACAGCCCACAATAAAAATGGGAAAGAAGCTCCAACCATCTCATCGCTATTTCCATCATTCGCAAGAAGAGGTTGGATAGTTTTTATTATTTCGCTCATTTCATTCCCGTTAATTCTTATTACTTCATTTCCAATATTTTTTTCAGGAATAGCGTTGTCAATGATGCCTAATATTTCCCATTTTCCTTGATTCTTTTTTATGAACAATGGGAAAAAGCGATAGCCATTTTTTATAGCCTCATCCAGCATAGCTTCAGGAGGAAACGTGTAAATATGCCCAACATTAAATGCTGCGGAAAGTCTCATAAAATCAAGATACAATTCATTTCCCTTTCTGGCTCCTTTACCTTTTAAATCCATTGCCAGTTTCTGAATTGAAAGTGAATCGGCATTCATGTATGAAAAAGGGGAAACCTCTTCTACTGATTTGATGAAATAATCGATGTCCTCTGCGATTTCTTTCTCTGAATATTCAATGTCCTTAGTTTCTGTGATCATCATTTGTTCCATTGTGGTCGTATATTTTTTTATACCACAAGAGCTAATAATTGACATACAAATTATCATAAAAAGGATACTCCCAATTATGGTATATTTTCTTTTCTTGCTTTTCATATTACTTAATTTAAATGTTATTGAACACTGCAAACTTGCGTATAATAAGATAGTAGCTAAAATAATAGTGATGACTTACTTTGGAAATCGTTTGAAATTTGGTTTTTCTTATGTGAGTTGGATTTGTCAATATGCTGCCAACTTTTTTCGCCCTGATGAAGGTGGCGTTTACTCTACAAATGTTTTTGCGGAGAACCAATGCTTGGTAAACAACAGTTGTTTCTTCAGAGCAATAAATCGCCACTTTTGCCAAAACGTACTGGGCGGTTCTTCTTTATTGATTTAAAAATTTTCTTATCTCTTCAATATACCTTTCTGGTTGTTCTACAAATATTTGGTGTCCTGCATTTGGAATTACTATGAGTTGATTATTCTTATAGATGTTTAAATATTCTTCATTATATTCCCACTCAATGTTATCACACTGCCCTTTTAGCAACAAAATTGGAATGGTATTATTTTGAAGTTTTGAGCGAGGGTCGGTTAATTTTCCAAAGCTTCTATTGGTTCTAATATTACAATAATAACCCGCACCACCTTCTTCTTTTAGGGCTTTTGTGCTGTCACAAACCAGGGCTTTGGTAAATTCAGTTGCTAAATCTGTTAAGTATCCGTCGGCTTCATAATCACTTGCTAATTTCTTACCAAAAAAGTTAGCCCAGATTGCCACAGAAATTCCTCTTACAGTTAAAGCTTTTTTATTTGATTTGGCTGAAAGATCGGAAGGAGCCTTTAGCTGTAAACTATCTGGAAAATTATTTTTAGGTTCCTTAATTATTTGAGGCATAATCTCTCCTGGGTTCGTAAAGATAATTCTATCCACTTTTTCATTGTTATCAGCTGTATAAAGCGTGGCCAATGCCCCGCCCCAGGACTGCCCGATTAAGATAACTTTTACTGCATTCAACTCTTTGACAATAGCTTCTAGGTCTTGCTTGTGCTTTTCAGCTGTATATTCTTTAATGTTTTCTAGCCTATTTGATAAGCCACAACCGATTTGATCATATAAATATACATTACAGCCATCATCAGCAAGATTCGAGAGTAATTCTATGTTTTTGCTGTAAACATAACCACCAGGTCCACCATGTAAATAAATAACAGGATATGGTTTAACGCTGTCTCCTTTGGCTGGCAAATAGGTATAAGCAATTTTTGATTCTTTCGGTAGCTGCCAATATTTGGTTGTTGTCCTTTGTTTAATATAGGGGATATTATAAACTTTGGGACTACACCCAAATAAGATAAATACAATCAGCAACGCTAATAACGTGTACAGTGCTGTTTTCTTAATTATTTTTTCATTTTTCAAAAGTTTAAAAGTTATTGAACACTGCAAACTTCCGCAAAATGAAATAGTAGCTAAAATAATAGTGATGACTTACTTTGGAAATGGTTTGAAATCTGGTTTCTCTTGTTTGATTTGGTTTTGTCATTATTGCTGCCAATCGAGTCACGCAAGGGAATTTCACCCCTGCGTTCTCACAAAACCGTACTTGAAGGTCTCCCTTCATACGGCTTTTCTTGTTCAGTCACTAATGTAGTAAAAACTACGGATGAACCATTGCCCAATGTGGAAAAAGTGTA
>JBKCOM010000023.1:0-4224 GCA_046309775.1 Flavobacteriales bacterium
CAAACATTTAATATTCGATTTGGTAGAGATGAAAGCTTGGGTTATGCTGTGAACTGCAGATCAAGCGATATTTATGAGGATACCATTTACACCCTAATTTCAGAAAACAGAGATGGTGGGTGGTTTCCGACGATTTTTAAACTAGACCTTGAGGGAAGTGTGGTAGATACATTCATTGTAGGACAAGGAAATTTTTCAATGAATGGGGGTTGGGCGGACAATCTTTTTGTAAATGAAGCGGGAATCTTTTTTTGTGGATCTAAAACTACAAACCAAGGTGATTCTCGATTGGCACGGATCAATCATCTAAGCCATCAAGGAGAAGTGATTTGGGAGAAAGTTTTTGGGGACAGTATTCATGATTACATTTTTATCCAGACAAAGCCAACCTTTGATGAGGGTATTATCGCCATAGGAAGCGCTGAATTAACTCAGGGATATCCCAAGTTTTACGTGGTAAAAACCGATGGTGATGGCAATATTGAATGGGAGAAATATCTAGGTGTTGGCGATAAGTACCGAAATGGAATTTGGATTAAGGGATTATCCAATGGAGAATTTTTAGCCGCGGGCTTCGAAGATCGAACGGAATATAATCCTTGTGGTATTATTTACCGACTTTCCTCATCAGGAAATTTGCTTCAGACCAAGAAATATCCCTTCTGGGGTTTGATTGATAATCAAGGCGTAGAGAGCCCTTTAGAGATGCCAGATGGGAGTATTGTTTTCGGAACAGGCAAGTTTGATATGCTTGTAGGTAATAACAGCGATTACAGAGATTTTCCGCAGTTAGTTAAGGTAAATGGCGCCACGCTTGATACCATTTGGACTTGTCGTATTGCTGATACCCACCTCTCAGGAAGTACGCAGGTGAGTAAAATAGCTGCTGATGGTAATATTGTTTGTGTTGGCACGTATGGCTGGCATTACCTCAATACACCTTGGACTCTAGGCATCATTTCCAAAGTAGACACTGAGGGTAATTTGATATGGCATCGTCGCCACTACCATGCGGCGTACGGAGATAATTTACTTTTCGATTTAGATCCATTGCCCAATGGTGGCTGGCTCGCCACAGGTTATACTTTTTTAATTGCAAATAATGGTGATCCTGTTACAGCGAAAGAGGCGTGGCTATTAGCCCTCGATGAAGACGGATGTTTGGTGCCTGACTGCGAAAATTTGGTGTATAGCGTTGATGAAAAAAATCCCATTGCTTTTTCTGTTTATCCCAATCCCGTCCAAAAGGATTTGAACATCGCACTCGCACACAATATGGGCAATGAAGAAGTGCTTATCAATGTGTATGATCTTCAAGGTCGCTCCGTAATGCAACATCAGATTCAAATGAACGAAGGCACCCTTACCCTCGATGCATCACCGCTCCCTTCGGGCACTTACTTGCTTTCCATTTCGGTGGGTGGGGTGACGAAAACGGAGAAGGTGAGGGTAATAAGATAATAAGATAATAAGATAATAAGATAATAGGGTAATAGGATAATAGGGTAGTAAGATAATAGGGTAATAAGACAGGGTGATGGCATTGTAATAAATTGAAGAAATGAAAAAATATTTACTACTGATTTTTCTTTTTGCCGCGCTCAGTGGGGTGGGGCAGGGGTGGTGTCCGGAGGGGTCGCAGTGGCATTATTCTCACGTTGGAATGACTGCGGGTGGGTATGTCGTTCTCGAATACTTTGGAGATACATTGATTGAAAATCAAACGGCACAAAAACTGAAAAAAGATAGGTTTTTGTACAATTATTTATATAGTAATTTCTCATCCGAGGATATCGGATATGAATTCACTTATGAGGATAATGGTGTGGTCTTTATTCGTTTCAGCAATGAGTGGGATACCTTGTACAATTTCAATGCGGCCATCGGTGACTCTTGGTTCATGTCGGCACCAACACAATGGGCAAACCTTGTTAAAACTACCGTCGTGGCCGAGGGTACGAAGGTCATCAATGGCGAGGAGCGACTTTACAAAGTTGTAGACTTTGGTCCAGGCGCTGGTAGTGGTATGGAACAGGACACCATTGTGCTGGGTATTGGCTCGATCAACGGATACCTCACGCACTTTGACAATTTTATCGGGATGATAGACGGTCATAGTGCAGGCCCATTTCGATGCTATTCGAATGATAACTTTTCGCTCTACCAATATCCCGCTGCTCCGCCTTGCGAATTCATCGTTTCAACCACCGAACTGGATGCTCAACAGACTTTGCGTGTTTACCCGAACCCGTGTCGAGATGTATTAAATGTTGAGTTAGATCCGTCTTTTAATCTTATCGAAATCTTCGACAGCTTTGGTAGGTTGATCCAATCCACTCGCCCCACGCACTATGGCGTCGCCACCCAAATCGATATGTCTTCTTTTCGCTCCGGTATTTACTTCATCAAGGTTTCTTCGCCGGGTTTGGTTTCGGGAGTTAGTAAGATAATAAGATAATAGGGTAATAGGGTAATAGGGTAATAAGATAATAGGGTAATAAGATTAGTGGATTGAAATAGGTTTCTCCACGGTCTGCAGCGCCCCTTCGACAGGGCTCAGGGCATGCCTTCGACTCCGTTCATCAACTGCACTTGCGCTTGTTGATTCTCTTCGCTCAGGGACCGGTGCTCACTGCCTCCAAATCTAAGAGGTTGGGCAAAAAAGAGAAGGAGTTGGAAAACGCAGTTTTCCAACTCCTTCTCTTTTTTGCCCCTTTATTGATCCCAAGAAGCCCGGTCCCTGAGCGGAGAAAATTATCGAGCGTAAGCGATGATAATTTTTGGAGTCGAAGGCATGCCCTGAGCCCTGTCGAAGGGGTGGTGCAGGCCGTGGAGAAAGTTAATTTCTCGTTCTTGTTCTCGTTCTGTATTCAGAATCAGAATCACAATGAAAATGAGAATGAATAAAGTAGGCTAGTAAGAGAGTAGGCCAGTGGGCTAAAGCAGCCTCTTTACCATCGCGGGGCCTTCGTAGATGAAGCCGGAGTAAACTTGAACGAGGGAGGCGCCGGCGGCAATTTTTTCTTTTACATCTTCCCGTGTTTGTATGCCGCCCACACCGATGATGGGGAAGGCTCCATTGGACTTCTTATGCAAATACTCCACCACCTGCGTACTGCGCTTGCGGACTGGGGCGCCGCTCAATCCGCCGGCTCCGATACTTTCCACGAGCGTTCGTTCGGTTTTTAATCCTTCTCTCGAAATAGTAGTATTCGTGGCCACCACACCCGCGATGCCCGAACTTATTGTAATTTCTACAATATCATCCAACTGGCTGTCGGTCAGGTCTGGTGCGATTTTCAACAAAATAGGTTTTGGATTCGGCTTCTGATTGTTAAGGTCTTGGAGCGTTTTCAATATTGCCAACAAGGGTGCTTTGTCTTGCAACTCGCGCAATCCGGGCGTGTTGGGCGAACTTACATTCACCACAAAATAATCGACTACATCGAAAAGGTCGTGAAAACAAATGATGTAATCATCAACGGCATTTTCATTGGGCGTTACTTTGTTTTTTCCAATATTGCCTCCAATGATAATCTTAGACTTTCGCTGACGAAGGCGCTCGGCGGCGGCTTTAGAACCTCCGTTATTAAAACCCATTCTATTGATTAGCCCATTGTCCAAGGGCAATCTGAAGAGCCGTGGCTTGTCGTTGCCGGGCTGAGCCAAGGGCGTGACGGTGCCTATTTCGATAAAACCAAATCCCAAATCTTCTAACAAGTCCACCCAACGCGCGTCTTTGTCAAAACCAGCTGCAAGCCCGACAGCATTGGGGAATTCAATGCCCAATACGTTCACGGGTGTTTGACTTTTTGGTTTGCAAATGCTGCGAATTAGCGACCTGCCTCCGGGAAGTTTCGACACGAATTGAAGGGCGTCCATGGCCAAATAATGCGCTCTCTCCGGATCAAGAGAAAAGAAAATGGGTTTGATAATTTTCTTATACATTGGGCAAAGATAAGTTTAGAATAAAAAAAAGGATTAAACCTTTTCATTCAACTCAGGTCATAGTTTCAAATTCCAACGCTTGGCAGAAGAAAAAGAAATATTAGAATTGTTATTCGAAAAAGGTGCGCGCGACAAGGCCTTCGAGCGCATGCTGGATCAATATCAAAAGCCTATTTATTTCTACATCCGCCGCATGGTGCTCGATCACGATGATGCGGATGATGTGTGCCAGAATACGTTTATTAAGGCTTGGAAAGGATTGGACCAGTTCAGAGG